>CAYZMR010000013.1:0-34961 GCA_964479515.1 uncultured Hyphomicrobiales bacterium | reverse complement strand
GCGTAGCACAACCCCGGCTCCCACTTATATCGACCGTTGAGGTCTGCTTGGGGTCATTCTCGACGTTTCGAGGCGTTCGGAGACGAGTCCGGATTGCCCCCGATTCCGGACATATTGCTGCGACACAGCTAGTCAACGCTTCGGGCCAGAAGCCGAGCTTCTGGCCATCTCGGAACCTCATCGTTATGGTGCCTTCATGGCGACCTTGGGCGATGTGGCTCGGCGAGCAGGCGTCTCGCCTGCATCGGTTTCGCGCGTGCTCAACCATCCGGCGACGGTCAGTCCGGCCATTCGCGATCGCGTCATGCGGTCGATGGATGAGCTCGGTTATGTGCGCGACGGCGCGGCGCGAGCGCTGGCCTCGCGGAATTCGTTGACCATCGGGAATGTCGTGCCGACGCTCGGAATCGGGATTTTCGCGACGGGTGTTGGAGCGCTTCAGCAACGGTTAGAGGAATTCGGGTATCAGCTTTTGGTCGCGGCCAACGACTACGATCAGGATAAGGAGGCGCGCCAAGTCCGCGCCCTCATCGAGCGCGGCGTTGATGGGATCGCGCTCGTCGGCCACCGACATGCGCCAGAGGTGTACGAGCTGCTGCGGTCGCGGAAGCTACCTTATGTGAATACTTATCAGTTCGACGGCCAGAATGCCCATCCCTGTATCGGCTTCGACAATCGGAGCGGCGCATTCGATCTGACGCGATATCTTATTGACCTAGGGCATCGCGATTTCGGAATCATTACCGCGCCACCCAGCCTCAATGACCGAATCGCTGCCCGCCTCAAAGGCATTCTTGATTGCCTCGAAGAACGCGGCATTGCCATACGTCCCGACCGCATCATCGAAGTGGCGCAGACGATCGCCGAGGGCCGCAGCGCCACGAGAGCGCTTTTAGCCGCTCACCCCGATCTGACGGCGATCTGCTGCACGACGGACACCTTGGCCATCGGCGTCCTCTTCGAGTGTCGGTTACGTGGACTCCAGATACCGGACGATGTCTCGGTGGCGGGCTTCTCGGATCTCGAAATCGTATCGCAGCTGGACCCACCGCTCAGCACCGTTCACATTCCCGCCGATTTGATCGGTGTTCGGATCGCCGATTTCTTGCTCGATCGTATTCGCGGCGGTACCGGCCCGGAAAAGATCGCGCTGGAGGCCAACGTCATCATTCGGGAGTCGACCGGACCCGTGCGCGCCTCGAGGAGAGCGCGGCGTCGATGGACCTCCTGATCTGGGCTGCGCATAGCTTGACGCGCCATCAACAGATGGTAACCTTGAAAGCGCTATCACTGTCATAAATCAGCTACTTACATGAAGGCACTTTGAAGGTCGCAGCCGCGGGGCAACCCGCCCGAGCGGGCCAAGTGTCGCCGCTGTGAAGGCCACCGCAACCACCGCGATGGTGACAAAATAAGACAAGGGTCAAGGGGAGAACACGCCATGAAAATTTGCCTGAGATTGTTCGCTGTTGCGTTGCTCGCCGCGCTGCCGGCGATGTCGCTTGTGCAGCCGGCCCATGCCGAAAGCACGCTCGACAAGATTCTCAAGGCCAAGAAGATTCGCGTCGCCATCGACGTCGGCAATCCGCCGTTCGGTATCCTCAACAAGGACAATGAGCCCGACGGTTCGGACGTCGCGGTCGCCCGCCTGATGGCGAAGGACATGGGCGCCGAGATCGAATTCGTGCAGGTGCCCTCGACCGGCCGCATCCCCGCGCTGCTGGCGGGCCGCGCTGACGTCACCATCGCGTCGATCTCGGTCACGACCGACCGCGCCAAGACGATCATGTACTGCAACCCGAACGGCGCGCTCTCGATCGTCATCTTCGGACCCAAGGCGGTGTCGATCAAAACGCCCGCCGATCTCGTCGGCAAGCGCATCGGCATCACCCGCGCGACGCTCGAGGAGGCAACGGTGCCGAAGATGGCGCCGCAGGGGACCAACATCGTCTGGTTCGACGAGATCGGCGCAACGATCCAGGCTCTGCTCTCGGGGCAGGTCGATGCGGTCGCGATGACGTCCTTCGCCGGCAAGACCGTGGCGGACGGCAATCCCGACAAGCAGATTGAGACGAAGCTGCCGGTCACGACCGCGTTTTATGGCCCGATCGTGCGACAGGGCGATTTCGAGCTGCGCCAGTGGATCAATACCTGGCTGTTCCTCAATGCGCAGAACGGCACGCTCGCCGCGATCTACAAGAAGTACACCGGCCTCGACCTGCCGCCCCTTCCCGTATTCTGACGCTGCGTCGGGGCCGCCGTAGCCTTGCTATGGCGGCCTCGTGCTTTGAGCGCGTCGCGCTGACGGGAGAAACGTGGCGTGAATTACGTCTTTCAGTTCAACGTCGTCTGGGAGCACTTCCCGGAGCTGCTGACGGGCGCGCTCCTCACCATTCAGCTTTCCGCCACCGCGATGGTGCTGGGGCTCTGCGTTGCCGTCCTCTGCGCCTATGGAAAGACCGCGGGGCCGCGGCCGGTGCGCTGGCTGGTCGCGAGCTATGTTGAGTTGATCCGCAACACGCCGTTCCTGGTGCAGATCTTCATCTTCTATTTCTCGTTGCCGGTCATCGGCATCCGCCTTACCGCCAATAACGCCGCGCTCGTCGCCATGACGATCAATCTCGGCGCCTATGCGAGCGAGATCGTGCGCGCCGGGATCGACGCCATACCGGTCGGCCAGATCGAGGCGGCGCGCGCGCTCGGCCTCAAGCGTCTGCACATATTCCGCTTCATCATCATCTTCCCGGCGCTGAAGACGGTTTATCCTGCGCTTGCGAGTCAATTCATTTTGCTGATGCTGAGTTCGAGTGTCGTCTCGACGATCTCGGCGGTCGAGTTGACGGCGATCACGAACTCGCTGCAGTCGACCACCTTCCGTTCTTTCGAGTTCTACTTCGTGGCGACGGGGCTTTATCTGGCGATGGCGCTCGGCTTTCGGGCGACCCTCAGCGCCATCTACTGGGCGGTATTCGTGCGCGGCCGGGAGGCCTAGCGCGATGGGCCGCAGCTTCGGATTGAACGAATTCCTTTATCTCCTGAAGGCCATTCCGTGGACGTTGCTGTTGTCGCTCGGCGCGCTCATCGGTGGCGGCATCGTCGGACTGTTCATCGCGATTTTGCGCACCGCGCCCTCGCGCATCCTGCGCGCGCTGGCGACCGGCTACATCGAGCTGTTCCAGGGTACGCCGGTGCTGATGCAGCTCTTCGTCACCTATTACGGCCTCGCCGTGATCTTCGACATCCAGGTGGATGCCTGGCCGGCGGTGCTGCTTGCCTTCACGCTCTACTCCGGCGCATTCCTCGGCGAGATCTGGCGTGGCTCGATCCAGGCCATCCCGCGGCCGCAATGGGAGGCGGCCGCATGCCTGTCGCTCAGCCTTCCCAAGCAGCTTTGGTACGTCATCCTGCCGCAAGCGGCGCGCATCTCGATCCCGCCGACCGTCGGCTTCGCGGTGCAGCTCATCAAGAGCACCTCGATCGCCGCGATCATCGGCTTCGTCGAGCTGACCCGCGCCGGACAGTTGATGACCAACGCGACCTTCAAGCCGATGATCGTCTACCCGATCGTGGCGGTGCTCTATTTCATCATCTGCTGGCCGCTGTCGCTGTTGGCGCAGCATCTTGAGAGGCGCATCGATGCCACTCTTGGCGTTAAGAAACATTTCTAAGCGCTTCGGCACGCATCAGGCGCTCGCGGACGTATCGCTTGCGGTCGAACCGAGCGAGACATTGGCGATCATCGGACGCAGCGGCTCAGGAAAGAGCACGCTGCTGCGGTGCATCAACGGGCTGGAACGACCGGATAGCGGCACCATAGAGTTCAACGGCAAGGAGTTCGAGCAGACGCCGCGGCGGCTCAAGGAGCTCCGTCGCGAAATCGGCATCGTCTTCCAGAGCTATAATCTCTTCCCCCATCTTTCGGTCGAGCGAAACCTCACGCTCGGACCGACAGTCGCCAAGGGACTGCCGCTCGCGGCTGCGCGCGAGCTCGCCCGCGAGGTCCTCCGCATGGTCGATCTCGAGGACAAGATCGCGGCCTATCCGCAGCAACTATCCGGCGGCCAGCAACAGCGTGTCGCCATCGCGCGCGCGCTGGCCATGAAGCCGCGCCTCGTTCTGTTTGACGAGATCACCGCATCGCTTGATCCTGAGCTCATCGGCGAGGTCGTACGTGTTCTTGAGAAGCTGGCGAACGACGGCATGACGATGGTGCTTGTCACCCATGAGATGGGTTTCGCGCGAAATTGCGCCGACACGATTGTTTTCATGCATCAAGGACGCATCTGGGAGAAGGGACCGCCGGCCCAGTTATTCGGCTCTCCGAATACGGCTGAACTGGCGGCCTTCATCGATTCAATTCTTTCTGTGAATACGATTGGCGAGCGGCGCGCAGGCTGAATTGAGCTCTTTGGCAACGTCCGGTTTGGGTCATGATTCCGCCATCCCCTGGTTCGAATCCAGGCGCCCCAGCCAGCGTTTTCAATGGCTTAGCTTCGCCCGCAGACAGTCTTAGGCACCTTCTAGGCACCAAGACCTGCTATGGAAGATGACTTTCCCCGCGAGTGAGCGGCTCAAATTCCTTCGCTTTTGCGACAAGGTGAACCTCAATGAGTTCACGCTCTTCGATAGCGAGGAGGGCCTGCTGGAAGTACAGGCTATGCCCGTGTTCGATTTGCATCCGTGAATGCTCCGGACGTTATGCATTGTGCGACGCATAGAGAATTGCTCTGTTGAGCCTTTCCCTATGCGACCCAACCGGAGAGCCCGGTGAATTTCGTTCCCAAGAATGCCCCGCCCCGCCATGACGGCGCCGTCCAGGCGACGTCGGGGGAGTTCGCCGGCTGGTGGACGTGGACCCGCGACAAATTTGAGGTCCACAACGGCCCGTTCTGGCACCGCGAGGAGGACAACGGGGCGATTCGCTGCGCGTTCCGCGTGGAAAAGAAGCACAGCAACGGCTCCGGCGCCGTGCACGGCGGCTGCCTGATGGCGTTCGCCGACCACTGCCTGTTCGCGATCAGCAACAAGGTGCTGGTGAATGGCGGCGTCACGCTGTCGTTCACCTCGGAATTCATCGACGCGGCTTACGAGGGCGAGCTGATCGAGGGCCATGGCGAGGTGGTGCGCGCCGGCCGTTCGATCCTGTTCCTGCGCGGCACGCTGACCAGCGCCGGGCGGCCGCTGCTGACCTTCTCCGGCACCATCAAGCGCATCAACGCGCCGCGAAAACCGGACTGATTTTTTTCGTCAGCATCTTGCGGTTTTGTTTCGATCTCGCGCCGTCCAAGAAGCCCTCCGCCGGCGTCATGAGAAGCTCATCCAGGAGCTCTGAGCGGGGCGCAGCACCCCTAATCCATTGCGAGCTGGGTGCCCTTTGCGCCGTTCAGCAGCCGCTATCGCCGGTCCCGGTGGCGGTCGCGCTGTGCCTCTTTCCCTTGCTGACGGAATTGCGACCGGCGCCGCCGGCTTCCGACTGATATCGAGCGGCACGTACTCGCGCGCCGTCCTCGCGATCACACTTCTATCGGGCTTGGTGCTGCTCGTTCATTGATGCGCGGGATATTCACCGTCCGGCGAAATTTGGCACGCGGCGCTCCGCCATCGCCTTCACGCCTTCCTTGAAGTCGTCGGTCTGGCGCAATCGGCTTTGTTCGGCGACTTCGTGCTCGGTCGCGGCCTTGACGCGGTCGGCAAGCCCCGCGCGCAACGTGTCACGCGTGGCGATCACGCCAAGCGGCGCGTTCTCGGCGATCTCGGCCGCGAGCTTTTGCGCTGCCGCGCGCACCTGATCCTGCGGCACCAGGACGTCGACCAACCCCATCGCGAACGCTTCGTCTCCGGTCACGCGGCGGCTGGTGTAGAACATCATGGCGGCTTTCTGCTTGCCGATCACGGCGGGTAGCGTTTCGGTCAAGCCGAAGCCGGGATGGAAGCCGAGGCGGGTGAAGTTCGCGACGAACCGCGTTTCCGGACAGGCGACGCGGAAGTCCGGCACCATCGCGACGCCGAGCCCTCCGCCGACCGCCGCGCCGTGGATCGCGCCGACGATGGGCTTGCGCGTGCGGAACAGCCGGATCGCCTGGATGTAAAGGTGCGCGACCGGATTTGACGCTTCGCCCGGCCGCTGTCCGGACTTGTCGAGGCTCGAGCCGTCGCCGAAATTCGCGCCCGCGCAGAACGATTTGCCCTGTGCGGCGAGCACCACGGCGCGGCACTTGTCGTCCTTGTCGAGGTCCTCGAGCGCATCGGCGATCGAGTTGATCAGGACGATGTCGAAGAAATTGTTCGGCGGGCGCTGGATCTCGATTGTGGCGACGAAGCCGGACAGGTCGACGCCGATGTCCTTGTATTGAGCCATCGTCTTCATCCTTTCAGAAACGTCTCGCGCGCCGCGCGGTAATCCGCCATGACGCGCATGGCGCGGGCGCAATTGTGCACGTTGGTGAACAGGGGCAAGCCCGCCTCGCTCAGCAGATCGACGCAGACCGCGGCGGGCCGCGTGTAACTCCACAGCAGCACGGGCTTCGTCGAATCGCGGCCGAGCGCGATCAGGTTGTCGCGATCCTCGAGGAGAAAGCGCGGATGGCGGCCGGTGACCACCAGGATGACGCCGTCAACGTTCGGCGACTCTCCGGCGAGCCGCGCGAACTGTGCATAGCCGCGCTCATGGATCGCTTGCGCCGTCAGATCGACCGGGTTCTGCGACGTGCCGTAGGGCGGCAGGTACACGTCGATCTTGGCGCGCGTTGCGTCATCGAGCAGCGGCATGTCGAGGCCGGCGAGCGCGCAGGCGTCCGCCACCCAGGCGCCGCCGCCGCCCGATGACGAGCAGATCGCGACGCGCTTGCCCGCCGGAAGCCGCGCGCCGACGTTCACGAACGCGGCCGCTATGTCGACCATCTCGTCGAGATCGTTGCTCTCGATCACGCCGTATTTCCGAAACAGCGCGCGGTATTCGGCATCGTTGCCGCGCGCGGCCGTATGGGCGGCGATCGCGCGGGTGCCTGCTTCCGACGCGCCGAGCCGGTTCACGATCAGCGGCTTGCCGGCGCGGAGCGCCTTCTCGGCGGCGCGCGCGAAGGTCGCCGGGTTCTTGATGTCCTCGATCAGCATCAGCACGACGTCGGTCTTGCCTTCGTCGATGATGAACTCCGCGAAGTCGCTCGCCTCGAGGCACGCCTCGTTGCCGGTGGTGATGATGTAGCGGAATGACAAGTCCTTCGGCCGGCCGTGATCGAAGAACGCGAAGCCCATGCCGCCGCTCTGCGAGATCACCGCGACCTGCCCGCGCGTCCGGTCGGTCGGCGGCAGCAGCGGCACGTCGCCCGGGTCCATCGCGGGGCTGAAGGTCGGGCAGAGCGCGGCCGCGGTGTTGGCGAAGCCTTCGCCGTTCGGCCCGCTCACCGCCATGTCGAATTTCTTCGCGATCTCCTGGATTTGTTTTTGCAACGCCGGGCCGACCTCTCCCTTTTCCTCGGCAAAGCCGGACGACAGGATGATTGCGGCGTTGATGCCCGCCTTGCCGCAATTTTCGAGCTCTTGCGGCACGAATTTCGCCGGAATGATCAGCGCTGCGAGGTCGGGCGGGGCAGGGATGTCGGCAACGGTCTTGTAGGCCTTCAGTCCCTGCACTTCCGCTTCGCTGCGGCTCACCGGATAGACCGCCCCCGCATACGGGTGGCTGCGCAGGATCTCAACGATGCGGCCGCGCAACCCGCGCGTATCGGACGACGCGCCGATGATCGCGACCGAGCGCGGCCACAGCAGTTTCTGGATGTCCGGCATTCAGCGCAGCCCAAGTCCGCGCGCGATGATGCCGCGCAGCACCTCGGTCGTGCCGCCCTGGATCGTGAGCTTCGGCGCGATCATGGTGGCGAAGGCCAACTGATCCTCGAGCGTCGCGCGGTTGCCCTCTTCCTCCTCGATGAAGGCGGCAAGCTCGCGCACGCGCGCGGGCAGCTTCTGCTCCCACACGGTCCCCATGTCCTTGACGATCGAGCCTTCCACCACCGGTTCCTTGCCGGCCTGGAGCATGCCGGCGACCGAGACCGACATGCGCCGCAACGTGTGAAGCTGCGCGGCGAGCCGCCCGAGCCCTTCCGCGCTGCGCAGGTCCGGCGTCGGCCCAAGTGCGCGCACGAGCCCGGTGAGCACGTAGAAGGTCTCGAGGAAGCGCTCCGGCCCGCTGCGTTCATAGGCGAGTTCGCTGGTCGCCTGCTTCCACGCGCCGTCGATTTCACCGAGCACGTGGTCGTCCGGCATGAAGGCGTCCTGGAACACCACCTCGTTGAAGTCGTGCTGGCCGGTCATCTGATAGACGGGGTTCACCGTGATCCCGGGCGTGCGCATGTCGACCAGGAACTGGGTCAGCCCATGGCGGCGGTTCTCCTTCGTCGGCTGCGAGGTGCGGAACAGGCCGATCATGTAGTCGGCGATGTGCGCGTTGCTGGTCCAGATCTTCGTGCCGTTGATCAGGAAGCCGCCGTCCGTCTTGGTCGCCTTGGTCTTGGCGGCGAACAGGTCGGAGCCGGAATTCGGCTCGCTCATGCCGATCGCGAAGCAGACTTCGCCGCGGCAGATGCGTGGCAGCACGTCCACCTTCACGTGCTCGGGCGCATACTTCATGAGGACCGGGCCGCTCTGGCGGTCGGCGACGAAATGCAGCCGCACCGGCGCGTTGGCGACGCGGAATTCTTCCGTCACGACATAGCGTTCCAGGAAGCTGCGCTCCTGGCCGCCGTATTTCTTCGGCCAGGTCATGCCGATCCAGCCCTTCTGGCCGATGCGGCGGCTGAATTCCGGGCTGTGCTGGTCGCCGTCGTGCGGCCGGTCCGGGTCGAAGGTGCCGGCCGCGACCTCGTCGGCGATGAAGGCGCGCACCTCCTGGCGCAGCGTTTCGCACTCCTCCGGGAGGCGGATCGGATCGAAGCTGAGATTCGCCGTCATAGGTCGGTCCTTCAGCGTGCCGCGATCAGCGGCCAGAATTCATCCGAGCCGCGCGCCGCGATGCGGTTGCCGAGCGCGACCGCCCAATGCGACTCGCTGCCGAAGTCGTCGCGCCAGGACAGCATGCGCAGCGTGTAGCGGTGCAGCACGTGCTCGTTGGTGAAGCCGATCGCGCCATGCATCTGGTGCGCGATGGCCGCGCCCTCCTGCGCGGCCTCGGCGGAGCGGATTTTCGCGGACGCGGCTTCGAGGAATACGCCGTCGTCGAAGCTCTCCGCATGCGCGATCGCGTCCGCGGCGGACCCAGACGCCGTCAGCGCGGCCGCGACCTCGCCGGCGAGACGCGCGAGCGCGTGCTGCACGGCCTGGAACTTCGCGATCGGCCGCTCGAAGGCGACGCGCTCGTTGGCGTAGCGCACCGTGAGGTCGAGGATCGCCTCGAGCGCGCCCGCGGTCTCGACGCTGCGCACCGCGCAGCCCATCAGCATGAGCGCCGTCTGATCGAATCGCTCGGGCGCCGGCGCGATCTGCGTGGGCCGCACGCCGTCGAACGTGACCGTGTTGGACGGCTCTCCGGCGAGGCTTAGGCCGTCGGAAATGCGACAAGTCGCCGCTTCGACCAGCGCCACCGAAGAGCCTGCGAGCACCGCGATGTGGCCCGCATCCTTCGCGAACGGAACGCCGCGCGCGCGGCCGCGGAGCGTGCCGTCCGGATTGAGCGTGATGCGGTCGTTAGGGCGTGCGGGCGCGACCGTCATCGTGCCGGCCGGTGCCGCAAGCCCAGCGCGCGACAACAGCCATCCGGCGAGCAGCGTCTCGGCGAGCGGAACGCCGACCGCATAACGCCCTGCGACGCTGAGAATCGCAAAGCCGTCGGCGATGTCTGCGCCCGCGCCGCCCTGCTGTTCCGGCACCCAGGCGAGCGTCAGCCCGGATTCGCTCAGCGCCTTCCACAGCGGTTGCTTCCAGGCGCCGTCTTTCGCGTGGATGATGGCTTGCGGATCGCCGAAATCCGCGAAGATGCGCGCCGCGGTCTCGGCGACAATTCCAGACTCGCTCACGGCGTTTCCCGCTTCATTGGCTTGACGATCAAGTCCCATGCAGCGCGACTGCCGGAACCCCTTTTGCCGATGGTGGTTCGAAGCGGCCGCGTTGGCAAGTCGCGGCGGCGACCGGCAGCCATTCGGAGCGGGTCTTGCCCGATATTCGGGCGGTTCATTCCTTCGTCCGGGTTGAACCGGCCGACCACACCGATTAGCGTGGCCGGACAAGAACAAGCCGGGGCGAGGGCGCGCCCCGCCAACGTTGTCCGGGAGGATCGTCATGAATTCCAAGCTTGCGCGCTTGGCGCTCGCCGCCATCGCTATTTCCGCCGCCGGCGGTGCCAACGCCGGGGAGCCGAAGCACGGCGGAATCCTGCGCATGTATCATCGCGAGAATCCGCCCAGCATGTCGATCCACGAGGAGGCGACCTATTCGGTCAACGTCTCCTCGATGCCGATCTTTTCCAACCTCGTCATCTACGACCAGCACAAGGCGCAGAACAGCGTCGACACGATCCAGGGCGAGCTTGCGACGAGCTGGTCGTGGAGCGACGACCAGAAGAACCTGATCTTCAAGCTGCGTGAAGGCGTCAAGTGGCACGACGGCAAGCCGTTCACCAGCGCCGACGTGAAGTGCACCTTCGACATGCTGATGGGCAAGTCGCCGAACAAATTCCGCAAGAACCCGCGCAAGGACTGGTACTTCAACGTCGAGGAAGTGACGGCCGAGGGCGACTTGCAGGCGACGTTCCACCTGAAGCGCCCGCAGCCGGCGCTGCTCGCGCTGCTCGCGTCGGGCTATTCGCCGATCTATCCCTGCCACGTCTCTGCGGCGCAGCAGCGCACCAATCCGATCGGCACCGGGCCATTCCGGTTCGTCGAACTGAAGCAGAACGAGTCGATCAAGCTCGTGCGCAACCCCGACTACTTCAAGAAGGGACTGCCTTATCTCGACGGCATCGAATACACGATCCTGCCCAACCGGTCGACCGCGATCCTCGGGCTCGTCGCCGGCAAGTTCGACATCTCGTTCCCGACCGAGGTCTCGATCCCCTTGATCAAGGACGTGAAGTCGCAGGCGCCGGAGATGATCTGCACCATCGCGCAGACCAACGTGTCGACCAACCTGATCATCAACCGCGAGGCGCCGCCGTTCAACGACGAGAACGTGCGGCGTGCGCTCGCGCTGTCGCTCGACCGCAAGGCCTTCCTCGACATCTTGTCGGAAGGCAAGTCCGTCATCGCCGCGTCGATGCTGCCGGCGCCGAACGGCGTCTGGGGCCTGCCGCCGGAGGAATTGAAGACGGTCATCGGCTATGGCGACGTGAAGAAGAATCGCGAAGAAGCGCGCAAGCTGATGGAGAAGGCCGGGTACGGCCCGAACAAGCACCTCGCGCTGAAGGTGTCGACCCGCAACATCGCGCAATATCGCGATCCCGCCGTCATCCTGATCGACCAGCTCAAGGAGATCTACATCGATGGCGAGCTCGACGTGATCGAGAGCGGCATCTGGTTCGCCAAGGTCGCGCGCAAGGAATATTCGATCGGCCTCAACCTGACCGGCGCCGGCATCGACGACCCCGACCAGACCTTCTACGAGAACTACGGCTGCGGCTCGGAGCGCAACTACACCCAATACTGCAATAAGGACCTGCAGAAGCTGTTCGACCAGCAGTCGCAGGAGACCGATGCCGCCAAGCGCAAGACGCTTGTCTGGGAGATCGACAAGAAGATTCAGGAAGACGTGGCGCGGCCCATCCTGTTCGACGGCGATCAGGGCACCTGTTGGGCGCCTTACGTGAAGAACATCACGATCATGACCAACAGCTCCTATAACGGATACCGCTACGAAGACGTGTGGCTGGACAAGTAGGGCGCGGGGCACAGTGAAAGCCCGTTCCGCTCGTCCCCGCGAAAGCGGGGACCCAGTCCTTTGCAAAGCGCTGGATGCCCGCTTTCGCGGGCATGAGCGGAGCTGCGGTGGGAGGATCGTTTGGCAGCCTACCTGATCAGGCGCTTCCTCCTGATGGTGCTGACGCTGTTCGGCATCTCGATCGTGATCTTCGTGCTGCTGCGCATCGTGCCGGGCAACATCGCCGACATCCTGTTCAGCGCCTCCGGCATGATCAATCCGGAGGACAAGCTGGAGATCGAGCGCCAGCTTGGCCTCGATCAATCGATCGTGATGCAATACCTGCACTGGATCGGCGGATTGCTGCGAGGCGATCTCGGTTACTCCTACGTGTCGGAGAAGCCGGCGTTGCAGGAGATCCTGCCGCGCATCCCGATCAGCGCGAAGCTTGCCGGCATGGCGCTCACCTTCGCGATCCTGTTCGGCATTCCGCTCGGCGTCATCTCGGCGGTGAAGCAGAACACGCCGCTCGACTATCTGTTGCGCGTCGTCAGCCTGAGCGGCCTCTCGCTGCCGTCGTTCTGGCTCGGGCTGCTCATCCTGATGGTGTGCGTGCGCTATTTCGGCTGGATCCCGATCTACACGGAGGCGCCGGCGACCTGGTGGGACGAGCTCCTCTTGTTCGCCATTCCGGCGGCGGCGGTAGGCTTTCGCTCCTCGGCGCTGTTCATGCGGTTGACGCGTTCCTCCATGCTCGAAGTGCTGCGCCAGGACTACATCCGCACCGCGCGCGCCAAGGGCGCGTCCTACGCGACCGTCAATTTCAATCACGCGCTGCGCAATGCCGTGCTGCCGATCATTACCATCGTGGGCATCGAGGCCGCGTTCCTAGTCGGCGGACTGATCGTGACCGAGACGGTGTTCAACATCCCGGGCGTCGCGCGCTTCCTGGTCGAGGCGATCAAGTGGCGCGACTACCCGATCGTGCAGAACCTCGTGATGTTCATTGCGGTCTGTGTCGTGACGATCAACTTCCTGATCGACATGGCTTACCTCGCGCTCGATCCGCGCATCGCCTACGAGACGTAGATGGCCGCGATCGACCAAGGCGCAGAGGACGCAGCGACCGGGACCGGCGAAAGCTGGCTTGCGAGCGCGCTCTATTTCATCCGCCGCTATCCGCTCGGCGCGGCGGGCGCCGTGATCATGACGGCGTTCGTGCTCATCGCGATCTTCGCGCCCTTCATCGTGCGCTTCGATCCGACGATGACCGATCCGCGCGCTTCGCTTGCCTACCCGGGCGGTGCGCATCCGCTCGGCGCGGACTTCATGGGACGCGATCTGTGGAGCCGCGTCGTTTATGGCGCGCGCATCTCGCTCGCGGTGGGCTTGGGCTCGACCGGGCTCGGCTGCCTGTTCGGCGTCACGATCGGGCTCACCTCGGGATATTTCGGCGGCTGGTACGATCTTCTGGTGCAGCGGCTGATGGATATGATGCAGTCGCTGCCGCTTCTGGTGATGGCATTGGTGATGACCGCCGCGCTCGGGCCGTCGCTGACCAACACCATCATTGCGATCTCGATCCCGCTGGTGCCGAGCGTCGCGCGCGTGATCCGCTCCAACACGCTGATGCTGCGCGAGATGCCGTTCGTCGAGGCCTCGCGCGCGGTCGGGATGAACGAGTTCGCGATCGCGCTGCGCCACGTGTTGCCCAATACGTTGGCGCCGCTGATCGTGCTCGCGACGGCGCAGCTCGGCTCGACCATCCTGGTCGAGGCGGCGCTGTCGTTCCTCGGCCTCGGCGTGCCCGAGCCGCATCCCTCGTGGGGGCGCATGCTCTCGGAATCCGCCGCCGAATACGTGCGCACCGCACCGTGGCTGGTGATCTTCCCCGGAGCCGCGATCAGCCTCACGGTGTTCGGCACGAACCTGCTCGGCGACGCGCTGCGCGACATCCTCGACCCGCGGCAGCGCGACTGACCATGCTTCAGCCGCAAGCCGAAAAAACGCAGACCGCCGACGCGGCCTTGCTCGAGGTTACGGACCTCAAGACCTATTTCTTCCTGCGCCACGGCATCCTGAAGGCCGTGGATGGCGTGAGCTTCACGCTCAAGCCCCACGAGACGCTCGCGATCGTCGGCGAGTCCGGTTGCGGCAAGAGCATGACCGCGCTCTCGCTGATGCGTCTGATCCCCGAGCCACCCGGCAGAATCGTCGGCGGCTCGGTGAAGCTCGACGACGTCGACTTGCTGACTCTGGACGAGCGCGCGATGCGTTCCGTGCGCGGCAAAGACATCTCGATGATCTTCCAGGAGCCGATGACGTCGCTCAATCCGGTGATGACGGTCGGCCGGCAGATCGCCGAGACGCTGCTGTTGCACGAGGACATGAGCCGCCGCGAGGCGCTCTCCCGCGCGGTCGATATCCTGCGGCTCGTGCGCATTCCCGAGGCCGAGCAGCGGCTCAAGGAATACCCGCATCAGCTCTCCGGCGGCATGCGCCAGCGCGTAATGATCGCGATGGCGCTCGCCTGCAATCCGAAAGTGCTGCTCGCCGACGAGCCGACCACCGCGCTCGACGTGACCATCCAGGCGCAGATCCTCGACATCATTCTCGATCTGCAGAAGAAGCTCGGCACCGCGCTGATCCTGATCACGCACGATCTCGGCGTCGTGGCCGAGACGGCGCAGCGCGTGATCGTGATGTATGCGGGCAAGAAGGTCGAGGAAGCGCCGGTCGGCGAGCTGTTCGCGCGGCCGCTGCATCCCTACACGCACGGCCTCATGGCCTCGATCCCGCGCCTCGACCTGCTGCGCGGCGAGGCCGCGAATACGCGCGGCCGGCTGCAGGAGATCCCCGGTATCGTGCCGGCACTGACCAATCTGCCACCGGGCTGCGCGTTCGCGCCGCGCTGTCCGTTCGCGGAGGACCGCTGCCGCACCCAGGCGCCGCTCTATGAGGAGAAGCGCCCGGGCCACTGGGCGGCCTGCTGGCGCTCCGACGCGCTCTACGGAGCCGGCCATGCTTGAGCAGGCTGCGCGACCGCCGGTGCTCGAAGTCACCGACCTGAAAAAGCATTTTCCGATCAGGAAGGGGCTGCTGCGCCGCACGGCTGGCTACGTCTATGCGGTCGATGGCGTGACGCTCTCGATCCGCGCCGGCGAGACGCTCGGCCTCGTTGGCGAGTCCGGCTGCGGCAAGTCGACCGTCGGCCGCGCGATCCTGCGGCTGATTGAGCCGAGCGCCGGCAGCATCAAGCTCAACGGCACCGACATCACGCATCTCGACAAGGCGACGCTGCGCCCGTTCCGCCGTCAGATGCAGATCATCTTCCAGGACCCATTCTCCTCCCTCGATCCGCGCATGTCGGCTGGCGGCATCGTCGGCGAGCCCTTGCGCGTGCATGGCGTCGGAAGCCGCATGGAGCGCCGCGCGCGCGTCGCCGACATCTTTCGCCGCGTGGGCCTGCGCCCGGAGCAGATGGACAACTTCCCGCATCAGTTTTCCGGCGGACAGCGCCAGCGCATCGGCATTGCGCGCGCGCTCGCGCTCGAGCCAAACCTCATCATCGGCGACGAGCCGGTCTCCGCGCTCGACGTGTCGATCCAGGCGCAGATACTCAACCTCGTCATGGACCTGCAGGACGAGTTCGGCATCACCTACCTGTTCATCTCGCACAATCTCGCGGTGGTGGAGCACATCAGCCACCACATCGCCGTGATGTATCTCGGCCGTATCGTCGAATACACCGACAAGAGGACGCTGTTCACGGCGCCGCTGCACCCATACACGGAGTCGCTGCTTGCCGCGGTGCCGGTTCCCGACCCGGCGATCAAGAGGAAGAAGATCGTGCTGCAAGGCGACGTGCCGAGCCCGGTCAAACCGCCGTCCGGGTGCCATTTCCACACGCGCTGCCCGTATGTGTTCGATCGATGCAAGGTCGAGGATCCGAAGCTGCGCGAAGTGAAGCCCGGGCAGCTTGTCGCCTGTCACCTTCGTTAGAGTATCATTACCGAATGCGCCCCTTCCGCCCCGACGCCAAATGCCCACTCGAAGGAATCCGCGTGCTCGATCTGTCGCGGCTCGTCGCCGGCAACATGGTGAGCCTGCAGCTCGCCGACTTCGGCGCCGAGGTCATCAAGATCGAAGACCCGCGCAAGGGCGATCCGCTGCGCGACTGGCGCACTGACGGCATCAGCGTCCACTGGAAGGTCTATGCGCGCAACAAGAAGAGCGTGACACTCAACCTGCGCAGCGCCGAAGGCCTCGCGCTGCTGCGCAAGCTCGTCGCGACCGCGCAGGTGATAATCGAGAATTTCCGCCCGGGCACGCTGGAAGAGATGGGGCTCGCGCCGGACGCGCTGCACACGCTCAACCCCAAGCTCGTCATCGTGCGCGTGTCGGGCTGGGGACAGGACGGGCCGTATCGCGAAAAACCGGGGTTCGGCAGCCTGGTCGAGGGGATATCGACGTTCGCGGCGAAGAACGGCTTCGCCGACCGTCCGCCGGTGCTGCCACCGCTCGCGCTCGCCGACATGATCGCCGGCCTCTACGGCGCGATGGCCGTCATGATAGCGCTACGCGAGATCGAGCAGAAAGACGGCAAGGGACAGGTCATCGACTTGCCGCTGCTCGATCCGATCTTCTCGATCCTCGGGCCGGAAGCCGCAATCTATCAATTGACGCAAAGGATCGAGCCGCGCGTCGGCAGCCGTTCCAACAATACCGCGCCGCGCAACGTCTACGAGACCAAAGACGGCCGCTTCATCGCGATCTCGGCGTCGATCCAGAGCATGGCCGAGCGGCTGTATCGCGCGATCGGCCGCGCCGACATGATCGACGACCCGCGCTTCCGCACCAATACCGACCGCGTGCGCAATATCGACGAGGCGGAGCGGCCGGTCGCCGAATTCATCAAGGCGCGCACGCTCCTCGAAGCGCTCGCGGTGTTCGAGGCCGCCGAGGTGACCGCCGCGCCGGTCTACGACATCGATCAGTTCATCGCCGACCCGCATGTGCAGGCGCGGGCGATCGTGACGGACTTGCCCGACCCGGAGATGGGCACCGTCCCGATGCACGCGGTCGTGCCACGGCTCTCCGGCACGCCGGGTGAAATCCGGAACCCCGCGCCTGCGCTTGGCGAACACAACGACGCTATTCTCCGGGGCCTCGGGCTCACCGCCGATGACATCGCCGGCTTGCGCGAACGGAGAGTGGTATGAGCGACGCCAAGGATCGCGAGCTGCCCGTCTGGCGCTCGGCGCTGTACGTTCCCTCCAACGTGCCGCGCTTCATCGACGGCGCGCACAAGCGGGGCGCCGACGCGATCATCGTCGACCTCGAGGACAGCGTGCCGATCGCCGAGCGGCCGGCCGCGCGCCGCGATCTGCAGGCGACCGCCGAGAATGTCGCGCGCGGCGGCGCGGATGTGATCGTGCGCATCAACCGGCCATGGCGGCAGACGATGCTCGATCTCGAAGCCGCGATCTCGCCGCGCGTCGCCGCGCTCGCCGTCACCAAGGTCGACAGCGCGGATCACGTGCGCCTCGTGGCCGAGGTCGTGAGCGAGCTCGAAGCCGAGCGCGGGATGGCGGTCGGCACGACGCAGTTCCTGCTGCTGATCGAGACGCCCGGCGCCTGGTTCCAGATGCCGGAGATCGCAAAGGCGGACCGGCGCATCGTGGCGCTGACGCTTGGTGGCGAGGACTTCGCGCTGGCGATGGGCATGCTGCCGACCGCGGAAGCGCTGATGATGCCGAAGCAGCAGCTCGCGATCGCCGCGCGGTCCGCCGGTATTCTGCCGCTCGGCTTCATCGGCACGGTTGCGGACTATAAGGACCTCGACGCCTTCCGGGCGACGGTGAGGCGCTCGCGCCGGCTCGGTTTTCGCGGTGCGTCGGTCATTCATCCGAGCCAGATCGCGATCCTCAACGAGGAGTTCGCGCCGAGCGCCGAGGAGGTCGCCTCGGCGCGCCGCATCGTTGCGGCTTACCGCGAGGCGGTCGCCGCCGGCCGCGGCTCGATCGCGGTCGACGGCAAGATGATCGATGTGCCGGTGGTCGAACGCGCGAACGAGACGCTTGCGATCGACGCCGCAATCGCGGAGCGCACGAAGCGCGCATTGCCATAAAGGACGGCGTGTGCGTGCTCGCGGGCGCTTTCGGAACCTTGATCGTGAATAATACATACGTATTGGCATGTACTGCTAAGTATTAAGACTCTTCGACTATCAGCATACCTAAGAATAACCCGCGGCCTTTGGCCTCAGATGTTCGCCTTCTGCTGTCTCCCGGTGGCGTGGACGGCGATCGGCAAGATGCTGGCCATCGGCCAAAATCCGCGTGTCGCTCATGCTCGAAACACCGGCCCCATGGGCCACCTCGGACCAGCATCTCGCGCTTGTCATCGACGATGACGCGCGCGTCCATGAATTCGTGGCCGCGACGCTCGCGGAACACGGGATCAGGGTCGGAAGCTTTCAAACGGCGAAGACCGCGCTCGAGGCTGTCGACGGCACTGCGCCCACCGTCATCTTTCTTGACGTCGCCTTGCTGGAGTCCGACGCGATCGACGTCCTCAACGGTCTCGGCAAGCGCAATTACCGCGGCGTCGTGCATTTGATGAGCGGCGGTCGCGTCGCCTTGCTCGAAGCTGTACAGCGGCTCGGCGTGCGCAACGGCGTCACGTTGGGTCCGCACCTGACCAAGCCGGTGAGCCGCGAAGCGATCGTCCAAGTCATCACCCGCATGGGTTTGTCGAACCCGCCGCTTCAGCCCGACGGCGGAGCAGACCGCGGCGCGTACCGTCCCGTCAGTCGTTGATCGCCTCGGGATGCCGATGATGCGAAGCGAAGCGACCGCGAAACCAGCCGCGCCCGACGGGCCGCCGACAGAGGCGACGGATGCAGTCGCCGAAACGGGGCATTCGCAGTGGCTGTTGTGCCGCGCGGGAGAGCACCTGTGCGCCATCCCGATCGAACATGTCATTGAAACGATGCGCCTCCTGCCGATCGAGGCGGTGTCCGGCGCGCCACCCTATGTGCGCGGCCTTACGATCATTCGCGGCGCCCCGGTGCCGGTCATCGACACCGGCCTCCTCGTCGGCGAGCGGGCGACGCGATCCACGCGTCTGGTCACGGTCAGGACGGGGCGGCGGACGATCGCGCTCACCGCCGAGGCGGTGATGGGCGTGTCGACGATGGCGCCGGACAAGCTCAGCCAATTCCCGCCGCTGCTGCGCGCCTGCGCGAGCGAAGCGATCGAGGCGATCGGCATGCTCGACGCCGAGCTGCTGTTCTTCCTGCGCGCGGCCCGCATCGCGCCGGAGGACTTGCTCGATCGCCTCGAATTCGAGGGGGCGCTGTCGTGAACCTGCAGGCGAGCCGCCTCGACCTGGAGCGCTTCAGGGCGGCGATCTTGCAGCAGATCGGCCTGAATTTCGACGACGCCAAGCTCGGCTTTCTCGGCGAGGTGCTGCAGCGCCGGTTGGACAAGCTCGAGCAACCGAGCGAGACGTATCTGCGCGGCATGGAGCGGGACGGCCTGAACGGCGAAATCAGCGCGCTCGCGCGCGAGCTCACCGTCGGCGAGACCTATTTCTTCCGCAACATCGAGCAGTTCCGCGCGCTCGGCGAAGTGGTGCTGCCCGAGCGCCTGCGCGTCAGCCGCCGCCCGGGTACGTTGCGACTCTTGTCGGCCGGCTGTGCGTCCGGCGAGGAAGCCTACACGCTCGCGATCGTGGCGCGCGAGACGGTCGCTGATCCGTTGTTCGAGGTTGCGGTCCGCGCAGTCGATCTCAATCCCGCGGCGTTGGAAAAGGCCGCGCGCGCGCAGTACGCGCCCTGGGCGTTGCGCGAAACTCCGGCGGACATCCAGAGCAAATGGTTCCGCGCCGAGGGGCGCGACCTGCGGCTCGATGAATCGATTCGCGCCGCGGTGCGGTTCGAGCTGGGAAATCTCGCGAGCGACGATCCCGCCCTGTGGATGCCCGCGAGCTACGACGTGGTCTTCTGCCGCAACGTGCTCATGTATTTCTCGGCCGATCAGATGCGCGCCGTGATCGCACGCGTGGCCCGATCATTGGCGCCCGGCGGCTATCTGTTTCTCGGGCACGCCGAGACACTGCGCGGCATTTCGGACCGCTTTCACCTGTGCCACACGCACGGCACCTTTTACTACCAGCTCAAAGGAGCCGGCGAGGCGGAGCGTGCGTGGACGCCCGCGCCGGCGCGGCGATCGGGCGCGCACACGCCGCCGATCACGGCGCCCGGCGACGGCTGGTTCGACGCAATCCGCCGGGCGAGCGAACGCGTTGCAACGCTCGTGCCGACGCCGTCCGTTGCGCATCAGCCTGCCGCCTTGCCGCCGCCATCGTGGGATCCGGCACCGGCGCTCGATCTCTTGCGGCAAGAGCGTTTCGCCGACGCACTCGATCACGTCCGCTCGGGGCCTGCGGCGGGCGCGGGCGATCCCGACCTCGTACTGCTCGAAGCGACGCTACTCGCCCATAGCGGTCAGGTCGCCGCGGCCGAGGAGGCATGCCAACGCCTGCTCAAGACCGACGAGCTCAACGCCGGCGCCCATTACGTGCTGGCGCTCTGCGGCGAGCAATCGGGCCATCAGGACCGGGCGGGCGAGCACTATCGCGTCGCGGCCTATCTCGATCCGCAATTCGCGATGCCCCGCCTACATCTCGGGCTGCTCGCGCGCCGCGCCGGCGACCGCGAAGCGGCCCGCCGCGAGCTCGCACAGGCGCTGCTGCTGCTCAAGCGCGAGGACGCGTCGCGCGTGTTGCTGTTCGGCGGCGGCTTCGGCCGCGACGCACTGACGGCGTTGTGCCAGTCGGCGCTGAAGGAATGCGGGGGCCGGCCATGAGCGTCGGGCAATCGCATTTCGCCGAACGCGCGGCTGAGCTCCGTCGCGAGTTCGATCGGGGTTTTGCCGAGCCGGTCCGGCTCGAGGCCGTCTCCGAGGTGAACCTGCTGACGATCCGCATCGGCGCGCAGCCGCACGCGATCCGCCTGTCCGAGGTCGCCCGCCTGTTCGCGGACAAGAAAGTCACGCGCGTTCCGGGCTGCCATCCGGCGCTGCGCGGCATCGCGGGGTTTCGCGGCGCGCTGTTGCCGGTCTACGACCTCGCGCTGCTGCTCGGCCACGGCGGCGTGCAGGCGCCGCGCTGGCTCGTGATCGCGGCGGGCGCGCCGGTCGCACTCGCCTTCGAGGCATTCGTGGGCCAGGTGCGCGTGCCGAGCACCGACATCCTGCCGCGGGCCGCGCGGGCCGATCTTCCCGCCCATGCGCGCGACGTCGTGCGCACACAAGATTTCGTCGGACCCATCATGCACCTGCCTTCGGTTCTCGATGCGATCAAAGCGTTGAGGCCGGGAGCGGTGCCAGCGAAGGAGTGACCATCCCATGAATGCGTTCAGCAGGTGGACGGTCGGCAAGCGCCTGGTGGCGGGCTTCGGCCTGTCGGCGGCAACGCTCGCGCTGGTCTCCGGCATCGCCTACTACACGGCCAACCGCCTGGTCGAGAATGACAGTTGGGTCAAACACTCGCATCAGGTCCGCATTGAGTTCTTCTCGCTGCTCTCCGTGATGAAGGATGCCGAGACCGGCCAGCGCGGCTACCTCCTCACCGGCGACGACAGTTACCTCGCGCCGTACACGGCAGCCGTTGCCGCCGCCGCGACGACGCTCGAGGAAGTGCACAAGCTCACGGCCGACAACCCATCGCAGCAGCGCCGGCTGGCCACGATCACGGCTCCGATCAACGCCAAGCTCGCCGAGCTCAAGCTGACGATCGAGCTACGCCGCACGCAAGGGGTCGACGCCGCGCTCAAGGTCGTGATGTCGAATGCCGGCAAGGAATCCATGGACCAGATCCGCGCCATCGTCGCCGACGCGGATCGCGAGGAAGCCGATCTCCTCGCGCGCCGCACCGAGGAGGCCCGTTCAAGCTCGAACTTGATGATGCAGATCATCATCGGGGGCGGGTTGATCGGCACGCTCGCGGTCGCAGCCATCGGCTGGTTCATCTCGCGCTCGCTCTCCAGGCAGATCGGCTCCGCAGTCGGGCAGGTGCGCAGCTCTTCGGCCGAGCTGCAGGCCGCCGCCAACCAGCAGGCGAGCGGCGCCAAGGAGCAGGCCACCGCGATGACGGAGATCTCGACCACCATCACCGAGCTGCTCGCGACCTCGCGCCAGATCGCCGAGAGCGCGCAACGCGTGGCCCACAATGCCGAGCAGACGGCGAGCGCGGCGCGCAGCGGCCACGGCACCGTCGACACCACGCACGAGTCGATCAGCGGCATCCGCCGCCAGGTCGATCAGATCGTGGCGCACATGCTGGAGCTCGGCAAGAAGTCGCAGGAGATCGGCTCGGTCCTCGATATCGTCTCGGAACTTGCCGAGCAGACCAACATCCTCGCCATCAACGCCACCATTGAGGCGGCCGGCGCGGGCGATGCCGGCAAGCGCTTTGCGGTCGTCGCCGATGAGATCCGCAAGCTCGCCGATCGGGTCGGCGGCTCGACCAAGGAAATCCGCACGCTGATCGACGACGTGCGCAGCGCTGTGAACACCACCGTGATGGCGACCGAGACCGGATCGAAGGCGGTCGACGCCGGGTCGCGGCAATTCAGCGACGTCGCCTCCGCATTCAAGCAGATCGCGAACCTCGTCAGCACCACGACCGAAGCCGCGCGCGAGATCGAGTTGTCGACCAAGCAGCAGTCGACCGCCGTGGAGCAGGTCAACGTCGCCATCGCCAACGTCACGCAGGCCTCGGTCGAGACCGAGACCAGCGCCGGACAGACGCTACAGACCGCGTCGCGGATGTCGGTGCTGTCGAAGGATCTGCTGCGCATCATCCAGCCGCGCATGGCGGCGTAGTCTCGGCCGAGGGCATGGCACAGGATCCCTACCGATATTTTCGGCCCGAGGCGCGTGATCTCGTCGATCAGTTCGCCAAGGGCGTGCTCGCGCTCGAGAAGGGCGAAGGCGACGCCGCGACGGTGCAGCGATTGCTGCGCCTTGTGCACACGCTCAAGGGCGCCGCGCGCGTCGTCAAGCAGTCGGAGATCGCGAACCGCGCGCACGCGATCGAAGACGCTTTGGCGCCGTTCCGTGACACGGCGCAAGGCATCGCGCGCGAGCAGATCGACGTCCTTCTCGAACACATCGACGACATCACGAGTCGTCTCGTCACGCTCACGCCGAACGGCGACGCGGAGCCTCTGGTTCCAGGCAGGCCGGGCAATGAGGAAGGCCCGCGCACCGTTCGCGCCGATCTTGCCGAAACCGATACCGTGCTGGACGGGGTTGCCGAGGCGCATGCGTTGCTCAACGCTTTGCGAGGCACGGCGCACGGGATGGAGCAGGCGAGGCATCTTGCGGAGCTGCTACTCGCCCAGTTCGCGCCGTCGGCGGCAGGCGAAAGCGGCCGTCAGAACGGCGCCGCCACCGGCCGCCGCCTGGCGATCGCCGAAGAGCTGTGCAAGAAATTCGGCGCCGTCGAACGCAATGTCGGCTCGATCATCGATCAGATGGATCGCGAGCTGCGGCAGTTGCGCGAGGCGGCCGAGCGGTTGCGGCTCGTGTCGGCCGGAAGCCTGTTCACGGCGCTGGAGCGCACCGCCCGCGACGGCGCGCGCGCTCTCGGCAAGCACGTGACCTTCGAGGGCAGGGGCGGCGACATCCGGCTCGACGCGCAAATCCTCGAAGCCGTGCAGGACGCGCTCATCCAGATGGTGCGCAACGCCGTCGCCCATGGCATCGAAATGCCGACGGAGCGCGCCGCGGCCAAAAAGCCCCTCGCCGGGCACGTTGCGGTCGATGTCTCGCGTCGCGGCCGCAAGATCGTGTTCGCCTGCCGCGACGATGGCGGCGGCGTCGACCTCGATGCCGTGCGGCGCATCGCGTTGCAGCGCGGCCTGGCCGATCCACGCGCCAAGGAGCTCGGCACTCAGGACCTCGTGCGCCTATTGCTGCGCGGCGGGATCAGCACGTCGCAGGCAGTTACGGCGGTCTCCGGCCGCGGTGTCGGCCTCGATGTCGTGCGCGAGGGGGTCGAGCGGCTCGGCGGCGAAGTCACCGTGCAAACCGAACGCCACAAGGGCACCGTCTTCGAACTGGTCATCCCACCTTCGCTCACGTCCATGGAAGCGCTGATCATCCAGGCTGAGGAGTTGGAAGGCACCGCGTGCACGACCTCGATCCCGCTCGACGCGATCCGCAGCACGCTGCGTATCGCGGCGCGCGACATTTCGCGCGGCTCGCCCGGCGCCGCCATCCTGTTCGAGCAAAAGGCGATCCCGTTCATACCGCTCGCGACCGCGATCGGGGGCGCGCCGTGGTCGGCCGGTCGCGGCTGGACCGCGGTCGTTCTGGCGGGTGCCGGAGGCCTCGCGGCGATCGGGGTCGACCGCCTGCTCGGCACCATGCGGATCGTTGCCCGCCCGCTGCCCGACCGCTTGAACGCGAGCTCGATCGTGGTCGGGGCTTCGCTCGACGCGGAAGGCAATCCGCAGCTTGTGCTCG
Organism: uncultured Hyphomicrobiales bacterium; assembly: GCA_964479515.1. GTDB lineage: Bacteria > Pseudomonadota > Alphaproteobacteria > Rhizobiales > Xanthobacteraceae > PALSA-894. Next base: position 10,581 of record CAYZMR010000013.1, on the reverse strand, counting down.
ACCCCGACGCCCTGGTCGTGGCGGCGCAGCGCGGCGACGCCGACAGGCTCGATCCCCCGTCCGTGGCGCGCCCGGTCCTCGTCATCGACGACTCGCTGACCACGCGGATGCTGGAGCAGAGCATCCTGGAGTCGGCCGGCTACGATGTCGATGTCGCGATCTCCGCCGAGGAGGGTCTCGATATTCTGCGCCACAAACGCTACGGCGTGATCCTCGTCGATGTCGAGATGCCCGGCATGGACGGATTCACCTTCATCGAGCGCATTCGCGCCGATACGAGCCTGCGCGAGATCCCGGCGATCCTGGTCACCTCGCGCGCCTCGCCGGAAGATCGTCAGCGCGGACGCGACGTCGGCGCGCACGGCCACGTCCTGAAAAGCGAATTCGATCAGGCCGAGCTGCTCGCCATGATCGCACCGTTGATGGGATAGCGGATGACCAAGACCCGTGTCCTCGTCGTCGAAGACTCAGCGACCGTGCGTGCGCGCCTGGTGGAGATCCTCTCCGCCGATCCGGGCATCGAGCTGGTCGGCGAGGCCTGCGACGGCAAGCACGCGATCGAGCTCTGCCTGCAACATCGACCCGATTTGATCACGATGGACATGATGCTTCCGGTCATGACGGGCGTCGCCGCGACCGAATACATCATGGCGCATTGCCCGACGCCGATCCTGGTGGTCTCGGCTTCCACCAATCGCGGCGAGCTGTTCAAGATCTATGACGCGCTCGCGGCCGGCGCGGTCGACGTGCTGGAAAAGCCGAATGGCGATGAGCCCGCGGGCGACTGGGAGCGACGCTTCCTCGCAACCGTGAAGCTTGTCGCGCGCATCCGCGTCATCACCCATCCGCGCGCCCGCCTCGCGGAGCTGCGCGCACGTCCGTCCGATCCCCCGTTCGCTGCTGCGGCTGCCGCGCAAGCATGCGCGGTCGTCGCGATCGGTGCGTCGACAGGCGGTCCGGGAGCGATCGCCGAGGTGCTGCGCGGCCTGCCGCCGCAATTCCAGATTCCGGTTCTGGTGGTGCTGCACATCAACGAGCCCTTCGGCACCGCGTTCGCGGATTGGCTCGACGGGCAGACCGCACGGCGTGCGACCTACGCGGAGGACGGCGCGCCGGTCGCTTCTCTCACGGGTCGCGTCGCCGTCGCGCGCGGCGGCTGCCACCTCACCGTGCGCGAAGGGCGCCTGCGCCTCACCGACGGCCCGGAACGCCATTCCTGCCGGCCTTCGGTCGATGTCCTGTTCGAGTCGATCGCGGCCGACTATGGCGCGTCCGCAGCCGCCTGCCTGCTGACCGGGATGGGCCGGGACGGGGCGCTCGGCTTGCTGAAGGTCCGCGAGGCCGGCGGCACGACCATCGCGCAAGACGAGTCGACATCGGTTGTCTACGGCATGCCGCGCGAGGCTGTCGTGCTGGGTGCGGCGCAGCAAATCCTGCGCATCGGCGAGATCGGCCCGCGGCTCGCCGCGCTGGAGGGGATCGCGATGGAGAGATGTCAATGAATGGCCGCGTTCTCGTCGTCGACGACAGTCTTACGGTGCGCATGAACCTGATGGAAATGCTCGCCGCCGCGGGGCTGCCGGCGGTCGGCTGCGCGACCCTCGCCGAGGCGCGCGCGGCGCTCGCCGGCGAGACGTTCTCCCTCGTCATCCTCGACGTGTTGCTGCCGGACGGAGACGGCGTCGAACTGCTCGATGAAATTCGTGAGATGCCTGCGGCGGCCGGGACCGCGGTCATGATGCTGACGACGGAGGTCGAAATCGGCGATCGCGTGCGCGGCCTAATGACCGGAGCCGACGAGTATGTCGGCAAGCCCTACGATCCCGGTTACGTGGTCGCGCGCGCCCGCGAACTCGTGCGGCGCGGCGAGCGCGCCGGGGAGCCGCCCGGAACGTCGGTCCTGGTGATCGACGACAGCATCACGTTTCGCGAGGAGCTCAAGGCCGCGCTGCAGCAGGCATCCTATCGCGTGTTGGTCGCCGGCAGCGGCGAGGAAGGTTTGCGCTTGGCCGCACATCTGCGTCCGAGCGCGATCATCGTCGACGGACAGTTGCCCGGGATGGACGGCGCGACCGTCATCCGGCGCATCCGTCTCGACGCAGCGCTGCGCGGCTTGCCCTGCCTGCTGCTGACCGGCTCGGAGGATCGCGGCGCCGAGGTCCACGCACTTGATGCCGGCGCCGATGCCTTCGTGCGCAAGGAGGAAGATATCGGCCTCGTCCTCGCCCGCCTCAACGCGATGATGCGCAGCGCGACCGGCCAGGCGGCGAAGCAGGCGACCGCCAGCCTGCAGGGACCAAAGAAGATTCTCGCCGTCGACGACAGCGAAACCTATCTCCAGCAGGTCGCGGAAGCGCTGCGCGCCGACGGCTACGACGTGGTGCTCGCCCGCTCCGGCGAGGAAGCACTCGAATTGCTCGCGCTTCAGGCGGTCGATTGCGTGCTGCTCGATCTCATGATGCCTGGCATCGGCGGGCGCGAGACCTGCCTGCGCCTGAAGAATGCGCCCGGTATCCGCGATATCCCGATCGTGATGCTGTCCGCGCTCGACGACCGCGATGCCATGATCCAGGGTCTGAGCGCGGGCGCCGACGATTATATCGCGAAGTCGAGCGACTTCGATCTGCTGCGGGCTCGCGTGCTGGCGCAGATCAGGCGCAAGCAGTTCGAGGACGAGAATCGCCTCATTCGCGACCGGCTCTCGCACGCCGAACTCGAGGCGGTGGAAGCGCGCGGCGCCCAGGAACTGGCCGCGATGCGCGCCGGGCTGATCCGCGAACTGGAAGCCAAGAACGAGGAGCTCGAATCCTTCAGCTATTCGGTGGCGCACGACCTGCGCGCGCCATTGCGCAGCATTGACGGATTCGGCCTCGCGCTGTTGGAGGACTATGCCGACAAGCTGGACGACGACGGCAAGCAATACGTGCGCTACATGCGCGAATCCGCGCAGCAGATGGCGCAGCTGATCGACGACATGCTGGCCCTGTCGCGTGTCACGCGCGGCGAGTTTCAACGCGCGGCGGTCGACGTCACCCTGATCGCCCGCGAGGTCGCGAACCGTCTCGCGCGGTCAGATCAGACGCGCAAGGTCCAGTTCGTCGCGACGGACGGGCTTGCGGCGGACGCCGACGGACGGCTGCTGACGGTCGTGTTCGAGAATCTGCTCGGCAACGCCTGGAAATTCACCGCGAAGCGCAAAGACGCGCGGATCGAGGTCGGCGTCACGCCAGGCTCGCCGAGCGCATTCTTCGTGCGCGACAATGGCGCGGGCTTCGACATGGCGTACGCGTCCAAGCTGTTCGGCATGTTCCAGCGTTTGCATACGAACGCGGAATTCGAAGGAACCGGCATCGGTCTCGCGACGGTGCGGCGCGTGATCCGCCGCCACGGCGGGCGCATCTGGGTGGAAAGCGCGGTCGGCGCGGGAACGACCTTCTTCTTCACGCTCGATGGTGACGCGAGCCTTGAGATGCCGCCCGAAGTCCGCGACACGAATCATCATCTCAAAGCCGGAGCCGCCGCATGATCCCTGAGTCGTTCATCCTCCTCGTCGAGGACAATCCGAAGGACGAGGCGCTCACGCTGCGGGCGCTCAAGAAGGGCAATGTCGCGAACCAAGTGGTGGTCGCGCGTGACGGCGCCGAGGCGGTCGACTATCTGCTGGCATCGGGCGCCGACGGAAACCGCCGACCGCTGCCGCAACTCGTGCTGCTTGACCTGAAGCTGCCCAAGCTCGATGGGCATGAGGTGCTCAGGCGCATCCGCAGCGACGAGCGCGCGCGGCTCCTGCCGGTCGTCATCCTCACCACCTCGGTCGAGGACAAGGATCGACTCGATGGCTACCGGCTGGGCGCCAACAGCTACGTCCGCAAGCCCGTCGATTTCGCCGAGTTCTCGGCCGCCGTCATCCAGATGGGCCTCTACTGGCTTGTGCTGAACGAGAGGCCGCCCGCGCTTGTTTGAACGACCCGCGCGGCCGTGGCGTCATGAATGCAAGACGACCAAGAACGAGCCTAGGCCTCGTATTTGAAGGAGAGCGATACGCGCGTGCGGAACGCCACGACTTTGCCGTCGTCCACTTTCATGTCCATCTTGGTGACCTCGGCAATGCGCAGGTCGCGCAGCGACTTGGACGCCGTCTTCACCGCCTGCCGCCCCGCGTCTTCCCATGACTCCGCGCTGACGCCGACGACTTCTACGATCTTGTAAACGCCTTCGCTGTCTTTCTTCGCCATGTGAGCCTCCTCGAACGCGATCAAACGCGTCACCGCGCCTCGCCCGGACGACGTCAAGGCGGTCGCAACCTGAAGGCTAGCACGATTGGGTCTGCGGCGTGAGTGGCGTCAGCCGCGGCCGTAGACGTCCTCCAGGCGGACGATATCGTCCTCGCCGAGATAACTGCCGACCTGGACCTCGATCAGCTCCAGCTCGATCTTTCCCGGATTGGCGAGGCGATGGACGCTGCCGATCGGGATATAAACCGACTCGTTCTCGTGCACCGTCTTGATGTCGTCGCCGATCATGACCTCGGCGGTGCCGGTGACGACGACCCAGTGCTCGGCGCGGTGGAAGTGCTTCTGCAGCGAAAGCCGCGCGCCGGGCTTCACCATGATGCGCTTGACTTGGTAGCGCCCGCCGGCGTCGACGCCCTGGTAATACCCCCAGGGCCGGTAGATGCGGCGGTGCTCGACCGCTTCGCGCCGGTTCGCGGCGCGGAGCTGCTCGACCAGTGCCTTGACGTCTTCCGCCTTGTCGCGCGCCGCCACCAGAACCGCGTCCCCGGTCGATACCACGACGACGTTGTCGAGGCCGATGACGGCGGTCAGGACGTTGTCATCGGCGCGCACGAGGCTGTTGCGGCTGTCGAGCACGACCGCGGGACCCGACGTGGCGTTGCCGGCGGCGTCGTGATCGAGATCCGCCCATACCGCGCTCCAGCTTCCGATGTCGGACCAGCCCATGTCGGCCGGCACGACGGCTGCGAGCTTGGTGCGTTCCATGACGGCGTAATCGATCGATTTCCGCGGCGCGCGCGCGAACGGCTCGACGGCAAGGCGCATGAAGTCGAGGTCGCGCGTGATCCCGGCGACGGCTCCGCGCACGGCCTCGGCCATGATCGGCTCGAAGCGCTCGATCTCCTCGAGCATGACCTTGGCGCGGAACGTGAAGTTGCCGCTGTTCCAGAGATAATGCTCGCCGAGGTAACGCGCCGCGGTCGCGGCGTCGGGCTTCTCGACGAACGCCTCCACCGCGAGGCTCGCGCCGCCGTTGAGCTTGCCGCCTGGACGGATGTAGCCGTAATTCGTCGCAGGCGCGGTCGGGCGGATGCCGAAGGTCACGATCAGCCCCTCCGCCGCCGCTTTCGCCGCGCTGCGGCACGCCGCGCCGAATGCCTCCGCGTCGCGGATGAGATGATCGGCGGCGAGCACCAGCACGATCGCGTCCGGATCGCGCTCGGCCGCAAGCGCGGCCGCGACCGCGACCGCCGGACCGGAATCGCGCCGCATCGGCTCGAGTACGATGTCGGCCTCGGCGCCGGTCGCGCGCAATTGCTCCGCCACGATGAAGCGGAAGTCGCCGTTCGTGATCACGATCGGCCGGGTAAACAGCGCGGAATCGCTCACGCGCTCGATCGCCTGCTGGAACGTTGAGCGCTCGCCGATGACCGCCGCGAACTGCTTCGGCATGCTTTCGCGCGACACCGGCCACAGCCGCGTCCCCGCGCCCCCGCACATGATCACCGGCGTCAGCAGTTCGGTCGCCATCGTTTCAACCCTCGGCCGCCATCCGTGACGTCACGTCTTAACATCCTCTCCGGAACCGCACTGCAACTCTGCGCATAAATCGGCCGCGCGAAAATCCGTCGTCAGGGCATCATCGCGAGATACGGCCGGGTAGCCTGGTGCTGATAAAAAAAGCATTATAAATTATGTCCTGTCACCTAATTTGGAATACTTAGGCTTTAGTACTGAGTTAGAATCGCGGGCAGGAAATATGATCACCGCCGCCCAATTGCGCGCCGCACGCGCGCTCCTTGGCATCGACCAGCGCAAGATGGCCGAGCTTTCGGCGCTGTCGCTCCCGACGATCCAACGGATGGAGAGCAGCGAAGGCGTGATCCGCGGCAATGTGGATTCGCTGATGAAGCTCGTCGGCGCGCTTGATGCCGCTGGCATCGAACTGATCGGCGAGGGTGGGGCGAGCACGCGCGGCGGCCGCGGGGTGCGGCTGAAGGGGGGAGCGGATGGACGCGGCGGACAGCGCTGACTGGCGCGCGGCGCGCGGCGCGGAGGGCTGAGGCGCGATGGCGCTCGTCGTGGCATTGGGCTGCGTTGCCGCGTTTCTCGGCCTCGCCTGCTTGGCGGTCGCGATCGCGCGATTGCGCCAGGCAACGCCGATCGTCTATGGCGCGTGCCTTGCGCTGTCGCTTGGGGGCCTTGGCGCCGGCCTTGCGGCGCTGTCCACCGCACCGTCGACCCTGACGCTGCCGCTCGGCCTGCCGTGGCTTGGCTCGCATTTCCGACTTGATGCGTTGGCCGCTTTCTTCCTCGCGGTCGTCAATCTTGGGGCCGCGGCGGCGAGCCTGTTCGCGCTCGGCTACGGCCAGCATGAGGAGACGCCCGAGCGCGTGCTGCCGTTCTATCCGGCCTTCCTCGCCGGCATGAACCTCGTGGTTCTCGCCGATGACGCCTTCACGTTCCTCGTCGCCTGGGAGTTCATGTCGCTCTCGTCCTGCGCGCTGGTGATCGCGCATCATCGCGTGCGCGAGAACCTTCGGGCTGGCTATGTCTATCTGGTGATGGCGAGCCTCGGAACGCTCGCGCTGCTGCTCGCCTTCGGGGCGCTTGCCGGGCCCGATGGCGGCTACGCCTTCGAGGCGATCCGCGTCTCGCCGCCCTCGCCGGGCGTGAGCGCGCTCGTGTTCTGCCTCGCGCTGTTCGGCGCGGGCTCCAAGGCCGGCCTCGTGCCGCTGCACGTCTGGCTCCCGCTCGCGCATCCGGCCGCGCCGAGCCATGTCTCCGCGCTGATGAGCGGCGTCATGACCAAGGTCGCCGTGTACGGCTTCCTGCGGATCGTGTTCGACCTGCTCGGCCCGCCATCCGCATGGTGGGGCATGGTCGTGCTCATCGTCGGCGCCGGCACGGCGGTCACCGGCATTCTCTATGCGGTGCTGCAGAAGGACCTCAAGAAGCTGCTCGCCTACAGCACGGTCGAGAATGTCGGCATCATCTTCGTCGCGCTCGGCCTCGCGCTCGCTTTCAAGGTGAGTGACATGCCGGCCGCCGCGTCGCTTGCCGCGACGGCGGCGCTGTTCCATGTGTTCAACCATTCCCTGTTCAAGAGCCTCCTGTTCTTCGGCGCGGGCAGCGTGCTCGGCGCGACCGGCGAGCGCGACATGGAGCGGCTCGGCGGACTGATCCACCGCATGCCGCGGACGGCCTTCGTGTTCCTGATCGGCTGCGTCGCGATAGCAGCGCTGCCGCCGCTCAACGGCTTCGTCTCCGAGTGGCTGACCTTCCAGGCAATCCTGCTGAGCCCGGCACTGCCGCAATGGGGCTTGAAATTCACCGTACCGGCCGCCGGCGCGCTGCTGGCGCTCTCGGCCGCGCTCGTCGCCGCGTGCTTCGTCAAGGCGTTCGGCGTGACCTTCCTCGGCCGGCCGCGTAGCGACGCGGCCGCGCGCGCACGCGAGACCGACCGTTTCTCGCTCGCCGCGATGTTCGCGCTCGCGGCGCTCTGCCTCGCCGCCGGTGTGCTGCCCGGCCTCGTGATCGACGGCCTTGCGCCGGCCGTCGAGGCCGTGGTCCATGCCCGCATGCCGATACAGGGGTCGGCGCCGTGGCTGTCGATCGTGCCGGTCGTCGAGAGCCGCAGCTCCTACAATGGGCTGCTCGTCTTTGCGTTTGCGCTGCTGAGCGCCTCGCTTGCCGCCATCGTGATTCATCGCGTCGCATCGAACGTCGTGCGCCGCGCGCCGGCCTGGGATTGCGGTTACCCCGATCCGAGCCCGGTAACGCAATACACCGCCGAGAGCTTCGCGCAGCCGATCCGTCGCGTCTTCGGCGCGACCGTGTTCGTCGCGGACGAGCAGAGCTACATGCCGCCGCCCGGCGACGCGCGCGCGGCGCGCTTGACCGTCCACGTGCGCGATCTCATCTATGACTGGCTCTACGCGCCGGTCGCGGACGGCGTCGGCTTCATCGCCGATCGGCTCAACTATCTTCAGTTCCTGACCATCCGGCGCTACCTCAGCCTCGTGTTCCTGGCGCTCGTTTGCCTGCTGACGGTGATGGCGCTATGGCCATGATGCTCGACCTCGCCGTGCAGGGCGCACAGATGCTGGTGGTGCTCCTGCTCGCGCCATTGCTGACCGGGCTCGTGCGCAAGGTGAAGGCGCGCGCCTTGAGCCGGCGAGGCCCGCCGCTGATCCAGCCCTACCGCGATCTCGTTCGGCTTCTGCGCAAGGACGCGGTGCTGGCGGAAAATGCCTCCTGGCTGTTTCGCGCCGTTCCCTACATCGTATTCGCCGCGACTTGGATCGCCGCCGCACTGGTTCCGACCTTCGCGACCGGGCTGATGTTCTCCTGGGTCGCCGACATGATCGCGATCATCGCGTTCCTGGCGACTGCGCGCTTTTTTCTGGCGCTCGCCGGCCTTGATGTCGGGACGAGCTTCGGCGGCATCGGGTCGAGCCGCGAGGTGATGATCGCCTCACTCGCCGAGCCCGCGATGCTGATGATCGTATTCACGCTCGCGCTGGTCGCGGGCTCGACGCAGCTTTCCACCGTCGCGGCCTACATGACCTCGAGCGCGGTCGGCCTGCGCGTCTCGCTCGGCCTCGCGCTCATCGCGCTGGTGATGGTGGCGCTCGCCGAGAATGCGCGCATCCCGGTCGACAATCCCGCGACGCATCTGGAGCTCACCATGGTGCACGAGGCCATGGTGCTCGAATATTCCGCGCGGCACCTGGCGCTGATCGAGCTGGCCGCGTCGCTCAAGCTCCTGCTCTACGTCTCGCTGATTGCCTGCGTGTTCGCGCCATGGGGGCTCGCGCCGGCAGGCGCCGGCGCAAAGGCCTATGCGGTCGGCTTTGCGGCCTATCTCGGCAAGCTTGCGGTTGGTGGCATCCTGCTCGCCGTGTTCGAGACGTCGATCGCCAAGATGCGCGTGTTCCGCGTGCCGCAGTTCCTCGGCGCCGCGGTGATGCTTGGTCTGCTCGCGACGCTTCTCTTGTTCGTGTCGAAGGGGGGCCTCTAAATGCACGGCCTCACCTTCGACGTCGCGCACATGCTCGCCGGTTCGCTGGTGCTGGTGAGCTTCCTCCAGCTCTATCAGGACCGGCTCACTTCGCTGCTCAACGTGTTTGCGCTGCACGCGCTGGTGCTCGCGCTCTCGGTCGCCTGGCAGGCGTTCGCTCAAGGCGCGCCGCACCTCTACATCACCGCGCTGATCGCGCTCGCCTTCAAGGCGATCGCGATCCCGCTCGTGCTCCATCGGATGATCGTGCGGCTCGGCATCCATCGCGAGATCGAGACCGTGGTCGGCGTCGGCACCACGATGCTCGCCGGCATCGCGCTCGTGGCGCTCTCGATCATGGTGATGCTCCGCGTGACGCCAGGCGCGGACCCGCTCGCGCGCGAGGATCTCGCCTTCGCGCTCGCCGTCATCCTGCTCGGCCTGCTGATGATGGTCACGCGCCGTAACGCCGTGAGCCAGGTCGTCGGCTTCATGTCGCTGGAGAACGGCCTGGTGCTCGCCGCGACCGGCGCCAAGGGCATGCCGCTCGTCGTCGAGATCAGCGTCGCGTTCTCGATCCTGATCGCCTTCATCGTGATCGGCATCTTTCTGTTTCGCATCCGCGAGCGCTTCGACACCGTCGACGTGCGCGCGCTCGACAAGTTCCGCGGGGACCAGCGATGACCTTCGACGCCGTCACGGCGGTGATCGTGATCCCGGCCGCGGCTGCGGCGCTGCTGGCGTTCCTGCCCGCCTATCGGATCAGCGCGCGGCTGAACGTCGTGGCCTCGTTGATGACGTTCTTCGCGGCGCTGTCGCTGCTCGGCGGACGCCCAGAGGCGGGACGCTATCTGCTGGTCGACGATCTCAACCACGTCTTCATCATTCTCACGACCTTCGTCGGCCTCACCACCAGCGCCTTCTCGGCGAGCTATATCGAGCATGAGATCGAGACCGGCCGTTTGACGCCGACCTATCTGCGCTTCTATCACGCGATGTATCAGGTCCTGATGTTTGCGATGAACCTCGCGCTCATCGCCAACAATATCGGCCTGATGTGGGTCGCGATCGAGCTTGCGACGCTCACCACCGTGCTGATGGTCGGCATCTATCGCACGCACGAGGCGCTGGAAGCGGCCTGGAAATATTTCATCCTCGGCAGCGTCGGCATCGCGCTCGCGCTGTTCGGCACGATCCTCGTCTACATGGCGGCGCAGCCGGTCGTCGGCGAGGGTCTCGACGCGATGACCTGGACGCTGCTGATCGAGCGTGCCGCCGGCTTCGATGCCGCGCTGCTCAACGTCGCCTTCGTCTTCCTGCTGCTGGGTTACGGCACCAAGGTCG
>CAYZMR010000012.1:0-39171 GCA_964479515.1 uncultured Hyphomicrobiales bacterium | reverse complement strand
AGAACAAGGCGCTGTTCATCAAGGCGACGCGTCCGGTCTACGAGCAGTTCCAGGGGTCGATCGGCAAGGACTTCCTCGATCTTGCCATGCAGGAATTGGGGTCGGCGTGATGAGTGGCGTCGATGCAGAGATCGCCGCGGCGGAGCTTGCGCTCTATCGCGCCATGATCGCGCAAGACTTCGCCGCGCTCCGAGCGTTGCTCGCCGACGATCTCGTCTACATCCATTCGACGGCGGTTTCGGAATCGAAGGAGGCGTATCTGGCCGGCGTCGCCGCCGGCCTCTACGACTATGGGGCGATCGAAACAAAGCATGCCAAGAACTGGATGCATGGCGATGTCGTCATTAGAACGGGCCTCGTCCACATGGTCGTCGGCGAGCGTGGAAAGCCGAAGGGCGCTATCAACTTGCTGTTCACATTGGTCTGGCGGCGCGAGTCATCCGCTTGGCGGCTCGTGCTGCGCCAAGCGACCCGAGCCTGAAGTCGTGGGATAATTACCCGTTTGCCGAAGAGCACGGGCGACGCTTTGGCTTCTGATCGTTGAATTTTCACCCAACCTCATCTCGGCGAGCGCAACTTACTCCAAAGTGACATTTGCACTTCGGATTACATCTTCCCAACGTCGACGTTCGGCCTTGACGAATTCCGCCATGTCCGCCCGGCTGCCACCCACAGGCGTGAGGTGCAGGGCCCGGAACCGCGCGCCGATCTCTGGCGTGCTGAGAATTGCGTTGATCTCCTTGTTGAGCCGGGACGTGACCGATTCCGGCGTCTTGGGTGGAGCCACAATGGCGTTCCAGGCCGCGGAGAAAAACTCCGCCACGCCGGACTGTTCGAACGTCGGGATTTCAGGCAGTTCGGCTAGCCGCTGGTGGGACGCGATCGCGAGGATCCGTGCTTTGCCGGCTTGATGCAGCGGCAGCACGGCGGTCACGTCCACGAACATCAAGTCGACATGACTGGCGATAAGGTCATTCAGCGCCGGCGCTGTCCCGCGATAGGGCACATGCAGGAGCCGTGTGTTGGTCAATCGCTGGAACAGTTCGGTCGTCAAATGCGAAGTCGTTCCGTTCCCCTGTGACGCATAGGTCAGTTTCCCCGGGTTCGCCCTGGCATACGCGATCAGCTCTTGAACCGATTTCACCGGCAAGTCGGCGCGGACGGCCAGGACGTTGGGGCTAAGCGTCAAGACGGCGACCGGCTCGAAAGCGTCGGCGTCATATCTCAGCCTCTTATAGAGCGCGGCGTTAGCGACCAACGGGGCCGGAGCGGTGGCCAACAGTGTGTAGCCGTCCGGTGCGGCATTCGCGACCGCTTCCGCTCCAATGTTTCCCGCTGCACCGCCGCGGTTCTCAATGACGACCGGCTGTCCCAGGCGCTGCTGAAGCTTCTCGCCAACCAGCCGCATCACGGTGTCGACGCCGCCGCCGGCGGGAACCGACACGATGACGCGGATCGCCCGCTCGGGGTAATTTGCAGCGGCGTCTTGCTGCGCGCCGGCCGTCTCGATGCCGACCGCAAGACAAGCCGCGGCAAGCGCCGCGAGGACGCCGGTGACCTCAAGATGTCGCGCGTTGCCGTGTCGCATCAACCCTCGATCTGCAGGCCGCGCCCGCGCCGTCGCGGACGAGAGCTCCGGCAGGTTCTACGTGTCGGTTTTCGAGAAGCCTTCGCCCATGTTCCAACTGCTCGGAACGTATGGACGCCCGACGCGGTGGCACCAGTTCTCCCATCCGCGCTCGAATGTGAAACCGGCGCGCCCTTTTGTGATCGCGGCGATCTCGCCGTCGGACAAATAAGTGACGTCTCCCATCGCCAGCGCCTTGATCAGCATCTCGGCGTTGATCTCCATGTAGACGGAGGTGAACACCACTTCGCGCACCGATCGCCCAACCACGGTGCTGCCGTGCCCGCGCATCAGCGCGACGCTGTGCGAACCAAGTGTCCTCGCGAAATCACGTCCCATCTCCATGCTGGTGACCAGCAAGTTGGTGTCGCCGAATTTCGTTCGAATGTCCCAGTTCGGAATGTCAGCGCCGATCGGCGCGCACATGTGCATGATCGGCCGCATCCTCTGCTTCGTCACCGTGAAGGGGACGACATTTGGGCTGTGGTTGTGAACCACGGCCATTACCTCGGGTCGGGCTTCGTAGATCGCCCCGTGAATGAAGCGCTCGGAGTAGGGCTTGCCGGGCTGGGGACCGACACTGTTGCCGTCGAGTGTGAACTCCATGATGTCGCCGCTTTCCGCAAGTCGCGGCGCACGCGCGCGCGACAGGAAGTACCGGTCGGGTCTCTCGGGATGGCGCGCCGAGATATGTCCGAACGAATCGACGACCCGCTCGTGCGCAAGGATATGGTTGGCGGTGACCAGCTCCTCGGTCAGATCTTGAAGTACACTCATGGCTATCCTCAGTGCCCGGTGGCCGTCGCGGCGATGCCGCGCACGTCGTCCGGCAACCGGTTGCCCCGCCATACGACGTGCATGTCGGGGCGGAGCAAGAGGATATCGTACTGGTAGACGTCGCGCGCGGCGTTGTCGGGGATCTCCAGAACCTTCACCGTGGCGCCGCGAGACTTGATCGCGTGCGCGAGTCCGACGGTGTCGACCCGCGTCCCGCCCAGCCGCAGGATGGTGTAGCCGTCGCTGACACAATCCTGAATCGGCCTGCCGTCGTCGAGCCAGACATGCGGCAGGCGTGCGCCCGGCCACGTCGTCGGTCGATATTCGCGGAACAGGTGCTCGGGCCCGCCCGGAATATCGCAGATGATGGGTGAATCGACGTAGCGATAGCCGAGCTCAGCGCCGATCATCTCATTGCTCTTGGGTTGCTCGATCTGGGCCACACGCACAAGGTTGTCGCGCGCCGCATGGCCGGCAGAAGTCTCATTACGGATGTCGGGCCGATATTGCGCGCGCCATTTGCGGCGGCCGAGCGAGGCATAGCGCGACGCGCCGACATTGCGCTCTCCGACTTGCCGCCGTTCGATCTCGTACGAGCGCAGCAGGTTCGGCCCGCCCCAGCCCTGCAGTGTCGCGGCAAGCTTCCATGAGAGGTCGATCGCGTCACCGACTCCGGTGTTCATGCCAAGGCCGCCGGTCGGCACGACCAGATGCACGGAATCGCCCGCCAGGAAGACGCGTCCCTTGCCGTAGGTGTCGGCGAGCAAGAGGTTTTGGCGCCAGGGATTGCACGCGAGCATCTCGTAGCGAACCGGGACCGCGACGGTTCGCTCGAACATTGTCTTCATGTCCTCGTCGCGATCGACCACCGCATGCAAGGTCCAGTGCCGCGTTGAGTCCTGCATGATCAGGAACGTCGCCCGGTCGTCCGCCACATGATAGTGGCGGCCTCTGCCGGGACCGTTGCCGATCGGGATCCTGTCGAAAAGCTCATCGCAGCGATAAAGCGCTTGGCGCAGCTCCAAGAGGTTGCCCTCGCCGCGCAACTTGATGTCGAGCTGCTTGCGCACCGGGCTCGCGCCGCCGTCGCAGCCGACCAGATAGGCGGTGCGAAACGTTTCGATTGTTCCACTCGGATTCTTGACCTGGACCGAGACCCCGTCCTCGTCCTGATCGAACGACAGGAACTCGCAGCCGTAGCGCAGGGTGACGCTCGGCAATGCCTCGGTCTCCGACTTGAGCAACGGCTCGAGCGTGTACTGTGAAATGAGCTGATAGGGTTCGAGCGGCTGAGTGCCGTCGTTGCTTGCCTTGATCGCGGCGCGCGCCTCGTCGACCGAGGGGTAGTGCTGCCGTAACAGCGGTGGCTCGTTCATGGCCAGAATGATGAACACGTCCATCGGCACGTGCGAAGGCAGACCCGCGGCCCGAATTTTGTCCGCCAAGCCGAGCCGTCGAAAGATCTCCATGGTGCGGGCGTTGCAGCGTTCCATCTTGGGTAGGAATTGCGGCGCTTCCTTCTGTTCGATCACAACGCAGCGAATGCCTCGTCTGCCGAGATCGAACGCCAGGGTCAGGCCGACCGGACCGGCACCGACGATGAGAACCTGGGTTACCGCCAAGACTGCGTTTCCCTTCTCGTTAGCCCGTGTCGCTGGAGTCGCGGTCCGCGTGCGACGCTAGTGCTCCGATCCCGAAGCTCGTAAAAGAATGTGCCGCATGCGTCCACGGATTTCGGAATTGGACACGATCATGGTGCGGGTCCTTGTTGCGCTGTCCTGGCTGCTATCGGCGTTCGCCGGCTCGCTCCGGGCCGAAACGTGGCCGGCCAGACCAATCAAGCTTGTAGTTCCGTTCTCCGCGGGCGGAAGCGCGGACACGCTCGGCCGCGTCTTTGCTCGCGTGTTATCGGAAGCGCTGAATCAGCAAGTCTATGTCGAGAACCGGCCGGGCGCCGGGGGCGTTACGGCATCGGCCCAGGTCGCGCGCGCCGAGCCCGATGGCTACACGCTGCTCGTGTCCGGTGTTGCGTCGCACGCGATCGCTCCCGCGTTGAATGCGAACGTCGGTTACGATCCGGTTCGCGATTTCACGCACATTGCTTACCTCGGCGGGCCGGCGATCGTCTGGGTCGTCCATCCCTCGCTCCATGTCCGCACCCTCGCCGAATTGCTGGAGCTCATTCGCAAGAGCCCGACTCCCGTCAGCTACGGCTCGCCGGGCTCCGGCACGCAAGGGCATCTCATCGTGGCTTACCTTGCGCAGAAGTTGGCACTGCCGATGCAGCACGTGCCTTACAAGGGGGCGGGGCCGGCGATGTTCGATATCGTGGCTGGCCACGTCAAAATCGGCTCGGTGACCTGGACCACGGCACTGAGCCATATTCAGTCCGGAGCCGTGGTGCCGATCGCCGTGACCGCCGAACACCGGCTCCCCGACTACCCTGACGTTCCGACGTTCAAGGAACTGGGCTACCCGGAGTTGGTCGCAACGACCTGGTTCTCGATTTCAGGTCCGCAAGGCCTGCCGAGGGAGATCGTCGACAGATTGAACCGTGGCTTCGTGTCGGCGCTGGATCACCCCGAGGTACGCGACCTGCTGCGGCAGGAGGGAATCGGCGTCATCCCAATGGATGCGGATGCATTTGCACGGTTTGTGGAGACCGAGGTGGCGCGGTGGGCCCCAATTGTCAAATCGTCAGCCGCAAAGCCCGAGTAGATCACGCTTCGATGATGACTTTTCCGTCCCTGACAATGGTTCGATAAGTCTTCACCGGAACGAAGCAGGGCGGCAGCACGACCTCGCCGGTGCGGATGTTGAACTGACCTTGGTGAAAATTGCACTCGACGGTATCGCCATCGATATAGCCCTCCGACAGGGAGCCAGGACCATGGGTGCAATGATCGTCGGTGACGTAGAATTCTCCATCGATATTGAACACCGCAAGCTCAAGACCGTCGCGTTCGATCTTGATCGCGGTGCCAACGGCGACGTCCGCCGCGTCGCACAGCTCGAGCTGCCTTCGGCTCGAAGACGGTGGTGCGGTGTCGGTCATGCGGATTCCGGAGGGCAGGGTGAGTTGAGCTGATTCAAATCGGGGCTTCAGACACAAGTATTCTCGACGGTCGCGTCCCTCATCGGGTATCATTGCGCATGCTGCGACGCGAACAGAATGACCTCCTGACGCAGACCGGGCCGGGCACGCCGGGTGGAGCTTTGTTCCGGAGCTATTGGATTCCGGCGCTGCTCGCCGAAGAGCTCCCGGAGAATGAATGCCCGCCCGTGCGTGTCAAGCTTCTGTCGGAGCGTCTTTTGGCGTTTCGCGACACGCAGGGACGTTATGGATTGATCGACGAATTCTGTGCCCATCGCGGTGTCTCGCTGTGGTTCGGCCGCAACGAAGAGAATGGGCTGCGCTGCCCCTATCATGGCTGGAAATACGACGTCACCGGGCAGTGCGTCGAAGTCCCGTCAGAGCCGGCGGAGAGCGGCTACTGCCAGCGCATCAAGCTCAGATCGTACCCACTGGTCGAGCGCGGCGGCATTCTGTGGACCTATATGGGGGCGGTCGATCGGCAGCCGCCACTGCCGGAATTCGAGTTTGCGCTCGTTCGGCCTGAACAACGGTACGTCGCCAAGCGGCTGCAAGAGTCGAACTGGTTGCAAGCCTTGGAGGGTGGCATCGACTCAAGCCACGTGTCCTGGCTTCACCGCGGGGACTTGAATTCCGATCCGCTGTTCAAAGGCGCGAAGGGCAACCGATATAATCTCAATGACGCGCGACCGGTCTTCGAGGTCGTCGAGAGTCCAGGCGGTCTCTATATCGGCGCGCGGCGCAACGCGGAAGGCGGACATTACTATTGGCGCATCACACCCTGGGTGATGCCGGCCTTCACGATGATCCCGCCGCGCGGTAGCCATCCGGTGCACGGCCACTTCTGGATCCCGATCGACGATCACAACTGCTGGACCTGGAGCTTCGACTATCACTCCCAGCGCGCCCTCACCGAAACCGAGTTGCAGGCGATGCGCGACGGAAAGGGCATCTACGTCAAATTCGAACCCGGCACATACCGGCCGCTCGCCAACAAGGACAATGATTATCTGATCGACCGGGCGGCGCAAAAGGCCGGCATCACGTTTAGCGGCGTCGCGGGGATCGCCATGCAGGACGCATCCCTCCAGGAGAGCATGGGACCGATTGTCGACCGCACCAAAGAGAATCTGGTGTCGACCGACAACGGAATCATCATGGCGCGCCATCGCATGCTCAAGGCGATCAAGGCTCTGATGGAGCAAGGCGCGACGCCGCCGGGCGTTGATCCGGTGCACCAGCGCGTACGCTCGGCGGCCGTGATCCTGCCGCCCAACCAGCCCTTTACCGACGGCGCCCGGGAGGCGCTTGTGGTCCGCGAGGGCGTCGCGCATGCGACGGTCTAGCTCGTTTCGCGGGAGCGGCCTGTGCTGAGCGAATGCGCGCGTGCGACGACGATCGAGGAAGCGCGCTTTCGGGTGGGCTATCCGAATTCCATCCCGCGCAGGATCAAGATTGTCGCGCTCGACAAGCCGGCCGAGCGGGTGGTCCGACGGCTCGCGCAAAAACACTGGAATTCGGCGACGTTCATGACAACCTCCGCTGGAGGAACACGCCGGTCCGTGCGCGATTGGCTCAGCGATCTGGCGGGCGAGACGGTGGATCTGCTCGATCAAATCAGCGCCGCCGATCTCGTGGTGACCGTGTCGACGGCGGGCGAGAGCTCGGATGACGCCACTGTCATTGCGGATGCGTGCAGCATTCACAAGGTCATGATGACGTCGCTGCTGATCGACCCGGCATCCGCGCCCGAGCCCTTGTTGCTGGAGACGATGATGCCGTTGCGCCTGCACGCCTCGATGCTGGTCGTGGCGAAGGGCGAGGAGTATGTCGAGGCCATGCTGACCGCTCTGCGCGCGTGACGACTGGAGTCTGGTGCCTTGGGCGGACATGACAAGCCGATCATCGCCATTGCGATCGGAGATCCCGCGGGGATTGGCCCGGAGATAAGCCTCAAGGCGGCGCTCGATCCGGCCGTCCGCGGGATGTGTCGGCCTGTCCTGGTCGGCGAACCGGCGGTGATCGAACGCCATGCCAAAGCATGTGGCCTCTCGCCAGAGCTTCGTATCGTCGATCGACTCGACAGGACGGATTGGCCGGATAACGGACTGCCGCTGCTGGCATGTCGTTCGAACGAGGCAGCCGACCTTGCGTTTGGAAGCGCGAGCGCGGCGAGCGGGCGGATTTCTCTGGCCGCGGCGCGAGCCGCGATCCAGGCGGCGCTCAACGACGACGTCGACGCCGTGGTCGCGGCCCCGCAGAACCAGACATCCATCGCCCTCGCAGGTATCGAGTTCGATGGATATCCATCCTTCGTCGCACGGGAAACCGGATTAGGACCGCACGACGTTTATCTCATGCTGTGCTTTGAAAACATGAAGGTCGTCCATTGCACGCTCCATGTCAGCGTGGCGCAGGCCATTGCTTTGATCACGCGTGAGCGCGTCGACCACGTCATCCGTGTTGCCGACCGGACGTTGCGGCGACTTGGTATCGCGAACCCCAAAATCTACGTGAGCGGCCTCAACCCGCATGCGGGCGAGGGCGGTCTCTTCGGGCAAGAGGAAATCGGCATCATCAAGCCGGCGATCGCCGCGGCGGCAGCGGACGGCATTCAGGTTTCCGGACCATTTGGTGCCGATACCATGTTCCACAAGACCGACAGCGATGCGTTCATCGTCATGCTACATGATCAAGGGCACATCACGGCAAAGCTCCTGGCCCGCCACGCCACCGCCGGGCTCGCCATCGGCAGCTCGATTCTGTTCTCCTCCGTGGCGCACGGGAGCGGCCACGACATCGTGGGGAAGGGTGTCGCCGATCCAACCGCCATGATCCAGGCGATCGGTCGACTGGCGCGCGCCAAGGCGCAGCGTCCAACGGCGTGAGGCCCTTGAGGGTCTTGAGGCGTTGGCCAAAGGTGTAGGCGTCGAGGAACGCCTCAAGGTGTTGTTCATCCGCTCGACCCGCCCGTTGGTCCATGGATGATTTGGCTTTGTCAGCCGATGCTCGATCCCGCAGTTGCTTGTGAGCGAGGCGCGGTCAACGTGAAATGCCGGAACTGGGAAGGACAAGATCAAGGCCGACCCAACGCTGCATGACAACAATGAAGCCCGATGAGAGGATCACGACGATCGTGGAAATCGCCAATACCCGCGGATCGAAGTCGAACTGAAGCGTTTGGAAGATTTCGACCGGCAGCGGCACGCGGCCTCCGGTCGCGAGAAAAACGCTGACCGGCACGTCGCCGAACGAAACGATGAAGGCAAAGAAGAAGCCCGCGAAGAGGCCGGGCTTCAGAGCCGGCAAGGTCACGCGATAAAAGACCCGGAGCTCCGTCGCGCCCGCGACCCTGGCGGCGTTCTCGGTCTTGTCAAGATCGCGCGCGATGACGGAGCCGACGGCGCCGACCGCGTAGGGGATGCAGAAGAACGTGTGGGCGATGACATAGCCCCAGAAGGTTCCCAGCAGCCTGAGGCCGAAGGTGTCGAGAAGCAGGTAATAGAACTGCAGAAACACGATGCCGGTCACCACGAACGGGACTTGCAGCGGGAATCGGAAGTAGGTCTCGAGCGTCGCGTTTCCGCGCGCCGATCCCCTGGCGATCCCCAGCGCCGCAACCGTGCCGATCAGCACTGCGGCCGTGCCCGCCGCCAGCGCGATGGCGAAGCTCAGTGTCAGCGACGACCAGTATTTCGCCGGCAGTTCGGCGTACCAGCGCAGCGATATCACTTGTGGGGGAAAGCGGAAATACGCCTGCGCGCCGCCGTCGAAGGAGGCGCCGACGACGACCACGAGCGGCAGCAACAGGAATGCGTATGCGCAGAACGCACCGGCGATGAGCACCACGTTCGACCGCATCTCTTTCATGCTGTGGCTTCGATCTGCACCGACCTTCGCCCACGCGGGTGTATGACGAGAGCCAGGAGGTTGATCAGGATCACCGCCGCCGTCAGCAACACCGAGAGCGCGGCCGCGGCGGGATAATCGACTTCCAGGATGATCTTGCGTTGGATCAGAACCGGGATCGTCAGGACATTGCCGCCGCCGAGCAGCACGGCCGACGTGAACGCTCCCATGTTCATGTTGAACGAGATCAGCGCTGCCGTCAGGAGACCCGGGAGCGCCAGGGGCAGCAGCACGCGCTTGACCAGCCGCCAGTCGGACGCGCCGTGGACGAGGGCAGCCTCCTCGAGCGAGCGGGGAATGTTCTGGATGACGCCGAACAGCAGCATGACCAGCAGAGGCAACGTGTACTGCACCAGCCCGATCACGACCGCCGACCCATTATACAACAGCGAGGCAGACCATAGCCCGCCGGTCAGGATGCGAAGCAGGGCAGGGATCGGGCCGTTCGAGCCGAGCAGGAGCGTGAGGCCAAGCACTTTCACGACGATGCTGACGAAAGACGAGATCAGCAGCAGAACGACGAGCCATCGCAGAACCCCGGAACGCAGTCGCGCGAGACAATAGGCGGTCGGCAGCGCCAACAGCAGGCCGGCGACGGTCGCGACGCCCGAGAGGGCCAGCGTTCGGCCGAAGGCTTCGAGGTAGAAGCGATCGGTCAGAATCTTCACATAGTTCGCGAGCGTGAGCACATCGCCCGTGAGCCCCATCCCGATGCTCTCGTAAAAGCTCTGGCGCACGAAAAAGAATTGCGGGACGAGAAAGAGCAGCGCCGACACGGCCAGGGCGGCGAGCAGCAGCAGGTCGTAGGTGCGCCGAACCTTCATGACGCGGCATCGCTCGGCGCGGCGAAGCACAGCGTATCCTGCGGGGCGAAGCCGACGGTGACGTCTTCGCCGGCGGGAAGCGGCGCGCCATCCGCCACCTGCACAATGATCTCCTGGCCATTGCGGTCGAGAAGCACGAGATCCACGCTGCTGCCGAAGAAACTCCGGCGCAAAAGCTTTGCGGCCAGCGTGTTCTGACCGGTCGCCGGATGATCGAGGTCGACGATGAACAGCCGCTCGGGACGCACCACGCAAACGACCTGTTGCCCCGGTGCGACGCCGCCCTTGTCGCGCGCCTCCAGCAGATGGCCGGTCGACGAGCGCACGATCACAATGGCGTCAGTGCGGCTCTGCACCACACCCGGAAACACATTGGATCGGCCGACGAATTTGGCGATGAACAGCGTTTCGGGATTCCGATACAGCTCCTCCGGATGGCCGCACTGCTCGATGCGTCCGGCGTTCATGACGACGATGCGATCGGCGAGCGCCATCGCCTCTTGCTGGTCGTGGGTGACGAATATCGTGGTGATCGCAAGTGCGCGCTGGATGCGCGTGAACTCGCGCTGCATCTCTTCCCGAAGCTTCTGATCGAGCGCGCCGAGCGGTTCGTCCATGAGCAGCACGCGCGGCTCGTAGGCGAGCGAGCGGGCGAGCGCGACCCGTTGCTGCTGGCCGCCCGAGAGCTCCGACGGATACCGACGCTCGAAGCCGTCCATGCGGATCAATGCCAGCATCTCGGCGGTGCGGCTGTTGACGCGCTGCGGCGCAGCACGCCGCTCGACCAGTCCGAAGCCGATGTTCTCGGCGACGGTCATGTTGGGAAACAGCGCGTAGTCCTGAAACACCATTCCCACGTTGCGCGCGCGCGGAGGAAGCTTGTTCACGATCTCGCCGCCGATGCTGACGGTACCCGACGTCGGCTCGGTGAAGCCGGCGATCATGCGCAGCGTGGTCGTCTTGCCGCAGCCCGAGGGGCCGAGCAGGACGATGAATTCGCCTTCCTCGACCGCGAGATCGATGCCCTTCACGACCTCCGTTTGCTGGTAGCGTTTGACGAGGCCTTTCAGCGTGACGCGGGACATCGTCGCCTTGGCTTCCATCAGCCCCGTTTCACGTCGCGATTCCACGCTGAACGCCAATCCGCCAGCTTCACCTTCGAAAAGTCGATGACGAAGAGATTGTCGAGCTCTTCGTCCTTGAACATGAGAACGCTCTTGTTCTCGGGATCTTCGCCGAGGCGCTTCAGGGCCGAGCGATTGACCGGAAGCACGCCGGTTGCCTTGGCGTGCGCGAACTGAACCTCGGGGTCGAGATAGGCGTCGAGGAAACGGGCCGAGAGCGCCTCGTTCTGCGTGCCGCGCACGATGTGATGCAGAACCGGCCACAGCGACCCGCGTTTTTCCCCGAAGCGCGGATACGTGACCGAGAGCGGGACGTTGGTCCGCCGCAGCCGAACGACGAAGCCCGCATGCAAGGGCGCAGCCCAGATCTCGCCGGATGCGAGCTTGGTCGCGATGTCGGTCGAGGCCGAGAAGAAATAGGCGGGCTTGATCTTGTTGATGAGCGGAATGGCCTTGAAGAGATCCGCCTCGCTCGCTCCGGCCTCGTAGGCGAGACCGGCAACGGCGTTCCAATGCTGCGTGTGATTGATGTCGGGAAACGCCACGCGCCCCTGAAGCTTGGGATTGTCGAGATCGCTGTAGCGCTCGGGCGGCGCCACGCCGAGTTCCTTGAACTTGTCGTGGTTGTAAAGGATGCCGTCCTGGGTGGCGACGGACATCACGTAGCTTTTCGCTTTTGCGTAGTCCGGCAGGGCCTTGGCGTTTGGAATCCTGTCGTAGTCGAGATCGAGGACGAAGCGGTCGGCGGCCATGAGCTGCACAAGTTCGAGTCCGCTCTCCATGTTGTCGAAGGGCGCTGCTTGCCCGCGCGCCGCGACCAGCTTCGCGAGGTTGCCTTGCGGCGTGTCGATCACATAGTCGACCGCGCCGCCGGCGGCACGCACACGCTCGCCGACCAGCTTGTCGAGCGAGTCGCGCCAGGAGCCGCCCCAGGTCCCAACCTTGATGCTTCCGGCACCTTGCGCGAAAGCCGGGAAGGCTGCCGCGCCGGTCGCAGCCGAAACGCCCGCAAGCAGCGCGCGCCGGTTGATGTTCCATGCGGTCATGTTCGTCTCCTTTGCTTACAGCGCTTGTTTGGCGCGATTCACATCGCCTTCTGCAAATCGCGACAGGCGAAAGGCCTTCAGATCGAGCGATGGTCGTCCGTCCGCGATCCATTCGGCGAGCTGCTTGCCAACGGACGGGCCGAGCGCGAAGCCGTGTCCGCTGAAGCCGGCGGCGACGAACAGCCCGCGTTGCGGGTCGGGCCGATCGATGATCGGAATCACGTCGGGTGTCAGGTCGATGCGGCCGGCCCATGAGCGCGCGAGCTTTAGTCCGGCGAGGTGCGGAAACAGCGCGCGGAATTGCTCGATGTTTTGCGCGACCTTGCGCGTGTTCACCCTCGGTTCGGGGAGCGGGCGCGCGCGAGATTGCCTGGTCAAGCCTGCCCGGACGTCATCGAGGAATTCGCCGCCGATATTCAAGCGCAGCAAACGCCAATTGTTGCGATACGCCGGAAGGAAGTGGCGCAGATTGCGCAGCGAGGCCGCAGTGAGATCGTAGTCGGCGCCGAGGCCGCGATAGCCGTTGCCGATGACGAAGCTTCCATCATGGCACGGACGGTAGGCGACGCGCGGCCCCCACATGGCGACCCTGGTGAACGGCTTGGCGGCTTCAGTCTCCCCGACCGATGAGCGGATGACCTGGATCGGGAGGTTATGTCCGAGCGGACGCGCAAGCGCCGGAGCGCCGATGCCGCTTGCCAGCAGCACGATCGGCGCCGCGCAACGACGCGCCGCGGTCACGACGCCGCTGACGCTGCCACCCTGCGTGTCGATTGCGACGACGGGCTCGTGCTCATAGATCGACGCGCCGGCCTCGCGGGCGGCGCGCGCGATGGTGCGCGTCGAAAGCGCCGGCTCGGCATGGGCGTCACCGGCGGTGAACAGGCCCATGCGCCAGTTTCCGGCGAGCTCCGGCAGGAGCTCGCGCATCTGGCCGCGATCGAGGATGCGCGTGCGCAACTGGAAACGTGCCGCGACCTCGTGACCGCTGGTCACGCGTTCCTCGTCGGCCTCGGTTTCGGCGGGAACCAGGATGCCGCCCGGGACAAAGCCCGTCGCATCCTGGCCAAAGCGTTCCGTCTGCTCGATCCACAGTCGGTTCGCTTCCGCGGCGAGCGGCACCTCCGCCTCATGGCGGCCCTGCTGGCGCACGAACCCCCACGCGCGGCTCGATTGCTCGGAGGCGATGACGCCGCGTTCGAACACAGCCACCTTCAGACCTCGTTGCGCGAGCCGCCAGGCCGCGCTGCATCCCACGATGCCGCCGCCGACGATCGCGACGTCGACGGGTTCGAACAATCGCGCAGCGGCGCCACTCAACCCCAGACCTCCTCGAACACGCGCAGGAAGTTTCCACCGAGGATCTTCGCGATGTCGGGCTCGCCAAATCCGCGACGCCGCAGCGCATCCGGCAAGCCGCCGAAGTGATCGACGATCCCGAAGCCCTCCGCATAGACGGTATCGATGCTGTAGCGGCCGACGATCGACGGATAACGGCGGCGGAAGAAGCGCTCGAAGCGCACCTCGGATTCGCCTTCGAAAAAATCCGAGCCGATCCCGACATGGTCGATGCCGAAATGGTCCGCCATGTAGGCGACATGATCGATCACGTCGTCGAGCGTCGGGCGGCGGTCCGTGGATTTCTCGCAGAACGGCGCGTAGGCCGTGATGCCGATGACGCCGCCGCGCTCCGACAATGCGCGCAGCACGTCATCGGGCGCGTTGCGCGCATGGTTCGTGAGCGCGCGGACATTGCCGTGGCTGATGATCGGCGTACCGCGCGCAAAGTCGATCGCCTCGCGCGCGGTGCGTGCGCCGGCGTGGGCAAGGTCGACCACCATCCGGCAGTCGTCGATTTCGCGCACGCAGACGCGCCCGAATTCGCTGAGCCCGGTGTCTTCGGTTTCGAGTGCGCCGCAGCCGATCGCGCTTTTCTCATTGTACATGAGTTGCACGATGCGCTGGCCGAGCTTCCACATGATCAGAATGAGGCTCGGATCGCCATCGATCTTGGAGGCGAGACCCTGGCAACCGAAAATGATTCCGAGCCGGTTCTCGCGTTTGGCGCGCCTGATGTCCTCCGCGCTCTGCACGTGCAGCAGGCGTGGCTCGAGGTCGAAGTAGCAGAAGTAGCCATGCATGGTGTGTAGCAAGCTGCGGAAATCGTCCGAGCCCATGGCGACACCGGTGGTTCCCATCGTCACGTTCATCGCCGTGAGGCCCGAGGTCAGAGCGCGGTCCAACCAAGGCTTGCCGTCACGAGCGGGCGGCGGAACTTGCGCGCTGGGTAAGAGGGCAGCGGATCCCATGCCGTCGATGATGATGACATTCATGTCTGCGGCGCCGCCGACGGGACCGACCAGTCCAAGTCCATTCTGCACGAGGGCTAGGGCGGCGCAACATGACGTTCTCCACGAGCGCGTATGCCGGCGGTCACGTATCGTTGCAAGCCTTTGGCGCGCAATCTCAGGATGAGATGCCCGCACTTTGACAAGGCCGTCTCCCTCCGTCCAACATTTGCACGGATCGGGCCGTGGGGAGACGTTTGATGGTTCGAATGGAAGTGCTCGTTCCCCTGTCCCACATCGGCCCCGGGCATGCACCGATCGCACTCATCCCGGCGCTCGGATACGACCGCGACGAAGGTCTCGAGGTCGTGAATACGCCGGTCGGCCTGCCCTCGCGCGCGCTTGAGGGGGTCGTCACCGGGACCGGCGACGCGACCTTCGTCAATACGGCGTTCGGATTCGCGGCGCGCGACCTCGGCAAGCCCTTCAAGATGTTCTACGCGTTTGCGCGGCGAATGAACCGGTCGTTCGCGGTGGCGGCCGACAGTCCGATCGCAACCATCGCGGACCTGAAGGGCGCGCGGATCGCGCTGCACTACAACGATCTCGGCTACGTCGCCCGCGCGGCGCTGACGGATGAGGGCGTTGATCCCGATCGCGACGTGACGTTCGTCGACTGGCGCGGGTCCTTCGACGAAGCCGAAGGCGTCGTGGACGCGATGCGCGCGGGAGCGATCGATGCGGTCTGGCTGCTTGACGTCGCATACGGGCTGTTTCCGGCCGCGGGCCTGGCGCTGCGCCGCGTGCCGTCGCGGACGCTCGATCGGCTCACGCCCTCCGCGTCGATCTATGCGCAGGACCGCAGGCTGTCCGAGGAGGCCGAGAAATTCGCCGCCTATGGCCGCGCGCTGGCGAAGGCCACGCTCTTTACACTGTCGAACCCCGAAGCAGCCGTGCGTCTCGTCTGGAAGCACATCGGCGCCACGCGTCCGGAGCCTGCTGCCGAAGCCTCCGCGCTGCGCCGCGACCTCGCCGTGCTGCGGGGGCGCCTGGAGAATCTCGGTATTGGCGATGTGTCGACCGAACGGTGGGGCGCCATCAGCGAATCGGAGATTGCCGGGTGGCAGGATTTCATGCTCGCCACCCACGCGATCCGCAATCGCCGCCCTCCTGGCGAGTATTTCGATGGCAGTCTTATTTCCCGGTTCAACGCGTTCGATGTCCGCCCGGTTGTCGCAGCGGCACGATCCTTTGCGCTCAGTTGACCGAGGTGAGCGCACGCCATCGGTACGAAACAGCGCGTCGTGGGCTGTTCGGCGGCATTCATGTCCGGTGTTAACCGTAAGGCCCAAAAATCGGCGATTCGGCCTTCTAAACCCGCCATTGCGCGCATCTAGTGGGCGGGAAGGAGGCTCATCATGAGCGCGCAGGACCCGGTCCTCAAGACCATGCGGGACGTGCCGAAAGGCGGCTTGTCCAAGCTGCTCCGCATGGCTTTCGACGGCTATTTCGGGATTCTTGTCGTCGGCTCCGGCGTCCGCGTATTTGGCTTGGTGTCTCAGTTCATCGTGCTGATCATGATGGGCCGGATGCTTGCCAAGTCCGAGTTCGGCGATCTGATGACCGCGTTCGGCTTCTATCGACTCGTCGCGATCGCAATCGGGACCGGCGCGTCGCTCGTCGTCTTGTATCACGTCGCGCGGCGTCCCCAGGACAGAACGCTGGAAGTCCGCCTCCATCGATACTCCACCTTGCTGGCCGCAATCGTCTCGACCGCGATCGCCTTGGCTGGCGTGTTCGGGGCCCATGCGATTGCCGATATGCTCGGCAAGCCCGGCCTGGCGGTCTGGTTTCAGCAGCTCGCGCCCTTCGGCGTGTTCAGCGGCCTGCTCATCATCTCCACGGGTGCGCTGGAAGGCCGTTCCCGCATCACCCATTCGATCTTGCTCGGAGAACTCGCGCCGAATGTCGTGCGCATTGTTCTGCTGCCGCTCGTCACGTTGACCGGCCTGCCCGAAATCTACATTGCGCATGTCCTGACGATCTCCGTGCTGCTCCCCTGGCTGTATTCGGCAACACGTCTTTGCGATCGGTCGATTGCGGGCGTACGCGCGTGGGACCATTGGGACTACAGCTACGCGGGCAAGTTCGTGATCGCGACACTGTTCGCGAACCAACTGGCCGCGGTGGACATCCTGGTGGCGGGCGTGTTGTTCAGTTCAGAGACTGTCGGCGACTACGCAATAGCCGCCAGAATCGCCACCTTGTTCTCGTTTTTCCAGATCGCGATGCTCAAGCGCTTTGCGCCGCGCGCCGGCAAGCTGATCGAAGGTGGCGACATGGCGGGCCTGCGATCCGAGGTGGAGGTCTGCCGACGCCTGACCATCGGCTGCGGCGCTCTCACGATCAGTGGCGGACTGATGCTCGCCCCATTCTTGCTTCCGTTGTTCGGCAATTATGCCGGGGCGCTGGTATTCCTGACGTGGCTTGCGATTCCAACCTTCGTCCAATCGTTTTACGCGACGTCGGACCGCCTTCTCATCATCGCGGGGCACGCCAACGTCGCGCTGATCCTGACCGCGTCCTCATTTTGCGTTCTCACGACCACGCCGTTCGTGACCGCGCATTGGCTCGGCCCGGTATCGATTCCGGCGGCTATGATCGTCTCTGCGTTGCTGTTCAATTCAATCGTCGCGGTCCGCACGCGACAATTCTTCGGGATACGCACGATCGAACCGCTTGATCGCGCGCTGATGGCGTGCGGGACCCTGGCGCTGGCAGTCAGCGCACTCAATCCTTCGCCGTTCTTTATCGCATCCGCCTGCGCGGTGCTGGGCCTGATCGGGCTCTACCTGATCGGCTCCGCCATGCGGCAGCCGCGCGGCGCTCCTAGCGTGGAGCCTCTCGCGCATTGATCGATATGGATGCTATTCGGCGCCGTCGGAATTGCGCAGCGCGGCGTCATAGACCGCAAGAGTTTCCGCGGCGATATTCCGCCAATCATGCGCTTTGATGATGCGTGCTCGCTCGGTTTCATCCGACGTCCGTTCGAGACGATCCTCGCACGTCGCGCGCAATTGATCGGTGAGCGCGTCAACGTCGCCGGGCGTGAAGTATCGGGCGGCGCTGGCTTGAATCTCGCGGTGGGCGGGGATGTCGCTCAGCACCACCGGACAGCCGTAGCTGAGGGCCTCGAGGACCGCGATCGGCTGACCCTCATGGCTTGAGGGCAGCACGAATGCGCCGGCGCTGGTGTACAGCGCGGCGAGCACCGAGCCGGATCGCGCTCCCAGCAGGACGACACCCGCGGTCGCGCGTGCGGCTTCTTCGACCGCGCGTGAGTAGTCGCTCCGGTAGTCCGAGCCACCGACGAGCACGAGCTTCCAGTCCGGCCGGCCGAGGCGGGCGAAGGCCGCGATCAGGTCCAGCTGGCGTTTCTGTGGATCGATGCGAGCGACCGTCAGCAGATAGCGACCGGGCGTGAGGCCGAATGTCTGCAGGATGGACGGTGACTGCAGCCTGAGCGGCGCGTTGATCCCGTTCGGGATCGCGCGAACGCCGACATGGTAGGTTCGCCTCATGCGTTCCGCGAGCGAGGGCGAGACGGCGATGCGGCCGTGCGACAGCAGCATGCCGGACCGCTCTCCGAGCTTCAGGATCGCGCAGGCGAGCCGGCTCCATTTCTCGTTCTCGTAGTTCGCCATGTGGTGGGTCACGACCACTTTCAGTCCAAGCATGCGGCCGAGCGGCGTGAAGAACGCAGGTCCGATGCCGTGAATGTGCAGGATGTCCGGCCTCGTCCATGCGGCGCGGAGGACACCGAGGAAGCTGTGGACGAAAGGCTCCAGGCCTTTGATACGCGGCGACCACAGCCGATACAGCCGTATCCCCTGCCAGTTCGAGCCCACGTCCTTGCTGACATACGGACTGCGCAGAACCGCCTCGACGTTGCACCCGAGGCTGCTCAGCTCCCGCGCGAGATTCTCCACGTGCCGCTCGACGCCGCCCTGCACGTTGGGGAAGCCGCGCAGCCCCAGCATTGTCACGCTTAGGCCCGCACGCGACCCACCGGCCGTCTGCGGGGAACGATGGATCATGTTCATGCGGCGTTGCCTGTAACAGAGCTGTCCGTCAGGGATCCGTAGAGCTCGAGGAGCCGATCGCGATAGATCGTCGGATTGAAGTCCCGCTCCACCCAGCGGCGGCCTGCTTTGCCCATTTCGGCGAGGCGGCTGTCCGGCAAATTCCCGAAACGCTCGAGCGCTCCCGCGAGCGCGTCGACATTCCCGGACGGGAACAGGGTGCCGGTCTCACCCTCGCGGACCAGTTCGGGAATGCCCGCGATATTCGCGCCGATCACCGGCCGCCCGCTCGCGTACCCTTCGAGCAGGGACAGCGGGGCGTTTTCGTTGCATTCGGACGGAACAACGATGGCGCGCGCCGACTGAACGACGCTGACGAGGGCCTCCTTGGTCAGGTGCCCGAGAAATACCGCGTCGGCGCCGACGTCCTGGCTGAGCTTGCGCAGGCGGGCCTCCTCCGGTCCGCCTCCCACCAGCGTGAGCGGCTGCTTTGAGAGAGCGGCGGCCCGCAACAGCGTTCCGACACCCTTGAGGTCGTCCAGGCGTCCGCAATAGACGAAACGGCGGCCGATCTCGCCGTCGGGCTGGAAACGCTCCACGTCGACGAAGTTCGGCACGTAAACAAACGATCCGCGCGGCCAACCCCAGTCTACGAGCGTCTCCAGAACAAAGCGGCTGGGCACCACAAATCGTGCGATGCCGGTCCGATAGATCCCGGACAGCTTGTGCAGCGCGGCCTCCATCATGACGAGGCCGCTCAGGGCAACCGAACCCTTGATGCATCGATTCAAGAGCACGTTGTAGATCTTGCCGCCGCGACAACTGTCACAGAAACGATTGTCGCGCATCATCGTGTAGGCGGGACAGGCGAGCTTGAGATCGTGCACCGTCATGACCACGGGGATCCCGCGATCGCGCAGCAGCGGAAGGATTGACGGCGAGAGGTGATGATAGATGTTATGAACGTGCGCGACGCGCGGGCTGAACACGTTCAGAAGCTTGCCCAGCCGCTCTCGCGCCTGCATCGAATAGATCACGCGTGAGGCGCGCACGAGCTTGTCCGCAACGCCGTAGTCACGGCCGAACTCGATCTCGTCGGGAAAATATTTGTTCCACGGCGTCGGCAGATTTTGCTTGTGCCGCATCGCGAACGGAACGACCTGCCAGCCGGCTTTTTCGAGCATGCGGTTCTGTTCTAGAAACAGCACCTCGGCGCCCCCACGGGGGTAGTAATAATTGTTGACCGACAGAAGCTTGCCCGCGCTCTCTCGCATGACGTCACCGGCTCAGCTGTGCGACGTTTTGCAAGCGCAGGCCGATGATCGATACGATCATCATGAACCACAGGCTGTCGCCGCCGCTGAACAGAACGGCCTCCACCCCGGACAGGCAGAGTCCAAATAGCCAGATTTGAGTAAACAGCAGCGTCAGCGACGGATCGAAGTGCTTGCTTTTGCGAGCGGCCAGGTCGGCCAATGGTTGCGCGATGATCCACACGCTCGCCAACGCGAGGCCAACAAGCCCGGTCGTGACGGCAATGTTGAGATATCCGTTGTGGGCATCGCTCGCCCGCAATCCCCACGATTCGTTGACATCCCAATTGAAGACGAGGTCGCTCGTGCCCCAGAACGCCTGAAAGCCGTAGCCCGTGATCGGCCTCTCGGATACGTGATCGAGGGCGAACCGCCAGATTTCATCGCGGCCCGTGAAGGAGGCGTCCGGCATCAGCCCGTTGAGCATGCTTCTCATCGGCTCGATCGCGACCGTGCCGATCGTGAGCAGATTGACGACGAGCACGGTGCCGATGACGATCGCGAACCTCGCGGCGGTGTGTTGAAGCCGCAGAACGATGAAAGCCAGAGCCAGCGTCACCGGAAGAAAGCCGATCGGCGACTTCGACATCGTGAACAGCAAGAAGATCGAGGCTGCTGCGATGATTCCGACACCGGCGAAACGGTTCACCGTGCGCGTTACGAAGATGCCGATGAAAATCAACACGACCATGCTCGAGCCCGCGCCGTTCTTGTGACCGAACGGCCCGCGCCAGGCGCCGGCGAGACTCTTCTCGATGACGTCGGTGCTCTGGTGGATCGAGAAGTGCGGCAGGAAGACAACGCCGATGTAGCAGATCGCCAGAATGATCAGCGCGCCCGCGGCGAGGAGACGGCCGAAGTGTTCCCGCCCTTGCGGCAGCAGAAGGAGTGCGGTGGCATTCGCGACCGTGAAGGCCGCGAGCACGAAGCGCCGCAGGGCGAGGTCCGGATGTGCTGACAGCACGGCGGTGAAGGCGAACCAGCCGAGGGTGATGATCAGCGCTGGCGTCACGGCCCGGAGCGCGAGTCGCGGCGTGGTGGCGAGCACGAAACCCGAAAGCGCGACCGTCAGCAGAATGAACAAGATCTGGCCGACTGGGTTTCCTTCACCGATCGGCTCGAGCAGTCTGGGATCGCCGAGATCGGGAAACGGCGCCGCCGTGAGCCAAACCAACAGGAAACACGCAAGGAACAGGGCGTTGCGAACATAACGTTCGTGCCTCCCGACGAATCCCGTCGCGTGCGGATTTTGCAGCGCAAGTGTCATCGGGCGGCATTGACCAATTCACGAACCGTCTCTCGGTCGTGACAGATCGGATGGCTCTCGATCCACAGCGAGGGAGCAATCCTCTTCCGGAGGAAGCCGGGAATGAAGCACAGCGCATAGGCGTTCCAGGCGACGACCGAGTAGACGCCCATGCTGATGGACCGGCACCGCACGCTCATGATCGCGACCGGCAGCAGGATAAGCGCCGCCAGTGCGGCGACAAGTTGCGCGAGCGAAGCCGCAAGGACCGCGACAGCAACCATGCACAACCACCACGCCTGCACGGCGAGCCAAAGCCCGAAGACCCGTCCGCGATGCCGGATGACGAATGCGAAATGCTTCTTGCCGACCGCGGCGCGCAGGACCTCACCCGCACCGGACGCAAAACCCGAGAGCACGCGCCGCATCAAAAGGCGGTACGCACTTCCCTGGTGACCGTAGTGGTCGATCGCCGGATGATCGATCCGCGCCAGGCTCCAACCCTGTGCATGAAGGCGAGCTCCAAGATCGAGCTCCTCGCCTCCATGCAGATTCCTGTCGGTAAAATATCCGATCGATTCGATTGCGGAGCGTCGATAGACCCCTCCGCAGTCCAAACGCGTTACCGGGCCGGGTAGACGGTCCGGATCGTTGCTGCTCGCGCGCTTGATGTATTCGAGACTGACGTCTTCGCGCTCGACGATGATGCCTCCAACGCCCGCGACGTTCGGATTCTTTTCGAGAAACTCGATCGCTGCCCGCAAGAAACCGTCGTAAAGCCGCATGTCGCCGTCGATCAGGCAGACATACTCGCCGGAACTATACTGATAGCCAAGTTGGCCGCCTGCGCCGCAACTGCGATCCTCGAGGCGGCTCAAGCTGACAATCCTGATCGGATAAGTCTTTGCGATCTCGATCGTGCGGTCCGTCGACAGGCTGTCGGCGAGAATGATCTCGCCGTCCATGCCATTGAGCGCCGCCATCGCGCTTTCGATCGCTGCGGCAATGTGGGCCTCTTCATTGAGCGCCTTGATGACGACGCTAACCGCGGGCCTTCTGCGATCCAACATGGTGCAACGCTCTCTCTCGCCGACTGTCGTGATCCCGATTGCGGACAGTCAGCGGCCAGCCATGCCGCCGACGCGGAATGCTGTCTCACAACGAGACATGCCGCAGCCGACCCATTGCCAGCCGACAACATCGCAAGCGCCATGCCATTCGCGGTCCGGGATCACTTGGCGGCATCGCCCTTCTGCACGCTCATGCCGAGAGCGGCCAGGATCGCGGCGTCGATGACGGTGTCGGATTGCGAGCGGACGAGAGCGAATTCCTCGCTTCCTCGGTAAACCCAGACCGCCCATCCGAAGCCTCGCCGCTCGGCTTCCCCGCGCACATCGCGAAACCAAGCCTCTCGTTCGACCGCCCTGGGACCGCCTCGCTCCCGGTCCGTCCGCATCGCGCCGAACTCGCCCAGGAGAATGCGGGCAGGGGGGATGCCATGATCCTCGCCCCAGCGCGTGACGCGCGCGAACGTGCCCGCGATCGCCTCGCGACCGAACCCGGAAAGACGATAGGCCGTGAGCTGCTTCAGTGCGTCGACGTAGGCGCTTGTCTTCGCGTCGCCGGGGAGGCGAGAGGCCTCGATCGCCGAGGCCGTCGCGCGAAGGCTCTCTTCCAGGGGATGAGCGTTCGCCGGATAGGGAACGTCCGCCAGATAGCGCGCGGCATTCCATGACGCGCCCTGATGGGTGAATTGATAGGGGTCATAGAAATGGAACGAGAACAGCACGCCCGGATCGCTGCCGAACTTGCGCGTCGCGAGCTGCATGAGGCCTTCGGCGCTGCCTTCGTCGCCACCGCCGATGACGATCGGAAGGGTCGGCGCTTGCGCGCGTACCGCCGCGTACCCGGCTTCGAGCATCGGCTGCCACGCATCGGAGCGGATCGCCGGCTCATTCATGATTTCGAGCGCGACGCGGCCGGCCTCCATGCTCGCGAGCCATGTCGCCGTACGTCCGAGCAGGCCGAGATACGACTGAAACAGCGGTGTGCCGGTTCCCGCGGTCAAAGCTTGGCTGGTGTAGTCGGGATTGAGATCGCTCGGATGGAAGTCGACGATAACCGACAGCCCGGATGAGAGGATGAGCCGGACGTGATCCTCGATGATCCGGTCCAGCGCGTCGCGGCGCGCGCCTTGGAACTGAAGCAACGGCCCGGGATCGACCGCGAGCCGAACAAAATCGAAGCCGGCGCTCCTGAGCGCGATCAATTCGTCGCGGGTCAGCGAACGGGCTATGTCGGAAAATGGTGGAAAGACGAATTGCCTTGAAGGCGCCGGCTCGACGGGTGCCCAGGCGAGCGTGTGGGCGATTGCGATTCCGCGGTTGAAATACCCGGCGGCACGTCCGTCGGACGGATGCATCGCCGACAAGAATGTCGCGAGCAGGCCGACGATGCGGGACATCTTGCCGCGTACGCTCTGCATCGGGTCACCAACTGTCGCCGGCGATTGACGTCGCTCGGCCGGCTACATCGCCGCGACGGGGTCGCCCAAACGGGAGTGTCCGGCCCGGTAAAAGCCGTCCACCTTGCAGCGCAGCGTGGACGACGTGTCGAGACGCGACAACGCTTCTCGCGGAAGCGCGTGGAGATGGTCGCGGTGCTGGGGAAAAATTGAGCCGGATCGGGTCGTCACGGCGCTGCGATATCCCGAGGCGCGAGCCAGTTCGGCCTCGCGCGGGCCGCAGGCGCGAGCGTTTCCGAACGGATACGCGAAATGAAGGATGGGCTTTTGAACCGCGTCTTCGAGAAGCCTGCGGCTCTCCTCCATCTCCCATCGTGCCGCGGAGGCGGACGCCATCGCGAGATTGGCATGCGTGCAACCATGTGCCCCGACGGTCGCGAGCGGATGAGCCGCGAGCTGCCGCAAGTCCTCGACGGTCATTGCCTCGCGCTTCGCGAGACCGCCGCAATCAATGCCCTGCGAAGCTACCGCTGCCTTGACGTGCTGAAGAACGCTGTAGTCGGTATGAATCATGCGTTCGATGTCGACGAACGTATTCACCTTGCGAGCTTCGTCGCGACAATCGAATTGCAGGCCAAGGTCCGATAGCTCGACCATGTCTTGCCTACGGATGAGTTCGGCCAGGCCGAGCCACCATGCATCGATGTTGCCGGTCATCATTCCGGTCGTCACGTAGACGACGAAGGGCGCCCGGAACCGCTCCATCAGCGGAAGCGCATGAGTGAGCGCGTCTGCGTATCCGTCGTCGAACGTGAGCACTGCGAAACGCGCGGTGGAAGGCGCGTCGATTCGGTCTATGGCGTCATCGAGGCTGATGATGTCGATCTTGTTGGCGCGAAGCCAACGCAGGATGCGCTCGAGCGACGAGACAGGGCAACGAAGCGTCCGATCGGGATAAAAGGCGGCGTCGTCCACGACGCTGTGCAACATGAAGATGGTTCCGCGACCGCGGTAGCGCCGCGCGATCACGCTGGAGGCCCCTGTGTAGCGTGCGGCGACCGGCGCCATTCCCTTCAGCAGAGACCGCGCACTCATTTGAAGAACCTCGGACCTCGAATTCAGAACGGCATCCGCCTACTGTGACAAATTCATATAGCTTGTACCGGATGACTTGGTTTTGCTTGCTTGAAGTAACCCTAATCGGCAATGCCAGTGGAACATCAACCCATGCTGACCTCGCCCATACTATTGTGAAGAGCACCTCAGTGCTTGCGGGCGCGTCATGCTGGCCAAGTCACCACCGGATTCAGACCTGATAGGTGACGGTTTCCCGGTGGCCGGGGCGTCGGTCGCGATCTTCACCTCCCTTTCGCAATGCGAGGATATTTGGCGCCGCGCGCTGGGTCATTGCGTGTGTTACGCCTTCCAGACATTTGAATGGCAGTCCGCGTGGCACGACACGATCGCGTCCACCATGGATGTCTCCGTCGCGATCATCCATGTGGCGGCCGCGGACGGCAGAACCCTCGTCCTGCTCCCGCTTGGGATCTTCCCTCGGGGACGCCTGCGCCTGCTGCAATTCCTTGGCGGTTCCCTGACCGACTACAATGTCCCGTTGATCGACAGGGAACTTGTCTCCCGGCTCACGGGACGCGATCTGTCACGATTGCTCGACCTCGTCCTGGCGCGCCTGCCGCCCGTCGATCTCATATGGCTGCAGCGAATTCCTCAGAGGATCGAGGACGTCCCAAATCCAATGGCCGAGCTCGACGGGTCGCGGCGGACCGACACAGCGTTCGCCGCGACCCTGCCGGCCTCCTTCGCTGAATTCACCGCGGCGCGCAGCACGGCCTTCTTCAGTCAGGGACGTCGTTACGCCCGAAGGCTGGCGAAGGCGGTCAACGACCGCGTCGTAATGGATATCGCGGATTGTCATGATCGTCGCTCCGACATCATCCGCGTCGGGATGGAACAGAAGGCGCGGTGGCTGCGGCAGTCGGGATTGCCTGACACGTTCGACGTGCCCGGGCAGAAGGAGTTCTACGAGCGGATAACGCATGCGAGCTTCCAGGAAGGAAGAATACTGGTGGCGTCCTTGAGGATCGGCGAGGAGATTGTGGCCACGATGTGGGGGCCGATCTTCCGGGGCCGCTTTTGCTTCCTTTTGACCAGCTACGAAGAGAGATGGAAGCAATACTCGGTTGGGCGATTGCTGATGGAAAACACCGTCAGATGGTGCATCGCGCAGGACGACATAGACATGTTCGACCTGACGGTCGGCGACGAGAGCTACAAGCGCCACTGGGCCGACCAGACTTTGGAGCTTTACGAATACCTTGATTATCGAAGCTTCAGAGGCGCGTTGTTCGCGCTCTACCAGGATGTGCGTTGGCGGCTGAAGCGCAACGCAACACTGCGCGGATCGGTTCGAACTGTGCTCGCGACGTTACGAAGATGGCGCCATCAGCGCGGAATGTAATGTCTCCAGTTGTCCGGCAGCGGCGGCATGTCGGCGAACGACTTCCGGCTGTCCGCCGCGCGTCCGACCAGTTCGGCGGCGGTGACACCCTTGTCTGCAAGATATCGCTCGAACGCCGCCAAGGCCTCGGACAGCACGTCATACCCGCGCAGCATCACGGCGGAGGCGATCTGCACCGCGCTCGCGCCGGCGAGCATCATGCGCGCGACGTCGAGGCCGCTCTGCGCGCCGTTGATGCCGATCAGCGGCTTGTCGCGCCCGAGCCGCGCGCGCGAGACCGCGAGCCAGTAGCACGTCAGCGGCAGATTCCAGTAACCGCCGATGCCGAGCGCCGTGCCGAGCATCGGCTTGAACGTGTCGACATCGGGGATCAGCCCCAGCAGCCGGCCCGCCATGATCACAGAGTCCGCGCCGGCGCGAAACGCCGCGTCAGCCAATTCGGGCACGCGCTCGCTCTGTCCCGTCGTCTTCACCCAGAGAGGAATCGACACGGCCTTGCGCACGGTCGACACGATCTGCTCGACGCGCGACGGGTCGAGCTCGGTCGTCACGGTTCCCTTCTTGGCCTCGCGTGCGTAGGGCGTCCCGATGTTGAGCTCGAGCACGCGCAGCCCGGCCTGCTCGATCTGCCGCGCCATCTTCAGCGCATGCTCCATGTCGGCGAAGATGATACTTGCGATCGCGACGGTGTCGCTCGCGCGTGCCTCGCGATCGAGACGGACCGCTTGGTCGAGCCACTGCTCGAACGACGCGGGCCCGAGCCCGGTGCGGTTTGCGATCGTAGTCGCGGCGGGCGCATCGGGCCCCCACGGCACCGGCCGCCAATGTTCGTCCAGCGCGAGGTACTCGGCAGACTGCAGCTGATCCTTGGCGTTTTGCGTCTCATTGACGGATTTCAGCACGACGGCCCCGACGCCGGTCTTGAGCGCGCGCCGCACGCCCTCGTCGTCGATGAAGTGATCCGCCGGCCCGGCGATCACCGGATTCCGCAGCACAGTGCGTCCGATCCTGGTGACGAGCGCGTCCGACATGTTTCCTCCGGGAATGCCTTGAGCAACACAACTTCCGTGCTGTTGTTGAAAGCCATTGAAGCTCGGTGCTAGGCACTGTCAACAAGACGCAAAACGGAGACGTCCATGCGCCCGCGCATAACTTCTCTTCTGGCGATCGGACTATCCGCGCTGTGCTGGGCGGGCTCCGGCGCGCAGGCGCAGACGTGGCCGACGCGTCCGGTCACGGTCGTCGTGCCGTTCGCCGCCGGCGTCACCGGTGACATCGTCGCGCGCGGGCTCGCTGAGTATCTCACCAACGCGCTCGGCCAACCGTTCGTGGTCGACAATCGCAGCGGCGCGGGCGGCAACGTCGGGGGCGCCGCGGTCGCGCGGGCCACGCCCGACGGCTACACGCTCCTGCTCGCAACGACGGGGCCAGCCTCCAGCAACAAATTGATCTACAAGAACATGCCGTACGATCCGCAGCGCGACCTCGCGCCGATCGTGCTGATGGGCAAGGCACCCGTCATCATCGTGGCGCGGAACAGCCTTCCGGCGGCGACGCTGAAGGAGCTCGTCGACTACGCCAAGGCCAACCCGGGCAAGATCACGGCCGGGTATCCGGGCAACGGGACGCAGGGGCACATCACGGGCGAGCTGTTGCAGCAGCGCGCCGGCATGACGTTCGTGCAGACGCAGTACCGCGGCAGTCCGGCGATCATCACCGACGTGCTTGGCGAGCACATCGATATCGGCATGGACTCGATGGCGCCTTACGTGGCGCTGATCCAGGACAAGAAGCTGCGCGGGCTGGCGATCGCGGGCTCACAGCGCTGGCCGCTGCTACCCGATGTGCCAACGGTCGCCGAATCAGGCTTCCCGGGCTTCGAGGCGGCCGTCTGGTATGCGCTGCTCGCGCCGACCGGGACGCCGCCGGAGATCCTTGCGAAGCTCAATGAGGCCGCAAACGCCTATCTCAAGACCAAGGCGTCGGCGGACATGTTCGAAAAGCTCGGTATCCAGGCGGCCGGCGGCACGCAGGCGGAGTTGAAAGCCTTCATCGAAGCCGAGCTGGAAAAGTGGGGCCCGATCATCAAGGCGGCCAAGATCGAGTTCTAGATCGGATCGGAATCCCGCTCGTCCCTGCGAAAGCGGGGACCCAGTTCTTGGCCCTGGATTCCCGCTTGCGCGGGAATGTGCGGAAAATCACGCCGGTTTCCCGTAGCCTCCGCCGCCGGGCGTTTCGAGCACCACCTCGTCGGCCGGCTGCATTACCAGCTTTTTCGCGTCCGTCACCCGCTTGCCGTTGACGAGGAAAGCACCGGCCGCGCCCGGCCCCCCTCCGCCCATTCCCTCGGGCGGCAGGCTCGTGCGGCTCGGCACCGCGTTGAGCAGCCACGTGCTGTTGGTCCGCATGTGCCATGCGATCGTCTGGCCGTCGCCGCCGCGTGAAGCGCCCGCGCCGCCGGAGCCGATGCGCAATTCTTTCTTGTCGAAGACGATCGGCATCGCGGCTTCCAGCACCTCGACCGGGACGGCGGCGACGCCGGTCGGGTAGCAGGTGGCTGAAGGGCCATCCTTGGTGCGGCGCGCGCCCATGCCGCCGGAGTAGTTGAACATCGACGAGGTGAACGGCTCGCCGTTTGCATCCTTGCCCTGGATCTGGATCGTCCACACCGCGCCGGAGCCTTCCGCCAGCACACGATCCGGAATGACGTGATAGAGCGCCTTGAGGATCGGCATCGACACGTACATGCCGACCACGTGGCGCGCGTTCACCGGCGCCGGATACTTGCAATTGACGATGCAGCCTTCGGGCGCCGTGATCTTGATCGGCGCGAGGCTCCCGTAATTGTTCGGCAGCTCGGGATTGAGGCAGGAGCGGATCGCGAAGGTCGAGTAGGCGTGGCTGTAGTTCATCACCACATTGATGCCGTAGGGACTCTGGCCCGAGCTCCCGGCGAAATCGACCGTGATCGACCCCTCGTCGGTATCGACCGTCACGGCGGCTTTGAGCGTGATGATGTCGCCGCCGGGCACATCGAACGAGCTTTCGCCGTGATAGGTGCCGGCCTTGAGCTTGCGGATAGACTCGCGCGTGGCCTGCTCGGAACGCGAAATGATTTCGTCGGACAACAGCTCGATATCGTCATAGCCCTGCCGGTCGAGCAGGGCGGACAGCCGCTTGCCGGCGAGCTTGCCGCTCGACACCTGCGCGGCAAGATCGCCGAACACTTCATTGGGCGTGCGCACGTTGCGGCGGATGATCTCGTGTAGGACCTTGTTGGGTTCGCCGCGCTCGTAGAGCTTGAGCATCGGAATCCACAGACCTTCTTCGTGCACGTCGCGCGCGCCGGCCCCGACGCCGTAGCCGCCGATGTCGGTGTGGTGGATCGTCGAGCCGAAGAAGGCAACCAGCTTGTCCCTGTAGAACGCCGGAACCAGCACGGTGATGTCGAAGAAGTGTCCGGCGGTCAGCCAGGGATCGTTGGTGATCAGGACGTCGCCCGGCTCGATGGTCTGCGTCGGGAAGGCCTCGACAAAGTGCCTTCCGGCCGCGGCGAGTGAATTGATGTGGCCCGGCGTGCCGGTGACGGCCTGCGCGACCATGCGGCCGCGCCGGTCGAACAGCGCGTTGGCGAGGTCGCCGGCTTCGCGCACGATCGGCGAGAAGGCGATGCGCTGCATCGCCTTGGCCTGCTCGCTCACGATGCTGATGAGATTGCTCCAGACGATCTCGAGCTCGATGCCGTCCATGCGGGTCACTCCCAAATTCGTCACGCCTTCGTGGCCATGATACAGCCGGTCGCGTGCACGGTCGCGCGCCATCCGGGAAGGATGATGATGGTCGTCTCACGCTCTTCGATGATGGCGGGGCCGCCGATGCTCTGATCGCGGGCGAGCTCGCGCCGCTGATAGACGGGCGTCTCCATGTCACCGCCGTTGAAGCGCGCTTTGCGCGTGGCCTTCGGCTTGGCGGGAGCAGCGCCGAATTCCGGCGTGCTGTCGCGCGTGACGGCGGGGCCTGCGGCGATCAGGCGCCAGCTTACCACCTCGGCGTCCACATCGGGAAGCCGCAAGCTGTAGAGTTTCTCGTAATCCTTCTCGAATGACTCGCGCACCCATGCGCGATCTTGTTTTTCGCGTGGGTCGGCGTCGAACCAGGTGGTGACCTCGTTCTGCTGGCCGAAGTAGCGCATGTCGGCGCCGAAACGCAGCGTGATCTCGCCGGGCTTGCAGCCGGCGCTGGCGAGGCCGCTGCGCGCGTCGCTCTCGAGCTCCGTCAGGACGGATTCG
This sequence comes from uncultured Hyphomicrobiales bacterium, assembly GCA_964479515.1. Taxonomy (GTDB): domain Bacteria; phylum Pseudomonadota; class Alphaproteobacteria; order Rhizobiales; family Xanthobacteraceae; genus PALSA-894. Next base: position 8,609 of record CAYZMR010000012.1, on the reverse strand, counting down.
ACGTGGCGCCAATCCAGCACGGAGAGCCGCGAGAGTGCGCCGCGTCCGAGATCGAGCCGCGGCGGCGTCACCAGCGTACCGAAGGCCGAGAGCACGCTCGCGAGCGGCGGATAGATGACGACCGGACTTTCCAACAATTCGGCCACGTAGCAGGCGTGCACAGGTCCGGCGCCGCCGAAGGCAAACAGCGGCAGGCCGCGATAATCGATGCCGCGATCGACCGCATGCGCCCGCGCCGCGGCCGTCATGGACTCGCCGACGACGCGATAAATCCCGGCGGCGGCTTCGGCGACCGACGTCCCGAGCTTGCTTGCGAGCTCCGCGAGCTGACTCCGCGCGCCGGGGAGATCGAGCTTCATGTCGCCGCCGAGAAAATTGTCGGCGCTCAGATAGCCGAGCACCAGGTCGGCATCGGTCACGGTCGGCTGCTTGCCGCCGCGGCCGTAGCAGACCGGGCCCGGCATCGAGCCCGCGCTCTGCGGGCCGACCTTGAGCAGGCCGAGATCGCTGACCGACGCGATGCTGCCGCCGCCGGCTCCGATCTCGATCATGTCAACGGAGGGAATGAGGATGGGTAGTCCGCTGCCCGACTTGAAACGGTAGATGCGGTCGACCTCGAAGGTGCCGACCACGAGCGGGCTGCGATCCTCGATGATGCAGGCCTTGGCCGTCGTGCCGCCCATATCGAAGGAGAGCAGCCGGTCGAGCCCCAACACCTCGGCATAATAGGTCGCAGCGAGCGCGCCCGCCGCCGGCCCGGACTCGACCATGCGCACCGGAAAGCGCTTGGCGACGTCGATGCCGATGACGCCGCCATTGCTCAGCATGATCAGCGGATCGTTGGGAAAGCCGCGCTGTGTCAGTCCTTGCCGCAGCGCATCGAGGTAAGGCCCGGTGATCGGCATCGTGTAGGCGTTCATCGCCGCCGTCGAGGTGCGCGGATATTCGCGGATCTGCGGCGCGACGTCCGACGATATCGACACGTACATGGCGGGCGCGCGCTTCTGGATGATGTCGCGGATGGCGCGCTCGTTCGCCGGATTGAGGTACGCATTGAGCAGCGACACCGCGAGCGAGACGACGCCCTTGCGCTTCAACTCGTCCACGGTCGCTTCGACTTGCGCAATGTCGATCGCCGCCAGCACCTCTCCGGTCGCCAGCACGCGCTCGGCGACGCCGAAGGTCATCTCGCGTGGGATCAGCGGCTCGGGAAACTCGATCTGCGGATCGAACATCTCGTAGCGATGCTCGTCGCGGATGGTCAGGATGTCGCGGAAGCCCTGCGTGACGAGCAGCGCGGTCAAAGGGCCTTTGCGCTCGATCACCGCATTGGTCACGACGGTCGTCGCGTGCACCAGCACGTCAGTGACGGCGGCGGGCGCGATGCCGGCCGTTTTCAGAACAGCGTCGATGGCCTGGAAGAAACCGACGTCCAGGCTTTTCGGGGTGGTGAGCGTCTTGTCGACGAAGGTGCGGCCGTCGCTGCCGCGCAGCACCACGTCGGTGAACGTCCCGCCAATGTCGACCGCCATGGCGTAATGGGACATGCGGTTTCGCTCCCGTTTGTTTTTTGTAGCGATACTCAGTTTCGTCAATCTTAGAAAGAGAGGTCGCCTCGGTCAATCGCCGGGACGCATTGACGCCTATAGATGGCGTTTGATAGCCTGATGCCAACAAATGAATATCGCATAGCGATACGACCAGGGTGGACGCCGGGCCATGACGGCCGAGACTCTCGAACTAACCGGTGAGGAAGAGCGCGCCCAGGGCAGCGGGCTCATTCAATCCGTCGTCATGACCAGCCAGATCATCGAGGCGCTGGCCGCGGCGGGCCAGCCGATGCGGCTGACCGCGCTTGCCAATCATCTCGGCGAGCCCAAAGCGCGCATGCACCGGCACCTCTCGACGCTCAAACATCTCGGCTTCGTCGATCAGGACGCCCAGACCGAGTGCTACAAGCTCGGGCTCAAGCTCGCGCATATCGGCCAGGCGGCGATGGATCAATTCGATCTGCGCCGGCTCGCCGAGCCCTACATGCTCAAGCTGCGCGATCTGACCGGGCAGACGGTGGTCTTGAGCATTCCGGCGAGCGGCGACGCCATCGTGACCGCCGTATGCGAGAGCCCAAATCTCGTGACAATTTCGGTGCGGCTCGGCTATCGGCTCCCCGCGCACGCCTCGGCGCAGGGCCGTCTCACGCTTGCCTTCGCGCCGAGCGAGTTGCAGCAACGCGTTCTCGGCCGAAAGCTGCAATCGTTCACACCGCACACGATGACGGATGGCGCAAAGCTGCGCGAGCGCCTCGCGCGCCTGCGCGCGCAGCTTTACGAGGTGTCGATGGACGAAACGCTGCTCGGCATTTCGGCGGTGGCCGCCCCGATCCTCGACTTCCACAACGAGCTGATCGGCGCGATCGCGATCGTCGGCACGACGCAATATGTTCACGAGCCGGTCGAGCCGGAGCAGCTCTTGTATCTGCGCGCCTGCGCCAAGGCGATCTCGCTCAGGCTGAGCTCAACTGGCTACGAGGGGCTCGGCTTACCGAACCTGCGCGAATTCATCTTCGATTGAACGGACGGCCGAGGCTCAAGAGAAATCAACAAAACCACGAGGGAAGGGCACATGCTCAAGTTTCGATGGGGCGTCACCGCGGTCTGCGCGACGGGTGCTCTCTTCGCCGCGATCACAGGCGCTAGCGCGCAGAGCGTCTACAAGATCGGCATGTCGGCCGGTCTCACGGGCTATGCGGCGACCGTCGATCGCGCCTGGCGCGATGGCGTCGAGGTCGCGATCGCCGCCCTGAACGCCAAGGGCGGTATCGCGGGCAAGAAGATCGAGCTCATCGTCGAGGATAACCGCTCCGAGCCGCAGGAAGCCGTGACGGTCTATCGCAAGATGATCTCATCCGACAACGTGAACATGTTCGCGAGCGGTTGCGTGTCGGCCGGGAATTTCGCGGCAGCGCCGCTCGTGGTGCGCGCCGAAACGCCGATGGTGCTGTGCTCGATCCTGCCGCAGCAGCCCGATCACGTGAAGTGGGCGTTCACCACCATCCCGCCGCCGCGCTTCGAAGTCGAGACGCGGCTCGAATACCTGAAGAGCAAGACGCAGATCAGAAAAATCGGCGTGCTGCATGATCCTTCGCCCTATGCCAACGCGCAAAGAGCCGCCGCCGAAAAGGAAGCAAAAGACTATGGGTTGGAGATCGTCGGGGTCGAACAATACAAGACTGACGACGCCGACCTCAGCGTCCAGATCCAGAAGATGTACACGGCCGGCGCTCGCGCCATCCTCAAGATCGGTCTCGGTGGTACCACCCTCACGGCGGCGAAGAACATCAAGCAGCTCGGCCTCGACATGGTCATGCTGACGAGCCTCGAAGATATCGCGGTGTTCCGGCCAGTGGCCGAGGTGCTCGGCGACAAGTTTTTCTTCGTCGCGTCGCCGAGTCAGGTCTATGACGCGTTGCCCGACAGTGCCCTGAAGGCCGAGATCGGCAAGTTCCTTGCGCCCTGGCGCGCAAAATATGGCGATCGCGATCCGAACTGGGCCGGGCGCGGCTGGGACGCCGTGATGCTGACGGCCGCCGCGGTCGAAAAGGCCAAATCGACCGACGGCACGAAGTTGCGCGATGCGCTGGAGACGATGGGCAACTTCCAAGGCACGACCGGCCTCTATCATTTCTCCGCCGACAATCACCAGGGGATCACGGAGAACCCGCTGCTGCTGGCGACGATCATCAACGGCAAAGTCCAAGTCGCGAAGTGAGCGACGCGGCACCAGACGGCCGCGTTCTCGAGGTTGAGGCGCTCTCGGCGCGCTATGGGCATGTCGAGGCGCTTCGGCCCGTCGACCTGTTCGTCCGTGATGGCGAGCTTGTCGCCGTGCTCGGTCCCAACGGCGCGGGCAAGTCGACGCTGATGCGCGCGCTGATGGGATTGGTCGCAACGCAAGGTATCGTGCGCTTTCGTGGCAGCGCGGTGCCGCGGCGCAATCCAGTCGGTGCCGCCGCCATGGGCCTCGTTCTCGTGCCCGAGGGGCGCGGCATTTTCGGCCCGATGACGGTTGCGGAGAATCTGGAGCTCGGCGCCTACCTGCTGAAGCGAGACAAAACGGAGTTCGCGCGGCGGCACGAGCGTGTTCTATCGCTGTTCCCGCGTCTGAAGGAACGTCTCGGTCAGGTTGCCGGCTCGCTCTCCGGCGGCGAGCAGCAGATGCTGGCGGTTGGTCGCGCGTTGATGTCCGAGCCGAAGCTCCTGCTGCTCGATGAGCCCTCGCTCGGGCTCGCTCCGCGCGTCGTGGAGGAGATTCTGGAAAAGCTCGGGATGCTGAACCGCGAAGGCCTTCCCATCATCCTCGTCGAGCAAAAGGCGCCGCTGGCGCTGAAGCTCGCGCGCCGCGCCTATGTCATGTCGGTCGGGCGCATCGCGGCGGAAATCGATCCTCGAACGATCACGTCACACGATGATCTCGCGCGCTACTATCTGGGCTGACGTCAGGCGCAATCCCGCGCTGACGGCGCTGTGGGCGCTCGCCGCCGCGCTTGTCGCCTATGTGTTTGTCACTGGCGGCTATCTCATCGCGGTGCTGCACTTCGCGGCGATCTACGTGGTGTTCGTCACCGGGCTCAACATCTTCATGGGCTATGCGGGGCAGGTCTCGTTCGGACACAACGCTTTCGCGGCGATCAGCGGCTACACCTCGGCCGTCCTCACCGCCACCTACGGCTGGGAACCGATTGCGGCGGCGGCGGTCGGGCTCTGCGGCGCGCTCGCCTGCGCGCTCATCGTCGGCTACCCGACGCTGCGCCTGCGCGGGCACTATTTGGCGATGGCGACGCTTGCGATCGGGCTGATCGTCTACGAGATCGCGGTGCAATGGCAGTCGGTGACGCAGGGCTACATGGGCATCTCCGGAATCCCTCCGCTCGGCATCGGCCGCTTCACCGTCACATCCGACCGCGCGCTGCTCGTCTGGCTGATCGGGTTTGCGGCGCTCTCGCTGCTGGCTGCCGCCGGGATCCGCCGGTCGCGGCTCGGGCGCGCATTCGTCGCGATTGCCGGAAGTGAAGACGCCGCGCGCGCGCTCGGCATCGATGTCGCGCGCTACAAGCTGGTCGCATTCCTGATCTCGGCCTTCTATGCGGCGCTCGCCGGATCGCTGTTCGTGCATGCGGTCGGGTTCGTCAGCCCGGAAGTCTATGGGCTGCACATGGTGGTGCTCGCTTTCACCATGCTCTACGTCGGCGGCATCGGAACCATCGGAGGTGCGGCGCTCGGGGCGCTCGTCGTCGCGCTGCTCCCGGAGACGATGCGGCGTTTCAGCGAATACCAGGATCTCGCCTATGGGGCGGTCCTGATCCTCATCCTCATTTATGCGCCGGGAGGATTGGCGGCACTCTCTCGCCTCCGACCGGCGAGCCGCCGAAAGGAGAGCGCGTGACGCTCCTGCGCCTCGACGCGGTCACGCGACGGTTCGGCGGCCTTGTTGCCGTCGATGCGGTGTCGCTCGAGATCGCGCGGGGCGGCGTGACGGCAATCATCGGTCCGAACGGTGCGGGCAAGACGACGTTGTTCAACGTCATCTCGGGCTTCACAGCGCCGACCGAAGGCCGCGTGGTCTTCGCCGGGCAGGACATTACGGGACTTGCCGCCGAGGACATCGCCCGCCGCGGCCTCGTGCGGACGTTTCAACTGGTGCAATTGTTCGAGACGCTGACGGTGCTCGAGAACGTCAAGGTCGGGCGTCACCTGCACACCAAAGGCGGCCTTGTCAGCGCGCTTCTGCCACTCCGCTCCCGCTCCATCGAGGCGGGGGTCGAGCAATCCGCGCGCGCGCTGTTGAGACAGGTCGGGCTGGAGGCGCAAGCCGACATGCTCGCGGGCGTGCTGCCCTATGGGCAGAAGCGGCTCCTCGAAATCGCCCGCGCGCTTGCGGCCGAACCGAAGCTCTTGATGCTCGACGAGCCGGCGGCGGGTCTCGATCGCAGCGAGACGACGCGGCTCGCCGCGCTGATACGCGCGATCGTCAAGCTCGGCGTGACCGTCTTGCTGATCGAGCATGATATGAGCTTCGTGATGAACATCGCCGACCGCGTCGCGGTGCTCGACTTCGGCAAGTTGATCGCGCAGGGAACGCCCACCGAGGTGCAGCGGGACAAGGACGTGATCGCCGCCTATCTCGGCACGATGGAAGCCGCCCATGCTTGAGCTGGTGGCACAATCCATCGCGAGCGGCATCGCGATCGGCTGCGTCTATGGGCTGATCGGGATCGGCTTCTGCGTGATCTACAACGCGAGCGGCATCGTCAATTTCGCGCAAGGCGCCTTCGTGATGCTCGGCGGCATGGTCACCTATGTGGGGCTGACGCGATACGGCCTTCCGCTGCCGCTCGCCGCCGCCGTCGCGGTCGCGTTGGTCTCCGGGCTTGGCATCGTGCTGGAGCGGCTGGTTGTGCGCCCGTTGTGGGACCGGCAGTCGACAATGTTCGTCATGATCCTGGCGACGCTTGCGGCGCAAATCGTGATCGAGCGGCTGACGCTGCTCGCGATCGGCGATCAGCCGCGCACCTTGCCGATGTTCACCGACGTGCCGCCGCTGCGCATCGCCGGAGTCGCGATCAGCTACCAGTTCCTCTGGATCGTCGGGTGCTCCGCGCTGGTCATCCTGCTGCTGACCTGGTTCTTTGCCGCCACCAAGACCGGAAAGGCGATGCGCGCCTGCGCGATCAATCCTGACGCGGCTGCGCTGCAGGGAATTCCCGTGTCGCGGATGCTGGCGCTGTCCTTTGCGCTGAGCGCCGCGCTCGGTGCGTTCGCCGGTGTTCTGGTCACGCCGACGCAATATACGGCGTTCAATGTCGGCGTTCCGTTCGCCATCAGCGGCTTCATCGCGGCGATCGTCGGCGGCTTCGGCCGTCCGCTCGGCGCGCTTGTCGGGGGGATATTCCTCGGCGTCGGACAGTCGCTCGCGATCGTGTTCCTGGGCGCGGCGTCCAAGAACGTCGCGGCACTTTCTATTCTGCTACTCTTCCTGTTCATCCGCCCGACCGGCGTGCTTGGCGCCGCCAAATAACAAGGAGGCTTGTCATGGACATCCACAAGATCGACTGGAGCGCACTGGAGTGGAAGCAAATCCGCAAGGGCGTGGAGCAGAAGGCGTTCTCCGGAAGCGCCGCCACGGTCGCGCTGCATCGACTGATGCCCGGCCACGAGCCGAGACCGCACAGCCATCCGCATGAGCAGATCGCCTACATCGTCGAAGGCCGGATGCGTTTCTATATCGGCGACGAGACGCACGATCTCGGGCCGGGCGGGCTCGTCGTCATCCCGTCCAACGTCACGCATTGGGGGGAAGTGCTGGGCGACGAGCCCGTGATCAATCTCGACGTCTTCACGCCGAAGCGCCCGGAATATGCGCCGTGAGACATGCGATCACAGGGCCTCCGGCTCGCACGCGAGGTTGAACGTCCGGCCGGAATGGAGTGGAAATCACTGCGTGAAGCTGACGATGACGCCGTTGGCGGCGTTCGCCGGCACGCTCACCACTCCGTCATGCGCGATCCCGACCGAGCCGAGTGCTTTGCCCGCCATGGCGAGATCGATGGTGCCGATCACCAGCGCGGCGGCGCCATCGGGCGCGGCACCCGCGCGCGCCGGCGCCGGATAGCGTTTCGCGAATGCTGCGGCGTCGTAGAACAGAAAGTCGGCGCGTTCGCCGCCCGAATGAACGCGCCATACGCCATCGGCCGGCGACACCGGCTCGTCGATCAGCCGGCTCATGTGCTCGGCCGCGCCCTTCGGATCGGCGGAGAGGATTTCGACCGCCACGATGCGCGTCGCACCATTGGCATGTCGCTGCAATTCCGGAATCCAGACGGCGTTGCGCGTCAGATGCTGGCACGCGAAGATGCGCATGCCGCCGGGACTTTGATCGAGCGGCCAGCGGAACACGTTGAATTTCGCCTCGCTCTTTCCGCCGTTGGGCAGGTCCACCGGCCGGCCGAAGTGAACCGGCCCGAGCGGCTTGAGGCCGCGCGCCACGAGATCGGCCGCCCCCGCCGCGGCATCATCGGTCGTGAAGGCCGTGCGCTCGATGCCTTCGCGGCGTGCCAGGAAATCGCGCGTCGGCTTGTTCTGCTCGGTGTCATGCAGCACGCCGAGCAATTCGAGATAATCCTCGCCGAACATGATCGTGTAATTGCCCGATCCCCTCTGCGGCGAATGCGTGCCGCGCGGCGAGAGGGTAAAGCCGAGGCGCCGCCATTGCGCCGCTGCGGCGTCGAGATCACGGACCGTCACGACCACATGGTCGACTCCCAGAATGTGCTTCAGCGGCATCGCAGGTTCTTCTCTGTTGCTTCAGGACGCGCCGCCGGCTCGCGGCTCACGCTTCGCCCGTATGCAGATCGATCGAGCGGTAACGCCGCTGGACAACCAGATTGGCGGCGAGCGTGAGGATGAGCGTGCCGATCATCAGGATGAACGCGATCGCGCCGCCGAACGGCCAGTTGTTCTGCTGGACGAATTGATTGTAGACGAGCGGCCCCATCATCTGGAAGCGCGGCCCGCCGAGCAGCACCGGCGTGGCGTAGGCATTCATCGCCAGGA
>CAYZMR010000011.1:0-40327 GCA_964479515.1 uncultured Hyphomicrobiales bacterium | reverse complement strand
GAATGGTTTGATTTCGGCGCGAGAATGCGCTGAATTGCGCCGCGAATGCAATTGGTCGGGGGCTCTACGCGCTCCTCTTCCCCTCTCCCGCTTGCGGGAGAGGGTGGACGCGAGCAAAGCGACCGGCCGGGAGAGGGCCCTCTCCCGCCTCGCCGCCAAAGCGGCTCGGCACCCTCTCCCCTTTGGGGAGAGGGGAAAGAAAGAGGAAGAGGAAACGCCATGCTGAAAACGATCCGCGCCTTCGACCGCATCGGCGAGGAGAATGCCTTCGCGGTGCTGGCGCGCGCGCAAGCGCTCGCCGCGCAAGGCCGCGACATCATCAATCTCGGCATCGGCCAGCCCGACTTCAGGACGCCCGAGCACATCGCCGAGGCCGCCATCAAGGCGATCCGCGACGGGCACCACGGCTACACGGCGGCGAACGGCATCTTGCCGCTGCGCGAGGCCGTGGCGGCCGACCTGCACAAGCGCTTCAAGGTCACGGTGTCTCCCGACGAAGTCATGATCATGCCCGGCGGCAAGCCGACCATGTACATGTCGATCATGATGTTCGGCGAGCCCGGCGCCGAGATCATGTATCCGGACCCCGGCTTTCCGATCTACCGCTCGATGATCGAGTTCACCGGCGCAAAGCCGATCCCGATCCCGATCCGCGAGGAGAACGGCTTCGCGTTCTCGGCCGAGGAGACGCTGCGTCTGATCACGCCGGCGACGCGCCTCATCATCATCAATTCGCCCGCGAACCCGACTGGCGGCGTCACGCCCAAGGCCGAGGTCGACAAATTCGTCGCGGGCCTTGAGAAGTGGCCGGACGTCGCAATCATGTCGGACGAGATCTACGACCAGATGGTCTATGACGGCGAGACCCACGTCTGCCTGCTGTCCTATCCGTCGATCCGCGACCGGCTGATCCTGCTCAACGGCTGGTCCAAGACCTACGCGATGACCGGCTGGCGGCTCGGCTATGCGGTGTGGCCCGGCAAGCTCTACGACTACGCGCGCAAGCTCGCCGTGAACCTCTACTCCTGCGTCAACGCACCGACGCAGTTCGCCGGCCTCGCGGCGCTGACCGGCCCGCAGGACGCCGCGCACCGGATGGTCGCGGAGTTCGACAAGCGCCGCAAGGTCGTGGTCGAGGGCTTGAACCGCCTGCCCGGCGTCTCCTGCGTGATGCCGAAGGGCGCGTTCTACGCGTTCCCGAACGTGAAGCGCACCGGCTGGAAGGCGAAGCCCTTAGCGTCGTCTCTGCTGGAGGATTCCGGCGTCGCGCTCATCGGCGGCCCCGACTTCGGCATCCTCGGCGAAGGCTACATGCGCGTCTCCTACGCCAACTCGACCGAGAACATCCTGAAGGCGCTCGACCGCATGGGCGCGTTCCTGTCGTCGAGAAAAGCGGCGTAGCGAACGCTCGATCGGGTGCGACGGAAACCCTCTCCCCTCCGGGGGAGAGGGTCGCCGCCGCAGGCGGCGGGGTGAGGGGGCCGTGGTCACATACGAACGTGCACCGCTCGCGACTGTCCGCGCCCGCGCGATGCGGCGCGAGATGACTGACGCGGAGCGCAAGCTCTGGCTTCTGCTGCTGGATCGTCGACTGGCCGGCGCTAAATTCCGGCGGCAGGCTCCGGTCGGCCGCTACATCGCGGATTTCGTTTGTCTGCGGCGCAAGCTTATCGTCGAGGCGGACGGCGGGCAGCATTACGCCGGCAACCGAGATGCAGCGCGAGACGCGTGGCTCGCGCGTGAAGGCTATGTCGTGATCCGCTATTCCAACATCGACATCCTCAAGAACCCCGAAGGCGTTCTCATGGAGCTGTTGACGCACCTTCGCGAGCGCGCAACTTGAATCGCCCCCTCACCCGGCGCGCTTTCGCGCGCCACCCTCTCCCCCGGAGGGGAGAGGGTCTCCGTCGCACCGGATAGACTCAATACAGACGGGAGAAGAGCCGCATCCCGAGCCGTACGCTCCCTGACCCTTTCCCCAACGGGGGAGAGGGTTGGCGCCGAAGGCGACGGGGTGAGGGGAAGGCTCCATTCCACGAGAAGAGAAAATGTAAGGGAGATCCCGAACCATGACCCACCCCTCCGAAGACCAGCGCCTGATGCGCTCGACCTGCCGGGCGTTCGTGGATGACACCGTCATCCCGTTCATCCGCCGTAACTGGCAGCGCGAATGGGACATGAACCCGGACACGCGGCTGCCGGCCTCGATCCTGGAAGGTGCCGACAAGATCGGCATCCGCACGCTCGGCGTACCGGAGGAATTCGGCGGCATCGAGCTCGAGCCCGGCAGCGAGGTGCAGACCTTCGCGCTCATCTCCGAGGAGATCGCGCGCGGCGATTCAGGGCTTGCCGACAAGCTGGTGCAGAACTGGAAGGTTTCGGTGCTGCTGCGTAACCTCGCGCCGCGCCACCTGCAGGAGACATGGTTCAAGCGCCTCGTCGAAGACCCGCAATTCCTGCTCGCGCATTGCCTGACCGAGCCGCGCGGCGCGTCCGACCGCTGGCTCCCCTACAACGTGCCGGAAGCCGCAATGCAGACTCGCGCCGTCAAGGACGGCGATAGCTGGGTCATCAACGGCCGCAAGCAGTTCATCTCCAACGGCTACGATGCGGGCCTCTACGTGGTCTACGCCAACACCAATCCCAAGGTCGGCATGCTGCAGGGCACGTCGAGCTTCCTCGTGCCGCGCGACACCAAGGGCCTCACCGTCGCGCGCTGCAACGAGACCATGGGCTGCCGCTTCATGAACAATGGCGAGCTCGTGTTCGAGGACATGCGCGTGCCCGCGGACCATCTCCTGGTCGAGAACGATTCGCTCGGCAAGGCCGGCGTCTATTTCCGTCCCGGCAAGATCATCCAGGCTTCCAAGAACCTCGGCGTCGGCGTGCGCGCCTTCGAGGTCACGTCGGACTACGCGCAGAACTACGTGCAGGGCGGACGCATCCTGATCAAGCATCAGGCCGTGGCGCTGCGGCTCGCCGACATGGCGACGCGCATCGAGGCTACGCGCGCGCTGCTCGGCCGCGCCGCAGCGGCGGTGGACGAGAATGCCCCGGACGCCGACACGCTCTGCAACATGGTCAAGGTGTTCGCCTCGGAGGAGATCTTCAAAGTCGCGCAGCACGCAATGGAGCTGCACGGCGGCAACGGCGTGATGCTCGACTTCGGCGTCGAGAAGCTGTTCCGCGATGCCGCGATCTTCCTGCACATGGACGCGACCGCGGACATCTCCAAGATGAAGATCATCAAGTCGATGTTCCCGGCAACCGCCGGGAAGTACGCGGGTCCCGAGGCCTAACGCCGACTCAGGCCGCCGATGCGAGCCGCGCCGTCACGCTGCCCTTCGCCGGGTCGGCCGCGCGCTGCTCTTTCGCCGGCTTGAGCGAGGCCATGACGACGAGATCGACCCACTCGCCGTCGATGTACACGGCCTCGCGCAAGATGCCCTCGCGCTCGAAGCCGCAGGCGGTGTAGGCCGAGAGCGCCCGTTCGTTGTGGCGGAACGCGATCAACTGGATGCGCTTGAGGTTGAGGTGCTTCCAGCAGAAGTTCAGCGCGAGCGCGGTCGCCTCCTTGCCGTAGCCCTTGCCGCGATCGGCCTCGGCGCCGATGCGGATGCCGAACTCGCACGAGCGGTGCACGCCGTTGATGTTGAACAGCCGCACATAGCCCATGATGGTCGGGTTATCGAGCTTGCGGATCGCGAAAACCACGATCGTCGGGTCCTTGCCGAGGCCCTCGCACCATTGGTTATGCTGGACGAAGTCGACCGGCCGGTAGGCGAAATCCCACTTGGCCGCGTCGACGTCGTTTGCCCAGCAGAACATCGCCGGAAAGTCGGCCGGGATCACCGGGCCCAACGAGATGCGTTTGCCGATCAGCATGGGTCTCTCCGCGTTGCGGTCAGGTACGCATGCGACTGTCAGGCGGTGACGTTGACGTTCGCCCCCGGCGCGTTTGGATCGGTCGGCACCGTGCTGCTCGGCGCGGTCGTCGCGTCGCTCTGCTGCGGGGCGCCCCCGTGATGGTGGTGATGGTGCCCGTGCGGCTTGAGCGAGGAGAGCGCCTGCTGCGCGCCGCTAATGTCGCCCGACTGCAGCGACTGCCCGATCTGGCTCAGCGCCTGCCCGAGTGGGCTGTTGGGATCGGACGCGGCGGCCTTTCCGGCCGGACTCTGCGTGAAGCTCGTATAGGCCTGCTGCGCGGCATCAAGATTGCCGGACTGAACCGCCTTGGCGAGTTGCGCGAACTGCTGCCAGCCATTGTCACTCTGGCTCTGCAGCGAATTGATCGAAGTCGATGAGACCGCCGAAATGCCCAAGGCACTCTCCCAGCGAGAGCTCGCCCGAAGGCAAGCGCGGCATCACCCCCGGAGTCTTGGTAAACGGGACCGGTAAAATAAGTATTAAGACGGATACGCGGCAAATCGCCACCGAACGATCTAGGCGTCCCACACGACCGGCAGGTTGAACAATCCGCGGAACGCCCAGCCGCCGACGCGCACGCCCTCGCTCGCGTCGAGCCGCAGTCCCTTCAGCCGCGCAAACACGCTCGGCAGCGCGACGTCGGCGATCATGGCGCGCGAGGCCGCAGCACCGGCACAGAAGTGCGGGCCCGCGCCGAACGCGATGCTTTTTCCCGTGTCGCGCGTGAGATCGAAGTGATCGGCATTCTCGAAGTGCGCCTCGTCGCGATTGGCCGAGCCGAACATCAGGAACACCCGGTCCTCGGGTGAAAAATCGACGCCATTCACGCACGCTGCCTTCGCGACCCGGCGCGGCGACATGCCGATCGGCGAGATCCAGCGCGCGAATTCCTCGAACACCTGCAGCCACGTGACACGGCCTTCGCGCACGAGCGCGAATTGCTCGGGATGCGTCAGCAGCGCCCAGATCGTGCCGGCGATCGCCTTGCGCGGCTCGTTCTGCCCGCCGCTGATCGTGAGCTTGATGTTGTGGCGCACGTTTGCTTCCGGCATGCCGCCGTGGATCATCACGCTCAGCAGCGAATGGTTCGGCGTCTTCCTCACGACGGGAAGCATGTCGTCGATCGCCGCGTCGATGCCGGCGGTCGCCGCGTGGCAGCGCGCCTCGATCGCCGGATCGCCGGTGTAGTTCGCGATGCCGTCGATCATGCCCTGCGACCAGGCGTCCATCTCCTGGTAGCGGATGTTCGTGAGCCCGGTGACGGACTTGAGGCACTCGCCCGACAGGGGCAGCGCGAACGCTTCGAGCAAGTCCGCGCGCCCTGCCCCTGCGAGCGCATCGAGAATGCGATCCGCATGCGCCTGGAATTCAGCGCCCCAGTGCGCCCGCACAGCCTTCGGCGACACGGCCGGAAAGAAGATCGAGCGCTCGGCCATGTGCGCGTCACCGTCCTTGCGCATCATGTTGTGGCCCATCAGCTTGGTCATCAGCCCCGCCGGCTGGTCCGACGAGAACACGTCGATCCGCTTCTCGGAGACGAAGATGTCGTCGCGCCTTGTCAGCAGCGTCGACCCAAGCTGCGGCACGAAACAGATCGGCGCCTTCGCGCGCATGTCGGCGAGCGCCGGATAGGGATCGCGCCAGAACTCCTGCACGTCGATTGGGAAATGCGGGGCGGTTGACATGGCGGCAAGGTTCGCATGTCGGCGGCCGTCCGGCAAAACCGCTCGCAAAAAAAAGTAATCCCCGCCCACAAAACCGCTCTTACGAATAGCGCGACCCCCACCCCCAACCCCTCCCCGCAAGGGGGAGGGGAGCGCACCGATCCCGCGGCTCCGCTTTCGCACATCACCCCGCGCCGGCCCCCCTGCCCCGCAGCGCGCCGCGTGCTATCCCTCACCACAAAAGGAGGACTTCATGGACCAAGGACCGTTCGACTTCTCAGCCTTGCTGCCGGCGAACCTGCCGCCGCCTGCGGTGCGCTGGACCGGGTCGGCGAAATACAATTTCACCGGCGGCAACAACGACGCGGACCAGGTTCCGGTCGACGGGCTGATCGCGGCCGCGAGCGCCGTCCTCAAGCGCGAGGGCCGCAACCTCGCGACCTACGGCCTCGCGAACGGACCGCAAGGCTATCGCCCGCTGCGCGAGTTCGTGACGGCCAAGCTCAAGCGCGACGCCGACATCGCCTGCACGGCCGACGACATCCTGATCGTCTCCGGCTCGCTGCAGGCGCTCGATCTCGTCAACGGCGCGCTGCTCACGCGCGGCGACACCGTGATCGTCGAGCAGGACAGCTATCAGGGCGCGCTCAATCGCTTGACGCGCCTCGGCGTCAACGCGATCGGCATTCCGCTCGACGACGGCGGCTTGCGCGTGGACGCGGTCGCGGCCGCGCTCGCGGACTGCAAGCAGCGCGGCGTGCAGCCGAAATACATCTACACGATCCCGACCGTGCAAAACCCGACCGCCACGATCATGAGCGCGGAACGCCGCGCCGAGCTGCTGGCGCTGTCGCGACAATATGGCGTGCCGATCGTCGAGGACGACTGCTACGCCGACCTGATCTGGGACGGGAAGCGCCCGCCCGCGATCTACGCGATGAGCAAGGCGGGCGGCGTGATCCACATTGGCTCGTTCTCGAAATCGATCGCGCCGGCGCTGCGCGTCGGCTTCATCGTGGCGCCATGGCAGATCATGTCGCGCATGCTTCCTCTCAAGACCGACGCGGGCTCGGGCGCGCTGGAGCAGATGGTGCTCGCCGAATATTGCGCGCCGCATTTTGCAACGCATGTGCCGGAATTGCGCGCCGCGTTGCGCGCCAAGCTCGAAACCCTGATGGAGACGCTCGCCGAACAGTTCGGCACCTCGGCGGAATTCGAGGACCCGAAGGGCGGCATCTTCCTGTGGGTCAAGCTGCCCGACAATGTCGACACGCTGAAGCTCTATCAGGCCGCGCTCAAGGAAGGCGTCGCGATCAACCCAGGACCCGAATGGTCGACCAACAAGAGCCGCAGCGCCTGCCGCCTGCGGCTCTGCTTCGCCAACCCGACCAAACAGCAGATCCGCGAAGGCGTTGCGATCCTCGCCGACGTATGCCGGCGCGAATTCGGCGTGCCGACGCGCATCGCCAATGTGGAGCGGGCGCGCGCGTGAGCGCGCCATGACAAACCGCGCACGGCGTGCTTTGGTCGCGTGCAACAGCATGTGGTGAGCTCATGGCGGACCGGAAGCCTCGCGTCATCTGCGTCGGCGAAGTGATGGTGGAGCTCGCGCGTACGCCGGAGGGCCGTTACGGGCTTTCCTATGGGGGCGACACGTTCAATACGGCAGTGTATCTCGCGCGCGCCGGCGTTCCGACCGCCTACGCGAGCGCGCTCGGCGACGATCCCTATTCGGACGAGCTGATGGCGCTTGCGGCGGCCGAGAGCGTCGACAGCGACCTGATCCTGCGCGTGCCGGGGCGGATGCCGGGTCTCTATCTGATCGAGACCGACGCCAAGGGCGAGCGCAAATTCTACTATTGGCGCGACACCTCGCCGGCGCGCGAGCTGTTCGAGCTCGCCGACTGGGCCGTCCTCGCCGAGGCGCTGCTCTCGGCGCGCATGGTGTATTTCTCCGGCGTGACGCTGTCGCTTTATTCCAACATCGGGCTCGGCCGCTTCCTCGCCGCGCTGGAGCTCGCGCGCAAGCAGGGCGCGATCGTCGCCTTCGACGGCAACTTCCGCCCGCGCGGATGGAAGGGCGACTTGGCGCGCACCCGCACGGTGTTCGCCGAGGCGCTCAAGCGCGTCGATATCGCGCTGCCGACCTTCGACGACGAGGCGGTGCTGTGGGGCGACGCCAATCCGGAGGCGACGGTGGAACGCCTGCAGGCGTTCGGCATCCCCGAAATCGTGGTGAAGAACGGACCCAACAGCGCGCTGATCGCCGACAAGTCCGGGCGCGAGGGCGTCCCGGTGCCCGAGGTGGTCACGCCGGTCGACACCACGGCGGCGGGCGACAGCTTCAACGCCGGCTATCTGGCGGCGCGGCTCAATGGCGAAGCACCGGCCGCCGCCGTCGCCGCCGCGCACAGCCTCGCGGCCCAAGTCATCCGCCACCGCGGCGCCATCATGCCGCGCGCCGCGGCCGCGATGCATTAATTCACGGTCGTCCAACGACGAGCGCCAACCAGGCGGCGAGAAACGGCAGCGGCAGCGAGACGAGCACGCGCAGCCACACGACGCGTGGCGGCATCATGGGGACCTCGTAGATCACGACGCGCTGCAGCGCGAACAACGCCCAGGCGATCGTATAGGCGATCACCTGCGGCGTCGCGGCGCCGCTCTTGAGCGCCGTGCTCGCGAGCGCGAAGCCGACGACCGGGCCGCCGGGCGTGAGCGCGCCAGCAATCGCGGCGAGCACGAAGCCGGTGATGCCCGAATTCGGCCCGAGCCAGGAGGCGATCAGCGGCTGCGGCAAGAGCGCCGCGAGATAGCCCGAGCCGATCACGCCGACCGCGATGCGCGGCAGCAGTTGCACGAAGTCGCGCGCGCCACCACGTAGCGCGTCGATGCAGAGCGATTGGCTGCGCGATGCCGCGACAAGACCGAGGATCACGACGATCACCCACAGCGCAAGGTCGACCAGCAGGCTCATGCGCCCTCACGCTTGGCGGCGAGCTTCCACAGCGCGCGCGCCGCAAGGCCGGCGATGATCGGCAGCGGCAGCGAGAACAGGATGCGCCAGCTTACGAAGTCGATGCCGAAGAACGGCAGCTCCCACACGATCGCGCGCGCATAGCCGAGCAGCGTCCACGAGATGACGAAGGCGCAGGCCGCGCCAGCGTCGGCGCCGGCCACCAGCAGCGCGCCCGCCACCGGATAGATCGTGAACGGCCCGCCCGGCAGGATCGCGCCGACCACCGTCGCGATGAGGATGCCGAGGATGCCGGAGTCCGCCCCGACCCAGCGCGCCACCGCCTCGCGCGGCAGGAGCAGCGTCACGAACGCGCCCATCAGGCAACCGGCGAGCACACGCGGCAGCATCGCGCCGAACAAGCCGAGATCGTCGGTGAGGATCGACAGAAAGCGCGCCTGGCCGTCACGCAGATACACCGTGACGCCGGCCGAGATCGCGAGCGCTGCGATCACCGCGGCCGACCAATCGAACGGGCTGCGGGTGCGGCGGACGGACATACGGGCGACGCGAACTCAGCGCCGCAAGGCGGCGGCGGCGCGCGCGAGCTCGGTGATACGGCCGAAGTCTCCGGTCGCAAGCGCGTCCTTCGGCGCGACCCACGAGCCACCGACCGCGAGCACGTTGGCACAGGCGAGATAGGTCGCGGCATTGCGCTGATCGATACCGCCGGTCGGGCAAAATCTCAGCTCGGGCAGTGGCGCTGCGATCGATTTGAGCCATGCGACGCCGCCGCAGGCTTCGGCGGGAAAGAACTTCAGCACCTTGAAGCCGCGGAGGCTGAGCGCCATCGCCTCGGACACCGTGGCGCAACCGGGCAGCACGGGGACGGACGCATCGGCAAGTGCCGCTGCCAGTTCAGGCGGCGTGCCGGGGCTCACGAGATATCTCGCGCCTGCGGCGATCGCAGCCTGGATGTCGGCTCCGCGCGTCACAGTGCCGACGCCGACGACGCAATCTGGAACTTCGGCGGCGATCGCCTTGATCGCCTCCAGGGCGGCTTTGGTGCGCAGCGTCACCTCGATCACCGGCAATCCACCGGCGACGAGCGCGCGCGCCAGCGGCGCGGCATCGGCGACGCGTTCGATGGTGAGGACCGGGATGACGGGAGTTTGCGAGACGAGCGACGTCGGATCAGCGGGCATGCGCCCGTCTTATTCCGCCGGCTGCACCGCCGCAAGGCGCGCGGTCCGGCGTTCGGCGCGTCGCGCTTTGCGCCGCTCGCGCCAGTCGGCGAGGTTCGCGATGCCCATCAGGGCGGCCGGCGTGACGACCAGCGTCAGCACGGTTGCAAAGCCGAGGCCGAACACGATCGCGGTCGACAGATTGATCCACCATTGCGTCGCCGGCGCGCCGACCGTGATCTCGCGGCTGAGGAACTCGACGTTCATGCCGAACGCGATCGGGAGCACGCCGAGGATCGCCGTCACGGCGGTGAGCACGACGGGCCGAGCGCGCTCGCGGCAGGTCTCGAGGATCGCGTCGAACGCCGCGACGCCCTCGCGACGCAACCGGTCGTAAGTATCGATCAGCACGATGTTATTGTTGACGATCACGCCCGCATTGGCGATCACGCCGATGCCGGTCATGACCACGCCGAACGCCTGCCCCATGATCATGAGACCAAGCAGCACGCCGATGGTGGAGAGAATGACGGCGCTGAGCACGAGCAGAACGGAGGTGAACTTGTTGAACTGCGCGAGCAGGATCGCGAAGATCAAAAACATCGCGGTGCCGAACGCCTTGAGCAGGAACGCGCCCGCCTTGGCGCGCTCCTCGTCCTCGCCCTTGAGCTTGAAGATCACGCCCTGACCAAGGTCGGTCTTGGCGAGAATTGCCGCGAGCTCTTGTTGAACCTGCGCGCTCTGCACGCCCTCGGCCACGTTGGACGAGACCGTGATCGCGCGCGCGCCACCGACCCGGTTGATGTTGCCGACCCGCGGCGCCGCCACGCGCGAGACGAAATTGCCGATCGGCACATGACCGGCGCTCGTCTGGATGCGCAGCTCGTCGATCTGGTCGAGACTGCGCCGGTCGGGCGGGAAACGCACGATGATGTCGACCGCCTTGTCATTGTCGGACGGCCGATACTCGGTGACTTTCGCGCCGTTGGTGACGAGTTGCACGCCGGTGCCGACAATGTTGACGTTGGCGTTGTATTTCGCCGCCTCGCCTTTGTTCACCTCGATGCGCCAGTCGATGCCCGGCAGCGGCAGGCCGTCATCGACGTCGCGCACATCGGGGCGGCCGCTGAGAATCGCCGCGACCTTCTTCGCCGCGGCCGGCAGCTGATCGGGATCGAGGGCGGAGAGCTGCACCTGGATCGGTTTCCCGGTCGGCGGGCCGGCGCGCGGCGCCGTCACCTCGACCTCGATGCCCGGGATGTCGGCGGTCTTCGCCCGGATGCCATCCATGATTTCGTGCGCCGGCGGGCGTGCGCGCCAATCCGCGAACTCGAACTGGATCACGCCGATCGTGTCTTCGCTGAGCTCGTTCGACTGGCGCGGCTGCTCGCCCGAGCGCGTGTAGACGGTGCGCAGCCCGGGATATTTCAGGACATGCTCCTCGACGGATCGCACCAGGCGATCCTTCTCGTCGAGCGAGAGGTTGCCGCGCCCGTGGATGACGACCTGGCCGTAATCCGGCTCGACCTTGGGGAAGAACTCAACGCCGTTGCCGAACTTGGCATAGGCCGTCTGCACGCCGATCAGCAGCGCGAGCGCCAGCAGCAAGGTCGAGCCGGGATAGCGCAAGGCAAGCCGCACCGTGCGCATATAGAAGCCACGGTCGGCGGCACGCTCGTCGTGCGGCACGGTCGCGGCGCGGCCGAGCAGCGCGCCGAGCGTCGGCGTGAAGAACAGCGCGACCACGAGCGAGGCCGACAGCGTCGCGATCAACGTGATCGGCAGGTACTTCATGAACTCGCCGACGACGCCCGGCCAGAACAGGAGCGGCGAGAAGGCAGCGACCCGCGTCAGGGTCGCGGCGGTCACGGGGCCGGCCATGCGCTTTGCCGCAAGTGCGTAGGCGGCGCGCGGCGCCATGCCTTCCGCCATGCGGCGTTCGGCGAATTCCGACACGATGATCGCGTCGTCGACCAGCATGCCGACCGCGAGGATGAGCGAGAACAGCACCACGATGTTGACGGTGAGGCCGGCGAGCTGGAGGCCAAGGACCCCCGCCAAGAACGAGGCCGGGATCGCGATGCCGATGAACAGCGAGGCGCGGAAGCCGAGCACGAACAGGATGATCACCGCGACCAGCAGGACACCGGTCACGACCGAGTTCTGCAGATCGGAGAGCATCTGCCGGATGATCTTCGACTTGTCCTGCGTGTAGGAGACCTGCAGCGTCTCGGGCCAGGTCTGGCGCAACTGCTCGACGACCTTCTTCACGCCGTCGACCGTTTCGATCAGGTTCGCGCCGGTGCGCTTGGAGACCTCGATCGTCATCGCGGGACGGCCGTTGACGCGCGTCACCGAGGTGGCATCCTTGAAGGTGGGCTTCACCTGCGCGACGTCGCCGAGCGTCACGACCGCGCCGGCGCTCGCCGCCACCGGGATTTTCAGCATGTCCTCCGGGTGCTCGATCAGCGCCGGCACCTTGACGGCGAAGCGGCCGGTCGGGCCCTCGAGCGCGCCAGCGGCGACGATGCTGTTCGATTGCTGGGTGATCGCGATGAGCTGCTCGAGCGAGACGCCATAGCTCTTCATCAGCATCGGCTCGGCGACGATCTCGACCGCCTCGTCGCGCGCGCCGCGCAGCTCGGCGGAGATCACGCCCGGCGCCTGCTCGATCGCGTTCTTGGCGGTGCGCGCGATGCGCAACAGCGTCCGCTCGGGCAGATCGCCGGAGAGCGCGACCACGATGACCGGATAGAGCGAGAGGTTCACCTCCTGCGTGGTCGGCTCGTCGGCGTCCTTCGGCAGGTCGTGCTTGGCCTCGTCCACCTTGGCGCGCACGTCCGCGAGCGCGGTCTTGGAATCGAAGCCCGCCTCGAATTCGAGCAGCACGTAGGCGCCGCCTTCGTAGGCGGTCGCGCGCATCTCCTTCACGTTGGAGATGGACTTGAGCTTGGTCTCGACCGGCTTGACCAGCAGCCGCTCGGCATCCTCGGGACTGATGCCGCGCTGCGTGAGCAGCACGTAGATGATCGGAATCTTGATGTCCGGCTCGGCTTCCTTCGGGATCGTCACATAGGCGACGAGCCCCGCGATCAGCAGGAAGACGAGCGCCGCGATCGTCAAACGCGAATGATCGATGGCGTAATCGACAGGCGTGGACATCAGGCGATCACCCGTGCGGCGTCAGCGTGTCGCGGTCTTCGGCGCTTGCGCCTCGACCGCCTCGACGATCTGGCCCTCGCGCACGAAATCCTGGCCTTGCACGATCACGCGGGCGCCGTCGGGAATTCCGCCGACCCACATGAACTGCTGCTCGTCCTCGACCACGCTCACTGGCGCGAACGCGACCGTGTTGGCGGCGTCCACGAAGCGCACGCCGAGGTCGCCGCCGGACGAGAAGGTCAGCGCCGAGCGCGGCACGTGCGCGGCCGGAACGGCCGACAGCGGAATGGTCACTTCAGCGGTGATGCCGTCCGGAATGCTCAAATCCGCATTCGGGATCTCGACATCGACCCGGTACGTGCGCGTCGCCGCGCTCGCCATCTTGGAAATGAAACGGATCTTGCCGGTCGCGGTTCGACCGGTGACGAGGCGGATCTCGGCCGCGTCGCCGAGATTGACCCCCTGGAGCTTGCGTTCGGCCACTTCGACGACTGCGAGGATCGGATCGAGCGCGGCGATCTGGGCAATTTCCTTACCGGTGAAGGAAAATGCCGCCTGCCCGATCTCGACCGGAACGTCATTCACGACGCCGGCCCACGGCGCGCGGATCACGCCGCGTTCCCGCTCGGCCTCGGCGGCCGCAAGGCCGGCTTCGGCGGCTTTGAATTGAGTCTCGAGGTTGACGGCTTCGAGCTTGGGCAACGTGCCCTGCGCGACCAGTTTCATGCGCGCTTCGAGCTCGGTCTTGCGCTGCGTCAGCATGGTCTGCGCCTGCGTGACGCGCGCCTCGCGCGCCTCGTCGGAGAGGATCGCGATCACGTCGCCCTGTTTGACGATATCGCCGCGCCTCACCTTCAGCTCGCTGATGATGCCGTCGCCGCGCGCCGTCACCATCATCTTGCGATCGGCCTCGGTGCGCCCGGAGAGGACGAGCTTGCGGCTGCGCGGCTCGAGCTTTGCCTCGGCGACGGCGACGCGGAACAGCTTCGCCGGACCGGTCTCGCCGGGGCGGACGGCGGCACGGCTTTCCGCGCTGTCATGCGGCAGCAGATGTCCGGACGCGATCCAGCCCGCCGCCACAACGACGATCCCAACCGCCGCGATACGGGCAGCCTTCATGATTGCGCACTCCCAAGCTTGTCATGAGCCATCGCGGGGTTGAGCAGTTGCTGCACCATGCCGAGGACCAGCGGCATCACGGCGGCCGCGTTGAACGACGGCTCGACCGCCCGGCGCCAAGACAGGCCGTCGGCGAGCGCGAACAGCACCGTCACGGCGCCATCGAGATCGAGGTCGCGGCGGATTTCGCCCCGCTCCGCGGCGCGCTGCAGCAGCGCGATGAAGTGCGCCCGCACGTCCGCCTCCATGTCCTGATAGATGCGCGCGACGGCGGGATTGCGGCGGCTCTCCGCCATGATCTCGGCGCAGAGCGCGACCTCTTCCACGCTGCGCTCGACCAGGTGGTGATGCGCGAGCGCCGCGAGCCCGTCGAAGAAGTCGCCGGAGCCGAGCGCGGCGAATTGCTGCGCGGTCTCGGCCCGGTCGCGCTCGGCGATCCCCGCGATGATGTCTTCCTTGGAGCGGAAGTAGCGATAGAGATTGCCCGGGCTCATCCCGGCCTCGGCGCAGATCTCCTGCATCGAGGCCTGGTGGAAGCCCGAGCGCGCGAAGCAGGCTTGCGCCGCAGCCAGGATTTCGCTGCGGCGGTCGGCCTGGAGCTGGACGTTGACGCGGCGCATGGATTGCTGCCCTGCGGTAAACTAGAGCGAACGTTCATTCGCTATAAGAATGAGCAAGCACCGGAAGTCAAGAATCCACGTCGCCGCAGCCTGCGGGCGTATCAACAAGCCATTGATCGAATTAGCTTTTCAGTCGATATGGAAAGTTTTGATGGATCGCCAGGAGCGCACAAGGAAAGGCGGCGCGACCGCAAAGCCGCGCCGCCCCTCAGCCCCTCAGCAACCTATTCGGCGGGCACCGCCTTCGGCTCGTGCGCCATCGAGGGCGCGGCCGCTCCTGCTGGCATCAGGCTCAGGCCGAACAGGAACACCGCCACCATCGCATAGGCGATCGCGACCGTGGGCGTCACCGCGATGCCGACCGATTCACCGTGCATGAAGCCGAAGAACGTCAGAACTGCGCCGGCGGCTGCGAAGTAAGACGCCTCCGCGTACTTCTTGTCGACGATGAACGCTCCGATGGCGCCAAGCACCATGCCGCCAAGGATGGCGCCAGCGCCCAGCACTTCGAGGCCGTGATAGAGCACGCCGACCTGGCCAAGCTTGTCGAGCCCGACCGTGGCGGCGTTGGTACCCGCCGCCCCGAGCGAACTGTCGATCAGGAGCTTGCCCCACGCCGCGATGTTCGGAATCAGCGCGAGCACGATCGCCGGCGCGTGGTGCTTCGGCGTCTCCTGGAACGCCTGCGCGCCGATCAGCATGCCGATGTAGAGCAGGATCGGCGAGATCGCGACCAGCGGGATCAGCGACGACATCACCGCGATGACGCCGAACCATGCCAGCACGATCACCAGCACGCCGGTGGCGGCGGAATAGCCGATCCGGCCACCCATCGCCTTCCAGCCCGGATGGCCGATGTAGACCGCGTTGATGAACGGATTGCCCATCAGGCAGCCGATCAGGCTGACCACGCCGTCCGCGGTCAGCACCCGGGTCGTCGGGTAGGGGTCGCCGGCGGCTTCGGCGCTTTCGACATTGTCCATCGCCTCGACGAGGTCATAGATGCCGAACGGAATGGCGGTCACCAGGATGACGCCGAGGAACTCGAAGCCCGAGAACACGGTGCCGAACGCCGGCAGCGGTATCGAGAAGCCGAAGTTCGCGAACGCCCCGGTAAGGTTTGCCAGGCTCATCCCGCCATAGCTGAACCCGAACAGGGTCGAGCCCCAGGCGATGATCATGCCGACCGCGATCGCGACGAGACCGGCCGGGATGTTCATGGGATACTTGTAGCCGCCGAACCAGCTCACCAGGATGATGGCGAAGCAAATCAGGCCGATACCCGGCGTCATGAACATTTCGAGCGCCGGCCGCATCGAGATGAAGGTGATCGAGATGCCGGCGAGCGCGCCGAGCAGCGCGGCGCGCGGCGTGATCATGCGGATATAGGGCGCGATGAAGCCGCCGATCATCAGCACGAAGCTCTGGAAGAACACCCAGACGAGGCCGGCCGACCAGCCCTTCAGCGGGTCGCCGGTCTTGATCGTGATCGGCAGCATGATCACGAAGGTGACGACGAACATGTGCGGCACGCTCACGCCGGACGGGAGCGCGCAAACGTCGCTGCGCCCGGTCTTGGCGGCGAGCCGATAGGCGAGCCACGCATAGTAGAAGGTGGACAGACACATCATCATGCCAAGCGCGGGCAGGATGCGGCCGAACACAAGCGAGTCCGGCATCTTGAGCACGAAGCGCAGAAGACCCGTCAGCACCAGCATGTTGACGAGAATGTTGGTGCCGAACCCAAAGAACGCGTTCCAGTCTCCCGGCGTCCAAATCGTCGGTTTGTAAGTAGTCTCTGTTGCCATGACCCGCTCCCCTGTAACCCCGATCCGCCCCTAAACAGCCGCAAGCTTGCGCGCCGGCGGCGCCATGGCCGCCAACACGGACTGCGAATCCGACACCCAGCCGAAGATCGCCCCCTGGGCCTTGATCATGGCGAGGCCCATCTCGTGGAATTCCGGGAAGTACGACGCGCAGCAATCCGACAGCACGACGCAGCGATAGCCGCGGTCGTTGGCCTCGCGCACCGTGGTGTTGACGCAGACCTCGGTGGTGACGCCGCACACCAACAGATGCTGGATCCCGAAATTGCGTAAGAGCGCGTCGAGGTCGGTCGCGTAGAATGCGCCCTTGCCGGGTTTGTCGATCACCGGCTCGTCGCCCATCGGATAGAGCTCGGGGATGATGTCGTGGCCAGGCTCGCCGCGGATCAGGATGCGGCCCATCGGCCCCGGCGCGCCGATACGCACCGAAGGGTGGCCGCGCTCGATCTTGGCTTTCGGCGCATCGGAGAGATCGGGCCGATGCCCTTCGCGGGTGTGGATCACGAGCATGTCGGCCGCGCGCGCGGCATCGAGCACCGCACGGGTCGGGCCGACCGCACGGCCGAGCAGCGACACGTCATTGCCGAGCGTCTCGCCGAACCCGCCCGGCTCGAGGAAGTCGCGCTGCATGTCGATGATGAGGAGCGCGGTCCGAGTGAGATCGACCGGCACCGCTTCGGGTTCAGCCTTGATGGTGGCAGCCACGCGGACCTCCAGATCTTGCAACCCTGAAAGGGAGCGCAGCAAGATTGAGGCCAAGCGGCCACATTCGTCTAAGTGACGGATTTCAAACGGTTTGCCGATTTCCGCCAGAATGCTCCTGCATACAAGGGCGATAAATCCGCCCAAGCTTTGAGCAATCATGACGCTGATCTATCCAGCCGCATCGCCGTTGACCGGGCGATGCCTGCCGGAATACGCTTTTCGCGATGGGGATGGAGTCCCCCGAAACCGCCCGCAACGGCTGATGACTCCTACCGCGTGAACAGGCGGTAGGACTGCGTCCGCGCCGCCGGGCGGCTTTTCTTTCTCGCCGCTCGTTTTCGATAAGGAGCGACGGTGATGGGATTTCTGATCGTTTTTCTCGGCGGCGGCCTTGGGGCCGCGCTACGCCACGGCGTCAACCTCACGTCGGCGCGCCTCATCGGCACGGCGTTTCCCTATGCGACATTGTTCGAGAACGTCTCAGGCTCGCTGGTGATGGGATTGCTCGCGGCCTATTTCGCGTTCAAGGGCGGCGCCTCGCAGCATTGGCGGCTGTTCCTCACCACCGGCATCCTTGGCGGCTACACGACGTTCTCGGCGTTCTCGCTCGACACCGCGCTCTTGTATGAGCGCGGCGAGCTCGGACTTGCGCTGCTCTACGTCGTTTCGTCCGTCGGATTATCGGTCGGCGGCCTGTTCGCGGGGCTTGCGCTGGTGCGCCACTTCTCCTGAAGGACGCTATTGCAGCGTCTCCAGCAGCCGCCGCATCAGCAGCGTGCGCGGCGCGATCGAGGAGACAAAGCCGTGCTCCCATTCGGTATGCGCGCCATCGCCGTCGATCCCGAGGCCGTCGAGCGTCGGCACGCCCAGCGCCGCGGTGAAATTGCCGTCGCTGCCACCGCCGGTCATGCTGGTGTGTTCGAGCGTAAAGCCGATGTCGCGCGCGAGCGCCTGCGCGTGGCGGAACAGCGCGTCGATCGCCGGCGTCTTCTCGAATGGCGGGCGGTTCATGCCGCCGGTCACCTCGACCTTCACCCCTGGATCGACGGGCTTCAGCCCAAGGATCTTCGCCTCGAATTCATGGCCCGCCGCATCGTCGGCCACGCGCAGATCGATGCTGGCGAAGCAATGCTGCGGGATGACGTTCGCGGCGGTTCCGCCCGACACCATCCCGACCGTCGTGGTGACGCCGCGCGCATAATCCGTCATGCCCTCGATCGCCAAGATCTGCCGCGCCATCTCCTTGATCGCGCTGCGGCCGTCCTGGTGGCGCGAGCCCGAATGCGCCGGAACGCCGGTCGCCTTGATCTCGAATCGTCCGACGCCCTTGCGCGAGGTGACGACCTTGCCGCCGTCGCGGGCAGGCTCGGTGACCAGCACATAGCGCGCGCGGCGCGCCTCGTTCTCGATCAGCTCCCGCGAGGTCGGACTGCCGATCTCCTCGTCGGGCGTGAAGACGTGCGTGATCGGCAAGCACGCCGTGCCGGCTTTCACGACCTCGCGGAACGCATCGAGCGCCAGATAGGCGCCGCCCTTCATGTCGTAGATACCGGGCCCGTAAAGCTTCTCGCCATCGCGGCGGAACGGCAGAGGTCCTGCGAGCGTGCCGATCGGATGCACCGTGTCGATATGCGACAGGATCACGATGCCGGGGGCGGACGCCGCGGCGGCGCTCCGCACGATCAGGGAATCCGCGAGTCCCTGTTGGCCGGGAACGCGCTCCGTGACGAGCGGAAGGCCGGCGACATCGGACTGGACGAGGTCGATCATGCGGTTGACGGCGACGGCGTTGCGGGTCGGGCTTTCGGTCTCGACCCAGCGCCGGATGCCTTCGATGATGCGGGGAAGATCGACGGATTGCGGAGCGGCCATGGATTTATCGAACCACTTTTTCGGCGACGCGTCGACGCGCGAATCAAGCGCCGCGCGCCGCACGGTCCTTGTCATTCTGCGCCCGGATCGCCTCGCGCGCCGCGCTCCACTGCTCGTCGTTCCACTCGCGCAGGTCATAGAACCCGCCGGCGGACACCAGATGCTGTGCGCCGTCGATCGCGATCGTCTCGCCGTTTAGCCATTCGCACCCGTCCGCAAGCAGGAATGTCGCGAGGTTCTGCAATTCTTCCATCCGCCCGTACCGGCCCATCGGATTGACCTTCGCGGTGCGCACGCCGGGATCCTGACCTGGGCTCAGCCGTTTGCCCGCGCCCTCGGTCGGAAACACCCCGGGCGCGATTGCGTTCAGCCTGATGCCGTAGCGGCCCCATTCGACCGCGAGCGAGCGCGTCATCGTGGCGATCGCCGCCTTGCTCATCGCCGAGGGCACGACGAATGGCCCGCTGTTGTCGACCCAGGTCACGATGATCGACACCACGCTGCCGCGCTGTCTGGCGGCGATCCAGCGCTTGCCGACCGCATGCGTCACGTAGAACGTGCCGTGCATCACGATATTGGCGACCGCGTCGAAGCCCTTGGGCGACAGGTCCTCGGTGCGCGAGATGAAATTACCGGCGGCGTTGTTGACGAGCCCGGTCAACGGCGCCGAACGGAAGATGTCCTCGACCATCTCGTCGACCGCGGCCGGATTGCGGATATCGACGCCGTAGCTCGTGACCTGACCGCCGAACTTGTCAGCCAATTCGAACGCCGTCGCATCGCACACGGACTTGCGCCGCCCGCAGATGATGACCTCCGCGCCGAGCGCGACGAAGCGCGCAGCCATCTCCTTGCCGAGCCCGGTGCCGCCGCCGGTGACAAGAATTCGCTGAGATTTGAGCAAGCCATCCTTGAACACGACCAGCCTCCCTTTGGGTGCTCAGGCGGATTGCCCGCCCGGCGTCTTGCTTGCAGTATCGAGCCGAACAAGGCGCGCGCAAAGCGTCAAAACCGGCGCGCCGGGGAGGATTTCATGACCACATCCGTGCTCGACCGCTTTCGCCTCGACGGCCAGGTCGCGGTCATCACCGGCGGCGCCCGCGGCATCGGCCGGGCGACAGCGGAGGCCTTCGTGGCGGCTGGCGCGCACGCGGTGCTGGTCGATCGCGATCTGGAGGAGGCAAAGCGCGCTGCCGCCGCGATCGGACATGCCGATGCTCATGCGCTCGATGTGACGAGCGAGAGCGAGGTCGATGGTTTCTTTTCCGATCTTGCCGGCCGCTTGGGCCGCCTCGACGTGCTCGTCAACAATGCCGGCGCCTCGATCCGCAAGGCAACCGTCGATCTCTCCAAATCCGAATGGGACACGGTCATTGCCGTCAACCAGACCGCCGTCTTCCTGTGCTCGCGCGCGGCGGCGCGGCACATGCTCGCGGGCAAACGCGGCGGCGCGATCGTCAATCTCGCCTCGATCATGGGATTCTCGGGAGGAGGGCTCTATCCGAACATCTCGTACCAGGCGAGCAAGGGCGCGGTCGTCAACATGACGCGCGCCTTCGCGATCGAATGGGCGAAGGACAATATCCGCGTCAACGCGGTGGCGCCCGCCTGGGTGCGCACGGGCTTCATCGCGCCGGTGCTGGCGAAGCCGGAGCTCGTCCGCGCGATCGAGGACGTGACCCCGATGGGACGCCTGGTCGAGCCGGAAGAAGTGGCAGCCGCGATCCTGTTCCTCGCAAGCCCTGCGGCCTCGATGACCACCGGTCACACGCTCGCGATCGATGGCGGCTACCTGGCTCAGTGAGCCATCGGCCGGTTCGCGCACGCGCGGCGTCGCCCGACCGACCCGCCGCAACCAAATGTTAACGTTGAAAGGCGCAATTTAGCTGTTGCTGAGCCGACGTTGTCGGAGCGGCAACTTTCTTGCGCGGCGGGCCTTCCATGCGCGTTCCGGGAACGCGGTGGATCCGGACACAATTTCGTCGCTTGACCGGCCGATGCCATGAGGTCCGGGTTCAGCTAGCCTATGATGATGCGGCTTGGGGCCGGAGTCTCGAACCGAGGGAGTTGGGGTCGCTGGGTAACGGGCATCTGATCTCTTTCGTGCGGAGATCAACGCCAAATCGGCCTCAAGGCATTTCGAAGCGGAGATGAAATGCGGGCTCTATCCTGGCAATCGATATTGGCGATGCCCGCGCTCGCCGCTGGCCTGTACCTCGCGCCTCTGGTCGGGAACGCGCACGTTGCCGCGGCCGAGCAAAGCAAAAAGACGTCCCACCGCAGCCTCCGCCAAGGCATGTTCGCGCTGAGCCAGATCGACTTCTCGTCGGTCGTGATGTTGGGCGACAGCCTGACCGAAGGGGCGCAATGGTCGGAGATCACCGGATGTCCTTTCGTCGCGAACCGCGGCATCGGTTCGGACGATTCGGCTGGCGTGCTGCGGCGCCTCGATGAGGTCACCAAGCTCAAGCCGTCGGCCGTATTCCTGATGATCGGCGTCAACGACGTCGCGTCGGGTGTTTCGACCGATGACATCGTCGACAATGTGCGCCAGACGATCGATCGGCTTACGAAAGCGCGGGCGCAAGTCTATTTGACGCTCGTCTTGCCGGTCGCGCAAAGCTTCAAGCGCAAGATCAATCCCAAGATCGACGAGCTCAACGCCGCCTACACGAAGCTCGCCGAGCGCGGCAAGGTTACGCTCGTCGATTTCCGTTCCGGCATGAAGGACGACGACGGATATCTGCGCGACGAATTCACCATCGACGGAATTCACCTGATTCCCGATGGCTATCGAGTCTGGCGTGACGCGGTGTTGCCGCTCGTTCAAAAGCATTGTCCGGCGTCGCCGGTGCCGAGCGTCCAGGCAAGGCCGCTCAGCGCGACCCCAAGCGCGGCGGACACCGCCGAACCGGTTCCAAGCCCAAGCCCGAACCCAAGTCGAAGTCCTAATCCAAGTCCCACCCCAAGCGCGGCCGTCGTCAACGACGCGCAGGCAACCGCGCCGGGCGAGTTCAATGCCCGCTTCGGCCCCTGGCGCTGAACCTGCCCTGCATGGGCGACAGCCGGCGTCGACCAGCAGGCGACGCCCTGATCGGAGCTCTTCTCGATGAGGCTTGAGCAGATGTGGAGTGAAATCGACGGCCGACGGTTCGGCGCCACGGCGATCTTGACCGCGGTGCTTGCGCTGCTGGCATTCGACGGCTCTCAGGCGAAGACCAAACGCGAGATGGTCGCGACGGCACCGGTGGTAGCGCCGCCGATCGAACCTGCACTGGCCGGGCCGGCGCTCGATCCGTCGTGGCCGAAGCATGTCTATGTCATCACCGACTCGGTGATGCTCGGCGCCAAGCCAGCCTTCATCAAGGGCATGACCGACCAGGGCTGGCAGGTGACGTTCGACGGTCGGCCCGCTATCCAGATCCGCAAGAGCCTCGAAGACTATGTCCGCCGTCAAAACACGACCGGACCAGTCGCCGTGGTGGCGCTCGGCTACAACTCGTTGTGGGAGAAGGACCGACACAATTTCAAACGCTGGTCGGACTTGTTCGACAAGACGGTCGAGGAGATGCTGGCGGCGCTGAAGGAGCGCGGTGCGCGCAAGATCGTGTGGGTCACGTTGCGCGAGCTCACGCCCGACCTCATCAGCGGCGGCACGGCGGCGATGCAATATCGCCGCTACGCTTGGTATTTCCCCTACGTCAATGAGCGCCTGCGCGCCATCAAGGCGCGCCATCCCGAAATGGCGATCGCCGACTGGTCGGCTGCCGCGCAGGTGACCGGCGTCACCTATGACGCGATCCATCTCAATCCGCGCGGCTCCGAATTGATGACCGCGGTCGTGCGGACCGCAATCGGCACGGATGCGCGCCCGACGGCTTCGCCTGCGCCGGTCGTCGCCGCTGTTCAACCGCCCGCGCCGCAACCCGCCGAGCCGGTTCCGACGCTTGCCGGAGAGCCGCAGCCGGCCCCAACGCCCCCGGCAACGCGCACCGAAGAGCCACAGGCGAGCCTGCCGACGAAGAAGCCCGGCTATCGCGCACGCCGTGAAGGCATGTTCGCGTTGACCACGCTGTCCTCGGCGAGCGTCGTGATGCTGGGCGACAGCCTCACCGAGCGCGCGCAATGGTCGGAGATCACCGGCTGCCCCTTCGTGGCCAACCGCGGCATCGGGGCCGACGATTCGGCCGGCGTGCTGCGGCGGGTCGACGACGTCACCAAGCTCAAGCCGTCAGCGGTGTTCCTGATGATCGGCGTCAATGACGTCGCCTCGAGCGTGCCAACGGAGACGATCGTCGACAACGTGCGCCAGACCATCACGACGCTCAGCGACGCCGGCGCGAAGGTCTATCTCCAGCTCGTGCTGCCGGTCACGCAGGGCTTCCCGCGCAAGATCAACCCCAAAGTGACCGAGCTCAACGCCGCCTATCTGGCGCTCGCGCAGGAGACCAGGGCGACCGTCGTCGATTTCCGATCGCAGGCGAGGACCGAGGACGGCTTCCTGCGCGAAGAGCTGAGCCTCGATGGGATTCATCTCACGCCGGCTGGCTACCGGGTATGGCGCGACGCCATTACGCCGCTCGTCCGCAGCCACTGCCAGCAGCGCTCCGATCTGGTCGCGCGCGTCATGCCGGCGAAGATCACGACGCCCGCCATTCCCACACCTGCGGCTGCGGGCGAACTCACGACGGCGAGCATCGCGCCCATGGCTTCTACGGCCGCGCGCGGAGAGTGGATCATCCAGGTCGGCGCTTATCCCGAAGAAGAGAAAGCCAAGGAGCGGATCCGGCAGGCCCAGGAACTCGGCAAGGCTGTGCTCGCGAACGCCAATCCGTTCACCGAGCGAGTCCTAAAGGCGGGCCAGGAGCTCTTTCGCGCGCGCTTTGCGGGCTTCAATCAGAGCGCCGCCGAGGCCGCCTGCAGCTATTTCAAGCGCAACGCCATCGATTGCATCACCGTCAGGAACTGATCGCGGCATTCCGACCCGACGGCGCGTCTCCGGACATGGGCGAGCGCGCTCGCGTGGACGCACGACTCAATCAAGATTGACAAAAGCGCCCGTGCTTGGCTTACGGTTCTCCGCAGCGGCGGTGCGGCGTGAGGTCTGACTGATGTGGCGTGGAGTTGGGCGGGCACTGCGCGGGGCGGTGGCCCGGCGCTGGTTGTCCCATTTTGGTATGACCGGCGCGGTCGTCGTTTCGGCGCTGGTGGCGTGTGGAAGCGCGCAGGCCCAGCCGGGCCGTGACACGTTCATTTTTGTTGCTCCGAACCCCGGGCCGGAAGCGACCGCTCCGAGCAAGCAGAAGTCGCGAAACAGGCGGCAAGCTCCGACCGCTGCCGCGCCAACCGCGGAGCCGGCGGTCAAGCCTAAAGCGCAAAAGATACCGACCGCCTCCACGTTGCCGCCGCCGCCGCGCAACCCGGCGTTGGCCGGCGTCGCGCTCGATCCATCCTGGCCGAAGCAGCTCTTCGTCATCAGCGACTCGGTGATGCTTGGCGCCAAGCCCGCGCTCGCGAAAGGCTTGCCCGACTGGCAGGTGAACTTCATGGGCCGTCCCGCGCTCATGATTCCGAAGGCGATCGGCGAATTGCCGGGGAGCGTCGGCTCGGTCGCCGTCGTGGCGCTCGGCTACAACTCGCTCTGGTACAAGGACCGGAAGGATTTCCAGCGCTGGGCGGACTACTTCGACAAGGGCGCCGAGGACATGCTCGCCGCGCTGCAGCGACGCGGCGCGAAAAAGATCGTGTGGGTGATGTTGCGCGAGCTCTCGGCGGAGCTGCTGCCGAACAACGGCACGGCCACGATGCAATACAGCAAATACAGCTGGTACTTTCCCTATGTGAACGAGCGGCTGCGCGCGCTGAAGGCGCGCCATCCCGAATTGGCGCTCGCCGACTGGGTCACGGCCGCGCGCCAGCCCGGCATTACCTATGATGCGATCCACCTCAATCCAAAGGGCGCCGAGCTGATGGTCGACGTCGTGCGAATGGCGGTCGGTCTCGAGCCGCGCCCGCCGAGGGCGATCACGACCGCCGAAACGCCACCGCCCGCCGAGCCGCCCTCACTGCGCGGCTCGGACCCGCTGCCGACCCCGCCGCCCGATCAGACCGCGACCGTGAACAAGACGCCCGAGCCGGAGAGCCCGCCCGTGCCCGTCGGCCCGATCCTCAAGCCGACCTACGCCTTCCGTGACTGCGCGGCGTGCCCGGAGATGGTCGTCATCCCGGCGGGGAGCTTCATGATGGGATCGCCCGATGGCGAGGCGGACCGCAGCCCGGCTGAAGGGCCGCAGCGTCAGGTGACGATCCCGCGCCCGATGGCGGTCGGAAAATTCGAGGTGACGTTCGCCGAGTGGGAGGCCTGCGTCGCCGGCGGCGGCTGCCAGGGCAATCCAAGTCCCGGTGACGAGGGTTGGGGCAAAGACAAGCAGCCGGTGATCAACGTCTCCTGGGACGACGCGGTCGAATACGTGAAGTGGCTGTCGCAGAAAACCGGCAAGACATATCGTCTGCTGACCGAAGCCGAGTGGGAATACGCGGCGCGCGCCGGAACGACCTCGCCCTTCACGACCGGCGCGACGATCACGCCCGAGCAAGCGAATTTCCAGACCAACTTCAACGAGGACGGCAGCAAGCGCGAAGGCGAATACCGCGAGCAGGCGATCAAGGTCGGGACGTTCCCGCCCAATGCCTTCGACCTGCACGACATGCACGGCAATGTGTGGGAATGGGTGGCGGACAACTGGCATGACGACTATGCCGGCGCGCCGATCGATGGATCGGTGAACCCCGCCGGAGACGCGTCGATGCGGGTCCAGCGCGGCGGGTCCTGGTACAGCTTCGTGTCCGAGATCCGCTCGGCCAGCCGCCACGGTGACCAACCGGATCACCGCGGCGCCGACATTGGCTTCCGTGTTGCCCGAGGGCTATGAGCCCGGTTCGCCGCCCGCTCACCGGCTGGCAACACGGATCCCGCCAAATATGCCGAGCCCCGGACGAAGGAACCCGTTCGGATCCTGGTACTGGACGTCGAACAGATTATCGACGCGCATGAACAGCTTGGCGTTGTCGTTCACGGCGTAGCTCGCGGCGAGATTCACGATCGTGTATCCGGGTTGGACCAGCCGCGGGACCGAGAAGTCGCGATTGCCGTCGATCCAGTCGCCGACATAGAGCACCGTGGCGGTGAATTGCCACGGCTCCGTCGGCGTCCACGTCGCGGTCGCGCTCGCCTTGTGACGCGGCCGGCGCAACAGTTCGAGCCCGGTGTCGGCATCGATCGCCCAGGTGTAGGTGTAATCGCCGCGCACGCGGAACTGCGGCGAGACCACGACCGCCAGGAACGACTCCACGCCTTCCGTCATCGCCCGGCCGATGTTGACGTTGGTGCTGATGAAGTTCACCGGGTCGGTGATCTGGCTGGTGATGAGGTTCTTGATGTCGTTGTGGAAGTAGGTTGCGCCGAAGCGCACGCGATCGTTGAACACCGGCTGCTCGAAGCCGACATCGTAGCCGAAGCTTTCCTCCGGTTTGAGGTTCGGGTTGGCGAAGAAGCCGAAGGCCGGAAAGTCGACATAGAGCTGGTTGAGCGTCGGCGCCTTGAAGCCGGTGCCGACACTTGCCTTCAGCTTCGTCTCGGTGACCGGAACGATGAAGGCCGGCGCAACGCGGTAGGTCACGTGCTCGCCGAACGCGTCGTTGTCGTCGATGCGTGCGTTGGCGACGACGAAGACGCGCTTGTAGAACTCAGACTGCAGCTCGATGAAGGCGCCCTGGTTGCCGTTCTGCGCCTTGACGGTGTCGGTGCGCAGCCATTCGGTCTCATGGTCGGCTCCGACCACGAGCGTCTGGCCGGGCAGGAGCGAAGCCACGCTGCGCCAATCCTCCTTGACGCGGTCGCCGGTGTTGGTCGTCGGGACAGCGCCGGGCGAGATGTTCCAGTTATAGTGGTCGGTGAGCGCGACGCCGAAATAGCTCTTCAGCCGGTCGTCGAAGGCCGAGATCACGGCCTCGCCGCGCGTGAAGAACTGATGCACGACCTGCGTGCTCTGCTGCGCGGCCGGCGTGCTTGGGAAGGTCGAGAAATCGTCGCCGGTGAAGCGGTAGGTCGCGTCGGTATAGCGACCGACCCAGTTGACTGCGACGTTGTCGCTCAGCTTCGCGCCGAGCCGCGATGACAGCGTCCAGTTGTCGTAGGAGTCGTCGATACGCTGACGGCCGGGCGGCAGCAGGTCGAGCGGCGTCACCGGCGTCGCGCCGGCGCGGAAATGCGCGACATTGAAGGTGTAGTCGAAGCGATCCGTCCCGCCGCTCAATGACGTCGTCTCGTTGAGTGTCGCGAACGAGCCGCCTTCGACCGAGGCGGTGAGCTTGGGCGGGCCTTCGCCGCGCTTGGTCGTGATCGAGATCACGCCGCCGATCGCTTCGGATCCGTAAAGACCGCTTTGCGGCCCGCGCAGCACCTCGATGCGCTCGATGTCCGATGTCAGCAACTGCCCGAGATCGTACTGCCGGCCCGGATTGCTCGGATCGGTGACGTCGATGCCGTCGATCAGGATCTTGACGTGGTTCGAATTCGTGCCGCGCATGAAGATGGACGTGAGGCCGCCGGGGCCGCCCTGCTGCACCACATTCAGTCCCGGAACGGTCGCGAGCGCGTCCGGCACGGTGCGACGCTGCTCGCGCTCCATGTCGGCGGCCGTGATGACGGTCACCGAATTGGCGATCTGGTCGGCTGGCGTCGGAATGGTCGTCGCGCTGACGACGATGGTCGGCAGCTGCTGGACCGCAGGCGATTGCGCGGCAGCACCGATGGGCGAGAGCGGCACCAGCAAGCCCGTGAGCATGCTGGACGCGAGCAAGTGGCCACGGCGGATGCCGTGGCGACGCGTTGTGGAGAAACTAAACATGTGAGACCTCGGGCGTGTGACGTCAGTGGCACGTCACCGCGAACGAAGTCTCCCCTCAGACCAAAACGAGGCCCTTGGTTCGGCTACTGCCAGTACACCCCGACCGACATGCTCGCGTGTGACCACGGCTGACGGCAGGTCTCCTGGCTCACGGGTCACTGTCCTCCGTCGCCTTCCCAGGACCCGAGATCCCAGTGGCACGATGACGGAGGACTCGCCGCTTACAGTTGCGGGGGCAGCCACGGCATTGTGCGATTTCTCGCCCTCACCGTGTTCCCTTTTGATCCCCAATTGGGGGAACCGTCAAAAACATCGTACGGAGCGGTGCCCAAGTTTGTCAATTCTGTGGCGAGGCGCGCGCGTGCTGTGGCGAAGACGAAGCGCATCCCGTTGCCCGCAGGACACACCCCGGCGCGCGTTGGCCCTCCGCAGCCGGCGGGACGTGCGATATACGGTGGTTCAATGCCACGTGGTGAGCCGTGAAGCGTCCGACCCATGCCAGCCTGACGGCCGCACTCGTGCTGAGTGGTCTCACCGCTCTGCTGTTTGTCGTTTCACTCGGCTTTGGTCCGGTGCGTCTGTCGCCCATCACCGTCGTTCAAGCGCTGTTCGGAGGCGGGAGCGAAGAGCAGCGCATCATCGTCCAGGAAATCCGGCTGCCGCGCGCCCTACTCGGCCTCGCGATCGGCGCAATACTTGGGCTGTCGGGTGCCGCCCTCCAGGGTCTGCTGCGCAATCCGCTGGCGGCGCCCTCGCTGTTCGGCGCGCCGCAGGCGGCAGCCTTCGGGGCCGTCGCGACCATCGCGCTCGGTCTCGCCGATGTGCGATCCTTTGCGCTGCCCGCTGCGGCGATCGCCGCGGCGTTCGTGTCGGTGTTCCTGCTTCTCGCGGTAGCCGGCCGCAACGCCAACATGCTGCTTCTCATCCTCACGGGCCTTGCGATCTCAAGTCTTGCGGGTGCCGCGACCGCGCTCACCATGAACCTTGCGCCCAATCCCTTCGCGGCGCTGGAGATCGCCTTCTGGCTGCTCGGCTCGCTTGAGGATCGCAGCTTTCGCCACGTGCTGCTCGCGCTTCCCTTCATCGTGGCGGGCGCCGTGCTTCTCGTGATGCGACGGGATGCCTTCCGCGCGCTCAGCCTCGGCGAAGAGGTGGCGCAAAGCCTCGGCGTCAATGTCGCCGAGCTGCGCCTCCTCGTGATCGCCGGAGTAGCGCTTGGCGTCGGCGCCTCCGTGGCCGTCGCCGGAACGATCGGATTCATCGGGCTCGTCGCGCCGCATCTGGTGCGGCCTCTGGTCGGCTACGACCCGGCCCGGCTGCTCCTGCCGAGCGCGCTTGCCGGCGCCGCGCTGCTGCTCGCCGCCGACATCGCGGTGCGGATCATCCCGTCGACCTCGGACATCAAGGTCGGCGTGCTGACCGCGATCATCGGCGTGCCGTTCTTCCTCTACCTCATCGTGCGGGAGCGGCGCTCGCTTGGCGGAGGGATCGGATGAACAGTCCGTACATCGTCGCCGACCGGCTTTGCGTGAAGCTCAGCGGACGCGTCGTGATCGATGACGTCTCCTTCTCCCTGCCGCGCGCCTGTCTCGCCGCGCTGGTCGGACCCAACGGCGCCGGCAAGACGACGCTTCTGCGCGCGCTTGCCGGGCTCCTGCCGGCCGACGGAACGGCGCGCGTCGGGGGCGACACCGTCGCATCGCTCAGCGTGTCCGAACGCGCGCGACGCATGGCCTATTTGCCGCAGGGACACGCGGTGCACTGGCCGCTCCCCGTGCGCGACATCGTCGCGCTCGGACGCTATCCGCATGGCGCGACGGACCCCTCGCGTCTCGCGCCACGCGATGCCGAGGCGGTCGAGCGCGCGATGCAGGCCACGGATATCACGTCGCTTGCCGATCGACCCGCAACCGAGATCTCCGGCGGCGAGCGCAGCCGCGCCGTGATGGCGCGCGTGCTCGCGGTCGAAGCGCCGGTCATCCTGGCGGATGAGCCGACCGCTTCGCTCGACCCGCATTATCAGATCGAAACGATGCGGCTCCTGCGCAACGCCACCGAGGCTGGCACCACCGCGCTCGTCGTGACGCACGATCTCGGCCTTGCGGCGCGGTTTGCCGACACAGTGCTCGTCCTGCAAGAGGGGCGGCTGGTCGCGAGCGGCGCTCCGCACGAAGCCTTGTCGTCGGCGACGCTGGCCGATGTCTTCCGAGTTGGGGCCTTCCGTGCCGAGCACGAGGGCAAACCCGTGATCGTTCCTTGGGTGCCATCTTGACCAAGCATCCGGTCCTGTCCGCGCTCGCAGGCTTGGCCCTGCTAGCCTGCAGCCTTGCGGCGCACGCGGCGGATCAACCGCGGATCGCGTCGATCAACGTCTGCACCGACCAGCTTCTCCTGAAGCTCGCCGACCCCGAGCAGATCGTCGGGCTCAGCCCTTATGCGCGCGATCCTGCCCGATCATGGGCGGCCGCGGACGCCGCCAAGTATCCGCTTCTGTCGGGCGAAGCCGAGGACGTGCTGGTTCTCAAGCCGGATGTCGTTGTTGCGGGGCGCTTTACCAAGCGCGCGACGCGAGAACTCCTCAAGGACAAAGGCCTTCGCGTCGCCGAATTCGATGTCGCGGATTCGCTCGATGACGCGAAGCGCCAGATGCTGCGCATGGGCGACGTCGTCGGGCATCGCGACCGCGCGGAGGCGCAGGTTGCCAACCTCGACGCCGCGATCGCGCGCGCGAAGGCCGCGGCGGCGCGCACGCATTATCGCGTGCTGTCGCTCGCGCGCCGTGGCTGGGTGTCGGGCGAGGACAGCCTCTTGAGCTCGCTGCTTGCCGCGACCGGATTGTCCAATGCGGCGGCCGAGATCGGCGTGAGGTCCGGCGGATTTGCCTCGCTCGAGGCCATCGTCAAAATGAAACCGGACCTCATCCTGCTCGCGGACAACAGCTCCTTCGCCGAGGACCAAGGTCAGGCATTCCTGTTGCATCCGGCGTTGGAGAAGCTCTATCCGCCCGAGAAGCGGCTGATCGTGCCCGAGCGGCTGACGGTATGCGGCGGGCCGATGCTCGCCGAAGCGCTCGACCGGCTCACTGCGGAGATCGAGCGCGTGAGCCGGTGACGTGCTGCTCGGCAACCCCGGTGCGTTCCCGCGCGATCTGGAGAATCCGGTCGAGATCGAGGTGTGTTTCGACATGATCGGCGAGCGCATCGAGCGCACGCTCGACCTTCTCTTCGTAGATCAGCTCCGAGGCAACCGCGAAATCCGCCAGGAAGGCGCGACGGAACGCATCCGAACCGAACAGTCCGTGCACATAGGTCCCCTGCACCTTGCGGTCCCCCGAGATGGCGCCGTCCGGCCGACCTTCGATCGTAACCACCGGCCGCGCGCAATCGGGCCCATCGGTCGTCCCGAGATGGATTTCGTAGCCGGAGATTGCCGCACCGGTCGCGCAATGCTGGCCCGTGACCGGCTTGGTGGATTTCTCCGCGGTCATGACCGTCGAAACGTCCAGCAGGCCCAGCCCGTCGACGGTTTCCGGCGAGCCATCGACGCCATCGGGGTCGGCGATCGTGCGCCCGAGCATCTGGTAGCCGCCGCACAGGCCGAGCACGCGCCCGCCGCGCCGGACATGCGCTTTCAGATCGATGTCCCAGCCTTGCCGGCGCAGGAAGGCAAGATCGCCGATCGTTGACTTCGTTCCCGGAAGGATGACGAGATCGACGTCGCCGGGTAGCGCCTCGCCGGGACGCACGAAGACGAGGCGGACGCCGGGCTCCATGCCGAGCGGGTCGAGGTCGTCGAAGTTGGCGATCCGCGACAGCATCGGCACCGCGATCGTCAGCGCGGCGCTTTCAGACCGCGCATCGCGCGCGAGATCAAGTGCATCTTCCGCCGGCAGCCACGCGGCCTCCGGAAGCCACGGCACGACGCCCAAGCAAGGCCATCCGGTCGCAGCCTCGATCGTCGCGATGCCGCCGTCGAACAGGCGCACGCTCCCGCGAAACTTGTTGACGAGGAAGGCGCGGATGCGCGTACGCTCCTCCGGCTCCAGCACCGCATGCGTGCCGACAAGGCTCGCAATGACGCCGCCGCGGTCGATGTCGCCCGCAAGAATCACCGGCACGTCGGCTGCCGCCGCGAAGCCCATGTTCGCGATGTCGCCTGCGCGAAGGTTCACCTCCGCGGGGCTGCCGGCGCCTTCGACCAGCACGATGTCGGCCTCGCGCGAAACGCGCGCGAAGCTGTCGAGGACGGCCGGCATCAGCTCTGCCCTGCGGCTGGTGAAGGCCTGCGCGCGCAACGTCCCGACGCGCCGACCTTGAACGATCACCTGCGCGCCTGTGTCGGTCTCTGGCTTCAGCAGCACCGGATTCATGTGCAGGCTCGGGGCGATGCGGGCGGCGCGCGCCTGCACGGCCTGCGCACGGCCGATCTCACCGCCATCCGCCGTGATCGCCGCGTTATTCGACATATTCTGCGGCTTGAACGGCGCGACCTTCAGGCCGCGCCGGACGAAGGCGCGCGCGAGGCCAGCGACCAGCGTGGACTTGCCGACGTTCGAGCCGGTGCCCTGGATCATCACCGCGGGCGTCCGCACCGGCATGACGAGGCTCCCTAACACTCTGGACGTTTCAGCCACAGCGGAAGCCCTGCGGCGATGGCGGGCGCGGTGCTGGGCGCTGCCCCGCGGCCACTCGCGACCGAACATTGTGTATGGTACGCCGTCCACGATGCATCCAGACCTCTCACCGTTTCAATTGATCCTAACCGGCGATCCGCCGCTCTTCGCAATCGTTCGATTGTCGTTGATCGTGAGCCTGACCGCGGTCACGGCGTCAACCCTGATCGGCGTTCCATTCGGCGCGCTCATCGCGCTAACGCGCTTTCGCGGACGAGAGGGCGTCATCGTGCTGCTGAACGCCTTGATGGGGTTGCCGCCGGTGGTCGTCGGCCTCGCGGTCTATCTACTGCTGTCGCGTTCCGGTCCGCTCGGCTCGTTCGGCCTTCTTTTCACGCCTTCGGCGATGATCCTGGCGCAGACGATCCTGGTGACGCCGATCATCGCCGCGCTGGCACGCCAGACGATCGAGGACTTGTGGGCGGAATATCGCGATGAGTTGACTGCAATGAACGTCGGGCCCCTGGGCCGCGTCACGACGTTGATCTGGGAGGGACGTTTCA
Source organism: uncultured Hyphomicrobiales bacterium (assembly GCA_964479515.1). Taxonomy (GTDB): domain Bacteria; phylum Pseudomonadota; class Alphaproteobacteria; order Rhizobiales; family Xanthobacteraceae; genus PALSA-894. Next base: position 7,208 of record CAYZMR010000011.1, on the reverse strand, counting down.
GCCTGGTGGTGGCGGTTCTCGCCGGGTTTGGTCGTGCGGCGGCCGAGGTCGGCGCCATCATTATTGTCGGTGGCAATATCGAAGGCTTTACCAGGACGATGACCACGGCGATCGCGCTTGAAACATCGAAGGGCGATCTGTCGCTCGCGATGAGCCTCGGCGCGGTGCTGATCGTCATCGTGATCGCCGTCAACGCACTCGCATGGCTCGTTCGCAGCGTTGGCGAAAGCATCGCCGGATGACGATGCGCGCGAGCAACTCCGATCTCCCAATCCGTTTCGAGAAGATGAGCGTGAGCGAGCGAGGCGTGACCATCCTCGACGGCATCACGATGCAAATCGAACCCGGTGCCCCGACGCTGATCATCGGACCAAACGGCTCCGGGAAGACCACTTTTCTGCGTGCCGCGATGGGCCTGTTGGCGCCGACGCAAGGTCGCGTCACATGGGGCGGACGCGAGACGTCGCCTGCTCTTCGTCGCGCATTCGTGTTCCAGCGTCCCGCCATGCTCCGCCGCTCGGCGGCGGGTAATCTGAGCTATGCGCTTCGCGCGGCAGGGTCCCCAAAGTCGCAACGCGGTCAGCGGGTGGAGGACTTGCTCGCGCGCGTTGGCCTGCAAGGCCTCGGCAAGCGCCCGGCGCGCCGATTGTCGGGTGGGGAGCAGCAGCGGCTCGCGCTTGCACGCGCGCTGGCGCGCGATCCGGCCGTGCTCTTTCTCGATGAGCCGACGGCGAGCCTGGACCCGGCTTCGACCAAGGCGATCGAAGATGCTATCCGCTGCGTCGCGGCGAGCGGGGTCAAAATCGTCATGAGCACGCATGATCTCGGCGAAGCCAGGCGCTTGGCGGGGGAGATCGTTTTCTTGCATCGTGGCCGCGTGGTCGAGCGCGCCGATGCGATGCAGTTTTTCAGTTGCCCCAGGACCCCCGAGGCCCGCTCGTTCATTGCCGGAGACCTGTTGGTCTGACTCCACGGAGACGCCGCATGTTGACACGCCGGGCACTCATCATCGCGACCGTTATGGCGGCATTGGCCGCTCCCGCGAGCGCGCAGGACAAATCCATCATTGTCGCTTCGACGACCTCTACGCAGGACTCCGGCCTGTTCGGATATCTCCTCCCCATCTTCAAGCAGAAGACCGGCATCGATGTGAGAGTCGTCGCCCAAGGAACCGGCCAGGCGCTCGACACGGCGCGGCGTGGCGATGCTGACGTGGTGTTCGTGCATGCGAGGGCAGCGGAGGAGAAATTCCTGTCGGAAGGCTTTGGGGTGAAGCGCTACCCGGTCATGTACAACGACTTTGTTTTGATCGGACCCGCAAGCGACCCCGCCGGCGTCAAGGGCAGCCACGATATCGTCGCGGCGCTCAAGGCGATCAAGGACAAGGGCACACCGTTCATCTCGCGCGGCGACCGTAGCGGCACTCACATTGCCGAACTGGATCTTTGGAAGACCGCCAATATCGACATCGAGAAGGAAAAAGGGCCTTGGTACAAATCGATCGGCCAAGGCATGGGCGCCGCGCTCAACATCGCATCGGCATCGAACGCCTATGTGTTGTCGGACCGCGGGACTTGGCTCGCATTCAAGAATCGCGGGGATCTTGGCGTCACGGTCGAAGGCGATCGACGGTTGTTCAACCAGTACGGCGTCATGCTGATCAATCCGAAGAAACATCCGGCGGTGAAGACGGAGCTCGGTCAGCAGTTCATCAACTGGCTGATCTCCGCGGAGGGCCAAAAAGCGATCTCCGGCTTCAAGATCAATGGCGAGCAGCTGTTCTACCCGAACGCCGACGATCCGAATGCGTGAGTGTTCCAGGCAGCCGATCAACTCGCCCGCAGTTCGCCGCTGAGGAAATACGTCGTCACATCGCCAATACCTTTGATCTTGACCGTCCCACGTTGTTCGAACGCGAATTCTTGCGCCGTCAACACGCGGAACGCTTCGCTTGCCTGGATGCGCCCGGGCAAGCCGTGTGACTCCATGCGCGCCGCCATGTTCACCGCATCGCCCCACACATCGTACGAGAAGCGCATTTCGCCGATCACGCCCGCGGTCGCCGGACCACAATGGATCCCCGCGCGTAGATCGAGCTTGCCGCTACCGAGCGGCCCGTGCGCGGCGTTGGCCCGAAACATCGCCAGCGCAAAGCGCCCGATCGCGACCGCGCCTTCATGGGCGCGCCCATCGAAGCCCGCGGCAGCCATGTAGCAGTCGCCGACGGTCTTGATCTTCTCGACGCCGCACTGCTCGGCAAGCGCGTCGAACGTACGCACAAGAGTGTCGAGAAATCCGACGACCTCCTCGGGCGGCAGATCGTGCGCGGCGGGCGTAAAGCCGACAAGATCGGCGAACACCACGCTCAAGGTATCGATGCGATCAGCGATTCTCTCTTCGCTCGTCTTGAGGCGCGCCGCTATCGCGTCCGGCATCACGGTGGCGATCAAGGCCTCGGAGCGTTCGTGTTCCTGCTCCAGGCTTGTCTCCGCGACGTGCACCAAGGTGAGTGCATAGAAGATGATGACGGCATTGATCAGCAGAACGCTGAGCATGGTTTGACTGGAGATCATATCGCGCAGGCGCGTATCGGCCGGAAGAAGCAGCCCATCGACGGGCGCGAAATTGAGCGCAACCACCAACGCCAACGCAATGCAGATGAAGAAGCCGGCGAATAGCTTCAAATTCTGGATGCCGAAGAGGAACAAGGAAGCGCCGCCGAGCAGGTAGAAAATGTGCAGATTGCTGGTCAGCCCAAGCATCCAGACCACGTAGAGCTGCCCGACGCTGACGAAGGAAACGAGCACGATCGCGGCGAGATTTTCGCCATACCGATGCAGGAACGGCAGCGCCACGCCGACGATGACCAGCAGGACGTTGTAGATATTGAGCGGCAGGAGACCGCGCAGATCGTAGACCGACGTGAGCGCGATGTAGGACACGCCGCTCAACACGCTCACATAGGCTGCCGCGTTGACGCAGCGCTGGCGTCGCGCAACCCGGGGATCGCTGGAGACGATTCCTGCGGAGAGCGGCCGGTCGAGCGACAACGGAATCGCTAGACCACGCTTCGGTTCGCGTCTGATCAGATCGCGCAGTCGCGACATCGGCCAGTTCCCCCGGCTTGCTCACTGTCATCCAGTATGTCCATGCGTGCTCGCGACGGATAGGGCCGAAATCCGCGTCCCCGCGAGAGGCCGTATCGTGTCGCCGCAAGGGTCGCAGAACGACCGCACACTTCAAGTTGTGCTCATCCCATCTACCTTATGCGCGGGGTTCTCACGCGCCTGTGCCATCCGCTATCCTGCATCCCGACTCGACCAACCGAGGAACCCAGATGGCGGAACCTGCTGCTCGTCCGGACAATCTGCTGTCGGTTCTGCCGGCAAAGATCGCGGCGGCACTTTTCGCGGGCGCTCGCATTCATCGCCTCAAGGCGGACCAGACGCTGTTCACCGCCGGCGACCCGGCCGACGGCTGCTACCGGATCGAGCAAGGCCTGCTTAAGGTGTGCGTCGTATCGCCGGCCGGGGGCGAACGCGTGTTGGCGATTCTTGGTCCGGGCGCGCTCGTCGGAGAACTCGCAGTCATCGATACGCAGCCGCGGTCGGCGTCGGTGGTGGCGGCGCGGGATTCCGAGCTCAGCTTCATCAGTCGCGCCTCGTTTGAAGCGGCGGCAAAAGCGCACCCCGACGTTTATCGGCATATCGTGCTGCTTCTCGTGCGCCGGCTGCGCGACACCAACACGGTTGTGGCAGCCATGAGCTTTCTGTCGCTGAAGGGCCGCGTTGCCCAGGCGCTGCTCGGCCTCGCCGAAGCATTCGGCAAGGATGTTGGAGCGGGACGCATCCTCGTGCGCCAGAAGGTCACCCAGGGAGACCTTGCGGCGATGGCCGGCATCGCGCGCGAGAATGTCAGCCGCATCCTCAACGACTGGATGCGCGCGAAGGTCTTGAGCAGACTCGCCGGATATTACTGCCTCGAGAACCGATCCGCGCTGGAACGCGAAGCGCAAATGTGACGCTGGCCATCTTGCGGCGCAGCGGCGGCGGCGCTTCCGACGATGGCGGTCACCTCTCAAGCTCCGATAACGATGCGGTCGTTCCGACGGCGCCGATAACACAGGCCGCGCGATGGCCGAGATCGTCCACGAGATCGCGCCGGGCGCATCGATCCTTTCGAAACCGGCAGCGTGCGCCGTCCAGCGCTCAATATTGACGCCCCGTCGAGAATGCGCGTTAGATGTCGCATGGCGCAGCGCCCGTCATGCATGGCAAAACGTCCTTGCTGACCAGAGCCGCAAGAGAATCAAGAGGATAATCGAAGATGATCAATCGTCGTGACGCGTTCTTGGCCACCGCGGGCGCAACGGTTCTTGCGGCCGCATCCTCGACCGCTCGCGCGGCCGCCGAGACCGCCAAGGAGAGCTCGTTCGAGCGAATCCGGCGCACCAAGAAGCTTCGAACGGCGGTGATCGCCGGCGGCGCGCCCTATTATCACAAGGACCTGACCACCGGCCAATGGCGCGGCTTCTACATCGACATGGTCAAGGCGCTCGCCACCGAGATGGACGCCGAGCCCGAATACATCGAGTCGACCTGGGGCAATACGGTGCTCGATCTCCAGTCCGACAAGATCGATCTCTTCTTCGGCCTGAACCCGACGCCGAAGCGCGCGCTCGTGATCGATTTCTCGGTGCCGGTGTTCAACAACGCCTTCACGATGCTGACCAAAAAGGGTTTCGGGCCGAAGACCTGGGATGCGATGAACACGCCCGACGTGAAGATCGCGGTCGATGCGGGATCGTCGCATGACGCGGTCGTAACGCGGCTGTGCCCGAAGGCCACGATCTCGCGGCTGAAGACCGCGGACGACGCCACCGCCGCGCTGCAGTCCGGCCGCGTCGACGCCCAGTGCCTCATTCTCATGTTGTCGCTGACGGTGAGGACGAAGAACCCGTCGATCGGCGACCTGCTCGTGCCGACGCCGGTCTTCGCCACGACCTCGAACGTCGGATTCCGGCGCGAGGAGGACAAGACCTTGCGCGACTTCGTCAACACCTGGATCGATTTCAACAAGGGGCTTGGCTTCATCCGCAACGCCATCATCACCAACATGGAGCTGGTCGGCGTCAAGGAGTCCGACATGCCGGCCGGCATCTCACTTTAAGCGGCGCGCGCCGCGCCGGGGACCTGAATGTATAAGTGGGACTTCGGGATCCTCTGGGGCTATCGCTGGCTCTTCCTGCAGGGTCTCGGCGTCACCGTCGCGTTCACGATCGCCATCGTGGTGTTCGGCCTGTTGATCGGCCTGCTGGCCGGGCTTGGAACGCTGTCGCGCTTGCGTGCCCTGAGGTGGCTTTCATCCGCCTACGTCGAATTCTTCCGCTGCACGCCTCTGCTGGTGCAGCTCATCTGGTTCTATTACGCAATGCCGGTGCTGAGCGGCCTCGAAATGTCGGCCGTGTCGGCCTCCGTCGTCGCGCTGTCGCTCTATGGCGGCTCGTTCTACGCCGAAATCATTCGCGGCGGCATTGTTTCGATCGACGCGGGTCAGTCGGAGGCGGGCGCGGCGATCGGCATGACTCCGTTCCAAATCATGCGACGCATCGTGCTGCCGCAGGCATTCAAGCGCATGCTGCCGCCCTTGATGAATCAGTCGATCATCCAGTTCAAGAACACGTCGCTGGTCTCGGTCATCGCGGTGCCCGATCTCGTCTATCAGTCGCAGATCGCCGCGCACGACAGCTACCGGCCGCTCGAACTCTACACGGCCGTAGCCGTCATCTATTTCGCCATCCTGTTCCCGCTGACGCTGCTGGTTCACGTCGGCGAGCGCAAGCTCGCCACGAGCGACTGAGCCCGCCGTGACCGCAGCAAACAGCAAGATCGAGGTCGCGGACCTGCGCAAGCAGTTCGGGACGCTTACGGTCCTGCGCAACATCAATCTCACCGTGGCGCCGGGCGCCGTGGTGGCGGTGATCGGACCGTCCGGATCGGGCAAGTCCACGCTGCTTCGCTGCATCAACCTCCTGGTCGTGCCGGACAGCGGCCGCGTGCGCGTCGGCGAGCACAGCTTCAGCTTCCCGCAACGGATGCCGAATGCCGCCACGTTGGCGCGGTTCCGCGCCAATACCGGCATGGTGTTCCAGCACTTCAATCTTTTCCCTCACATGACCGCGCTTGGCAACGTCATGGAAGGCCCGGTCACCGTCAAAGGGATGCGCAAGGCCGATGCGCAAGCGCTGGCGCAAGACCTGCTGGCGAAGGTCGGTCTTGCCGACAAGGCGGAGCAACATCCCAGTCGGCTGTCGGGCGGACAGAAGCAGCGCGTCGCGATTGCGCGCGCGCTCGCCATGGCGCCGGAGGTGATGCTGTTCGACGAAGTGACCTCCGCGTTGGACCCGGAACTTGTCGGCGAAGTACTGAGCGTGATGAAATCATTGGCTGCCGAGGGCATGACGATGGTGATCGTGACGCATGAGATCGCGTTCGCGCGCGAAGTGGCGAACCGCGTTGTCTTCATGCGCGACGGCCTCGTGGTCGAGGAAGGCGCGGCGGCGCAGGTGATCGACGATCCGTCCGAACCGGCGACGCGGGCTTTCTTGAGCCATTTCCACCGGCGCGCCGCAGCCGGCGCGCCCGCGCGATAGCGTAGGCCCTACTTCGTCTCCAGCAGCCCCAGTTTGCCGCCGAGCCATCGTGTCGTCGGCGCCTGGATCAGGATCGTCATCAGGACGGCAATGAAGGTGACCGACGCGATCATCTGCGCGCCGGGCGCCTTCATGCCGAGCAAGAGTCCCGCGAGCGCGGCCGGGATGACGCCGGTCTCGCGCGTCCAGCACATGAACAGCATCTCGTTGAAGCTCCAACGCGCGCGGCGATCCGGCAGGCAGCACAGGAACACGGTCAGCGGTCGCGCGATCAGCATGAACAGCGCGACCACGATGACGCCGCCGACCGCGTATTGGCGCATCAGGCCGAAATCGACCTGCGAGCCGAGCAGGAGGAAGATGAACAGCCGCATGATGAAGGCAGTAGTGGTCACGAAATGGTCGAGCTTGTCCTGCTCGCCCTGCGCCATTGCGAAGCCGAACGAACCCTTGTTGCCGAGCACGATGCCGAACACGAACACCGCCATGAAGCCGCTCGCCTGCAGGCCGTCGGCGGCGAAATAAGCGCCGATCACCGCGACCAGCGTCACGAGCG
>CAYZMR010000010.1:0-43125 GCA_964479515.1 uncultured Hyphomicrobiales bacterium | reverse complement strand
TCAGGCGAGCCAGCTTGCGGGGATCGATGCGGGTGTTCGCCTCGTCGAAGGAATGAACCTCGATCTCGACATCGGGTCCGAGCACCTTCTGGCGGGCGCACATGTCGACAATGCCGGACACGCAGGCGAGCGAATTTGACGGAATGTTCGAGCGAAACCAGCGGATCGGGTAGCCGTCATCGCAATAGTGTGTCGGTTTGACCAGCAAGACGCAGAACGTCTTGGACCCGCGGACCTGACGCATCGTACCCCCCACAACCTGCCCGAAGTTATAACCTACCGGTTGCGATGCAAAGCAATTTGCGATGGCCTTTGGATAAATCTCAGGCCGCGGCCGAACAGCATGGGAGGCAGGAACTTTTCGACCGCAGGCCGCAAACAAAAACGGCCGGGCTGCAGGGCCCGGCCGTCGATAACAGGAAGCAGATCAGGCGTTTACCAGCCGCAATTGCCGCAGCGCGGACGCACCGGCACGATGTAGGTCTGCGCCGGCGCGACCATCTCGACGCGCTGACGCGTCGCGTATTGCGGCGGGATCTGCTCGTACTGCACGCCTTCCGGCTCGACCAGCACCGTCTTCGGCACCATCACGGTCTCGTAACGGGCTGGCGTGCGATGCGCGATCACGCGGCCGGGCGACACCTGCACGGTCTCCTCGACGGTGCGGTACTGCGGCGGAATGACCTGCTGCTGATAGCAGGTGACGCAGGGCGGCGGAGCATAGCAGTTGGCGCAGCCGGCGCTGGCGCCGGTCGGAATGGCGAACGCCGCAAGCGCGGCGGCGAGAGCAGCACTCGGAACAACACGCATGATGTTTACCCGCTGGATTCGAGATGGCCTCCGGCATGCGGATCGCGCCGCGCGCCGATCTGAGTGCGGGAAAATAAGCGCAAGCGCGCCAACGCTCAATCAAAGACCGGAATTTACCTTGATAGGCGTCGTTAACGCCGACGCAACGCGCGGCGCTGCTTTCGATCAATCGCGATAGACCGCTTTCGGATCGAAGGCCTTGTCGGCGCGGAATTCGAGCACGAGCGAAGCGTCCGGCGCCTTGCCGAGCGGCACCGCGCGATAGAAGCAGGAACGCCGCCCGGTGTGGCATGCGCCCGGTCCCACCTGCGCGACCTGGATCCACACGGCGTCCTGGTCGCAGTCGATACGCATCTCGACGACGCGCTGCACGTGCCCCGACGTCTCACCCTTGCGCCACAGTGCCTTGCGCGAACGGCTGAAGTACCACGCCTCGCCGGTCTCGATGGTCTTGGCGAGCGCCTGCGCGTTCATGTGCGCGACCATCAGCAGCTCGCCGCTCGCGGCGTCGGTCGTCACGCAGGTCACGAGCCCGTCGGCGTCGAATTTCGGCGTGAGCGCGCGGCCTTCCTCGACGCTTTCGGTCGAGCCGGGCTGGGCAAACGGGGATTGGTCGGACAAGGGACAAGCCTCGCGCGCGACCCGCGCGACGTTAACGCTGGCCTCCACGGACCAGCGTGATGAAGCGCACCTGCTCCTGCGGATCGCTAAACAGGCCGGTGAACTGGGTGGTGATGGTGAGCGAGCCGGGCTTGGCGACGCCGCGCATCGACATGCAGGTATGCTCGGCCTCGATCATCACGGCGACGCCCTTGGGCTTGAGGATCTCGTCGATCGCGGTCGCGATCTGCGAGGTGAGATGCTCCTGCGTCTGCAGGCGGCGCGCATAGACATCGATCAGCCGCGCGATCTTCGAGAGGCCCACGACCCGTCCGGTCGGCACATAGGCGATGTGCGCCTTGCCGGTGAACGGCATGACGTGATGCTCGCAATGCGAATAGAACGGGATGTCGCGCACCAGCACGAGATCGTCGTAACCGCCGGTCTCCGAGAAGGTGCGGTCGAGCACGTCGGCCGGGCACTCCTGGTAGCCGGCGAACAGCTCCTCATAGGCGTTGACGAAGCGCTTCGGCGTCTCGACCAAGCCTTCGCGGTCGGGATTGTCGCCGATATAGGCGAGCAGCGTGCGCACGGCGGCCTCGGCCTCCTGGCGCGAAGGGCGCGGAAGCAACGGCGCCGGCGCGGCACGCACGTGCTCGGACAGCTCAGCCTTTTCGCTTGCAGGCGCTTTCGGAAAGTTCTTGACGACGGCGTCCATGACGGTCTCTCCGTTCGACCCGGCGCGAAATCGGCGCCGGGAGTGTCACCGGGGTGGCCACGGCTCGTTGTACCGCCGGGTTTCAAGCCCCTGATCGGTACGGACGCCGCACTCCTCGAGTTTCGCGTTCGCCTCACCTGGCGCATTTGCGCCGAACCAAGCGAACCGCCCCCGGACGACCGGCCCCCTTTTCCAGCCTGCCGTCCAACACCTATATAGTTGCGAAGGGCGTGGCGGCAATCAATCGAAATAGCGCAAATATCGGGAATGTGTCGGAACCAATGCTGAACGACGTCTACAATCGACGCATCCTGGAGCTTGCCGGCACCATTCCGCGGCTCGGCCGGCTTCCCGCGCCCGACGCCTCGGCGACAGCCCACTCCAAGCTGTGCGGCTCGACCGTCACCGTCGACCTGAAGATGGACGGAGATACCGTCACGGACTTCGCCCACGACGTGAAGGCCTGCGCGCTTGGGCAGGCGTCCTCCTCGATCATGGCGCGCAACGTCGTCGGCGCGAAGGCAGGTGAGCTGCGGGCGCTGCGCGAGGGCGTACGCAAGATGCTCAAGGAGAACGGCGCGCCACCGGCAACCGGCAAATGGGCCGACATCGCGGTGCTGGAGCCGGTGCGCGACTACAAGGCGCGCCACGCCTCGACGCTGCTTACCTTCGACGCCGTGGTCGACGCGATCGGCCAGATCGAGGCCAAGCGCAAAGCGGCCGCGGCGGACATCAAGACGGCCGCCGAATAGCGCCTAGCGCCGGCAGGTTTTGGCGAGCTGCGGCAGGGCCTCGTCGAAGCCCGTGTTCCCGACCCGGATCAGTGTCCGCACGTTGCCCGAGGTTTCGGTCGCGACCACGATCGAACGCTGACCGGAGTCCGCGAGCCCGGTGAGCAGCGCCGACGGGACAGCGCCGCGCGCGATCGACTGCAGGTTGGCGTCGGTCTTGGCGGAGGATTCGATCGTCAACGTCACGCGGTCCTTCCCGCTCGCGACCACGACCTTGCTGAGGCGATCGCTGCCCTCCGGCGGACGGCGCGTCTCGGTGTAGCGCAGCGCATAGGCATCCGGCGCGTCGCCGCAGGCGAACATGATCTCGAAACTGCCGATCTCGTCGCCCTCGATCGTGAGCGGATGGCGGCGCGCAAGCCCGCGCATCCCGTCATGCTCCGTGATGGCCCAGCCGCCGACGGCGGGCGGCGCTACCGGGTTGGTCGCGGGCGGCGGCGGGGTCACCGGCGTCGTCGAGGCAATCGGGCCGCCGAACGGGTTGTCGGTGGTGCGCAGGTGCAGCCGCTGCAAGTCATCGGCGGAGAGCGCGCGCATGCGCTCCCAGGGCGGGATGCGCATCGCGAGCTCGAACAGCTCGATATCGCCGCCCATGTCGATCGTGTAGCGGGCGAGAACGCCGAGACTGCGCTGCAGCGCGGTCAGGTTCTCGGCCGTGTAGGTCTGCGCGGTCGCATCGTCGCGCTTCGAGCTCGGCCAGATCTGGTGCACCAGCACATTGGCTTCGGCCGGCACGTAGCGGCGCGCGCCGCCGAGCAGCGCGAAGGCGCACATCGAGGCGCAAGCCCCGCGCGGCGCGTAGCTCGCGCGCGGATCGCCGTCGGACGACAGGATGGTGGTCTTGCCGACCGTCACGGTCAGGTCGAGCTTGCGGAACGCGCGCCCAAGATCGATGCCGCTGGTCACGGCCCCGCCGTTGGACTCGAGCACGACGATCTTGCCCTTGAGGTCCTTGCCGCGCGCGAACGTCTCGAAGTCGCGCGCGGTGTCGAGCGTGATGCGGCCGCTCGCCATGATCCAGGTGCGGCAAGTCTGGCCGCATTTGTCGGCCGGACCTTCGCGCACAAGCTGGAAGCGCATCGGCGCGTCGCCGTCGTCGGTGACGGGGCTTGGGGCGGGCCGGTTGCGCGTCGGATCGGTCGGCGGGGGATTGTTGCGGCCCGGATCGGTCCGACCCGGGTCGACCGGGGCAGGCGTGTTCGACGGGCCGGTCGGCGTGCCGCCACCCGGCCGGGTATCGAGGGCAAACGCCAGGCTGCTCGCCGCGGCGAGAGACATCAGGGCGAGGGAGAGTACGACGGGGCGGATTCTCATACTGTATTTGTCGCCGGACTGCCGCGCCGGTTCAAGTCACTTGCGCGAAGACCGCGCGATTTGGTTGACCATCCGGCGGGGCCGTTGCCGGCTTGCCACGCCGCCCATGGCGTGCAATCGCGGGCCATGACGTCCCGGGCTCCCACGATTGGGCTGACACGCCTGCCGCGCCTTGCCGGGCGCGCACTCGTCAAGGTCTACCGCTACACGCTCTCGCCGCTGGTCGGTTTCCATTGCCGCCACCTGCCGACCTGCTCCGACTACGCCGATGAGGCCCTCGATCGCTACGGGCTCTGGGCGGGAGGCTGGATGACCTTTGCCCGGCTGTTGCGTTGCCAGCCGTGGGGTACGGCGGGCATCGACCGCGTGCCCGAGCAGGCGCCGGACGGCGCCCGTTGGTACCTGCCCTGGCGCTATGCCCGCTGGCGCGGCACCAATGCGCCCCCGCTACGCGATCCGGCGTGAGGCCGCCGGCTTCCGCGCGGCTCCGGCTTACGCTTCCAACAATTCCCAGGTGTCGCCACCGACGACGCCATCATCGTCGAGGTTGTTGGCCTGCTGGAACTGGATCACGGCGTTTTCGGTATCGGTGCCGAACTGACCGTCGGTCGCGACCGGAAATCCTTTGGCGACCAGAAATTGCTGCAGCCGCACGACATCGGGGCCGCTCGCGCCCTGCCGGAGCACCGGGACGCTCGCGGCCGCGACCGCCTCCAGGTCGAGCGGGGTCCCGCTGTCCGTTCCGTCCGCCGCAGCGGGGTTGCTCATGCTGCCGGCGCTCGCGGCCGCAGGCTGCGCCGCCGCACTGCCGCCGGTCGCGGCGACCGGAGCCGACCCCGAACCGCCCGCTCCGGCCGACGGTGCGGCAGGCGTGGGGGCCGGCGCTCCAGCGCCCCCCGCGCTGCCGCCGGGAGCCGCCGCGACCAATGGGGGGCTCATCCCGCCGACCACGGCCTTCGCCTTGGCGACATAGGTCTTGCGATCGTCGATGCCGGTCAAACCGCCATTGATGCGCTTGGTGATGCTGATGATGTCGTCCTGGTCGGCGAGCGCGTTGAGGTTATGCTGCTTCCAGTATTCGCACGCGACGGTGAGCGAGAGCGCCGGCTGTGCCGCCATTTCGGGATTGCTCTCCAGCGGCAGCTTGAGCAAGGCGCCGTACTTGGCATAGTTGGCGCGGCCGGTGAGCTGGATCAGGCCCCTGCCCTTATAGCGTTTCCCGTCGCCCGGCTGGGTATTGCCGAGGTCCTTGCGGCCCTCATAGGCGCTGCCGTCGGCGTATTCCTGCGTGGTGCAGTAGGCATCGGACTCCTGCGCGGTCTGCCCGAGAAAATGCGCGATCCGCAGCAGCGAATTGATCTGGTAGGCGGCGAGCGTCGGGCTCAATACCGGCCCGACCGCCCCGATGATGTCGGCCTGGCGCTGCCCCTTCTTGCCGCCGATCTTCGGCGCGATCGCGTGCAACGTGGATGCGTCGATCGTCATGATGGCCTCCCGGTCTGTCGCAGCCCGCCTTGCCCGCCCGCGGAACGATAGACGATACTACCCTGGTTAGAGAAGTCGACACGGCGTCGCGGGGACGGCGTATTGCGTGCGCCTATCGCGACAAGGCGCGCCATGTCCTGCCTTGCTTTCCGCCGCGCCTGAGCTAAAAGCGCGCCATTCAAATCCGCTTACCCACGCCCGTTCGTGGGAGTGAGCCACAGGAGCAAGTACCATGGTCGCCTTGACCTTTCCCGACGGCGCGCGTCGCGAATACCCCGATCACATCACCGGTCTCGATATCGCGAAGGGCATTTCCCCCTCGCTCGCCAAGCGCACGGTCGCGATGGCGCTCGACGGCCAGCTCGCCGACCTCACCGATCCGATCGACCACGACGCAAAGATCGAGTTCGTCTCGCGCGAGGACCCGCGCGCGCTCGAACTGATCCGCCACGACACCGCCCACGTGCTCGCCGAAGCCGTGCAGAGCCTGTGGCCCGGCACGCAGGTCACCATCGGCCCGGTGATCGAGAACGGCTTCTATTACGACTTCTTCCGCAATGCGCCGTTCACCCCGGAAGACCTGCCGGCGATCGAGAAGAAGATGCGCGAGATCATCGCGCGCGACAGGCCCTTCACCAAGGAAGTGTGGTCGCGCGAGAAGGCGAAGCAAACCTTCGCCGACATGGGCGAACGCTTCAAGGTCGAGCTCGTCGACGCGATCCCGGAGGACCAGCAGCTCAAGATTTACCGGCAGGGCGACTGGTTTGATCTCTGCCGCGGCCCGCACATGACGTCCACCGGCAAGGTCGGCAATGCGTTCAAGCTGACCAAGGTCGCGGGCGCCTATTGGCGCGGCGATTCCAACCGCGAGATGCTGAGCCGCATCTACGGCACCGCCTTCGCCAAGCAGGAAGAGCTCGACGCGTATCTGAAGATGCTCGAAGAGGCCGAGAAGCGCGACCACAGGAAGCTTGGCCGCGAGCTCGACCTGTTTCATTTCCAGGAGGAAGGCCCGGGCGTTGTGTTCTGGCACGCCAAGGGCTGGTCGCTGTTCCAGTCGATCATCGCCTACATGCGCCGCCGCCTCGCCGGCGACTATGACGAGGTGAACGCGCCGCAACTGCTCGACAAGTCGCTGTGGGAGACCTCCGGCCATTGGGGCTGGTTCCGCGAGAACATGTTTCAGGCGACATCGGCAGGCGATGACACCGAGGACGAGCGCATCTACGCCATCAAGCCGATGAACTGCCCGGGCCACGTGCAGATCTTCAAGCACGGGCTCAAGAGCTATCGCGAGCTGCCGATCAGGCTCGCGGAATTCGGCATCGTGCACCGCTACGAGCCGTCGGGCGCGATGCATGGGCTATTGCGCGTGCGCGGATTTACGCAGGATGACGCGCACATCTTCTGCACCGAAGAGCAGCTCGCCGCCGAGTGCCTCAAGATCAACGAGTTGATCCTCTCGGTCTATGCGGACTTCGGCTTCGCCGGCGACCTCGTGGTCAAGCTCTCGACGCGTCCGGAAAAGCGCGTCGGCTCGGATGCCGCGTGGGACCACGCCGAAGCCGTGATGAACAACGTGCTCAAGCAGATCGCTGCCCAGTCGAACCGGATCAAGACCGCGATCAATCCAGGCGAAGGCGCGTTCTACGGGCCGAAGTTCGAGTACGTTCTGCGAGATGCAATAGGTCGCGACTGGCAGTGCGGCACCACGCAGGTCGACTTCAACCTGCCGGAGCGGTTCGGCGCGTTCTACATCGCGGCGGACGGATCGAAGCAGACGCCCGTGATGGTGCATCGCGCGATCTGCGGCTCGCTGGAACGCTTCACCGGCATCCTGCTGGAGCACTATGCGGGCCACCTGCCGCTCTGGCTCGCGCCGAAGCAGGCGGTGGTCGCGACCATCACGCAGGACGCCGACGACTACGCGCGCGAGGTCGTCAAGGCGGCGCGGCGGCTCGATCTGCGCGTCGAAGCGGACCTGCGCAACGAGAAGATCAACTACAAGGTCCGCGAGCACTCGCTACAGAAGGTGCCTGCGCTGCTCGTGGTCGGCAAGAAGGAGGCCGAGACGCGCCAGGTCTCGGTCCGCCGCCTCGGCTCGGAGAAGCAGACCGTGATGCCGCTCGACGCGGCACTCGCGGCGCTCGCCGACGAGGCGCTGCCGCCGGACGTGCGGCGGATGCGGGCTGCGGCGTAGTTACCGCTCCGCGCGTTGCGCGGCGATCAACCGTTCGATTTCCTCGATCGCGCGGCCGCCGGCGATCGCACTGTCCCAAAGCCGCGCGATCAAGCTTTCGTGCAGCCGGAGCGCCTGCTCGTCGCCGCTGATGACGGCGACGCCGTAGCGCAGGTTGACCGGCTCGCCGAGACGGAACGGGCTGGTCACCAAGAGCTTCCGCTGCTTGATGCGCAGGACCTGAAAGCCCGCGGTCGGCAGCGGACGCGGCGCTGAAGCAGGACGGAACGCTGCCGGCGATGTCGCTCAAATGGCTGAAACAGCCGCTGCCGGCGTTCTGACGGCCAGCACCGCCTCGCGCTACACGGCGACTTTGAGCTTAAGGCCGAGCGCCTGAATGACCTTCAATACGGTGGCGAACTCAGGATTGCCCTCCGCAGACAACGCCTTGTAGAGGCTCTCGCGTCCAAGACCCGACGCCTGAGCGACCTGTGTCATGCCCTTGGCCCGTGCAACATCGCCGAGAGCGGCCGCTATCAGCGCCGGATCGCCATCCTCGAACACGGCGTCCAGATAATTCGCGATTTCGGCGTCGGTCTTGAGATAATCGACCACATCCCAAGCTGTCGTTTTGATCTTCCCCAACGTGAGCTCCTAGAGGTCGCGCGCAAGCTTGCGCGCAATCGCGATGTCCTTGTCCTGCGAAGCCTTATCGCCGCCCGCCAATAGGATCGCGAGCGTGCTGCCCCGTTGCACGAAATACAGCCGATAACCCGGGCCGTAGTCGATCCGCATTTCCGAAACGCCTTCGCCGGCCGGCTCACGTCGCCCGGGTTGCCCAGCGATAACCGACGAATACGCGCGTTGACCCGCGCTCGCGCTTTGTCGTCCGGAAGACCGACCAATCAACGCGTAAACGTGTCGGTCTGGCGGACCTCGATCATGCGCAAATGTATTCTGTGGGATACAGAAATTCAAGGGGCGCTCAACGCGTCGTCGACGGCTAGCACCGCGGCTTCTTAGCTGGCCGCCAGCGCGCTCGTCTGCCCGAACCAGTCCTGTCGCCGGGGCGCACGCATCAGCGTCTCGATGAAGCGCTCGGCCCAGGCGTGGATGTCGTTCTTCATGAGCGTCGCAAACAGCGCCTTGTGGCGCTCCTGCCGTTCGGCCAGCGGCATCGAGAGCGCACGCGCGATCGCGTTGCCGACCCCTTCGGCGTCATAGGGATTGACGAGGAGCGCCTCCTCCATTTCGCGCGCGGCGCCCGCAAAGCGCGACAGGACCAGCACGCCCGGATCGTCGGCGTTCTGCGCCGCGATGTATTCCTTCGCGACGAGATTCATGCCGTCGCGCAGCGGTGTCACCAGCCCCGCCCGCGCGCCGCGATAGAAGCCCGCGAGCGCGGTGCGGCTGTAGGTGCGGTTGACGTAACGGATCGGCGTCCAGTCGGCTTCGCCATAAGCGCCGTTGATGCGGCCCGCACCCTCGCTGACCATCCTGGCCATCTCGGCATATTCGGGGATATCCGAGCGGCTCTTGGGCGTGATCTGCAGATACGTCACCTGGCCGCGCCATTCCTTGTGCGCGCGCAGGAAATGCTCGTAGGCGTCGAGACGCAGGTTCAGGCCCTTGGAATAGTCGAGCCGATCGACCCCGATAATCATCGCGCGCCCGGAGAGGCTCCCGAGCACGTTCTGCACGAAGCTCGATTTGGTTGCGCGCGGCGCCATGCGGGCGAATGCCTCCGTCTCGATGCCGACCGGAAACGCGTCGACCCGCACGATGCGGTCGCCGACCGCGTAGGAGTAATCGCGGCTGTGCAGGCCGCATTCGCGCGTCAGATAGCGGCCGAAATTGGCGGCATCGTCGCCGGTCTGGAAGCCGATGAGATCGTACTGGCACAGCATCGGCAGCAGCCGCTCGTGGTTCGGCAGCGCGGTCAGGATTTCGGGTGGCGGACAGGGGATGTGAAGGAAATAGCCGATGCGGTTCATGTGCCCGCGGTCGCGCAAGGCTTTGGCGAGGGGCATCAGGTGATAGTCGTGCACCCAGATCACGTCGTCCGGGCGCAGCACCTTGTCGAGCTCGTTGGCGAAATGCTCATTGACGCGCATGTAGCCGGAGAGATCGCGGCGCGAGAATTCCGCGAGGTCGAGCCGGTAATGCAAGAGCGGCCAGAGCACCCGGTTGGCGAAGCCGTTGTAGTATTCCCGATGATCCTCCACCGACAGATCGCTCACGACGTAGCTGACATCGCCGTGCTCGACCGTGCGCGTCTCAACCGCCTCGCCATGGCGCGCGACCTTGCCGCTCCAGCCGTACCAGAGGCCCTGACGCTTGTGCATCGCCGCGTGAATCGCGACCTCGAGCCCGCCCGCGCGTCCGGCGCCCTTGCCGTCGGGCACCGCGACCCGATTGGAGACTACGACGAGCCGCGCCAATAGCGATCCTCCCAGCTTTTCGAGAGGCGGATGGCGCTCAGGATCAGTCCCGCCATCGAGTAGGTCTGGGGGAAGTTGCCCCACAACTCCCGCGTCGCCGGATGCACGTCCTCCGACATCAGCCCGTAGCTGTTGCGCAGCTTCAGCGCGTCGACGAACATCGCGCGCGCGTCCTCCTTGCGGCCTATCGCCCAGAGCGCGTCGATCAGCCAAAAGCGACATATCAGGAACGCCGTCTCGGGAAGGCCGAAATCATCGGCACTGGCATAACGCATAACGTCCTGGTCGCGTTTAAGTTCACGCTCGATCGCGTTCACGGTCGAAACGAAGCGGGGGTCGCTTGCCTCGACCGCGCCGAGCTCAGCGAGCAGCAGCACGCTGGCGTCGAGGTCTTCCGAGCCGAACGCCGCCGTGAACGCGCCGCGCCGCGGGTTCCAGGCCTTTTCGAGGAGCGCGGCGTGGATCGTGCTGGCATGGCCGGCCCAATAGGCGGCGCGGTCGGCAAGGCCGAGATGCGCCGCGATCGCCTCGAGGCGCTGGCAGCCGGCCCAGCACATCGCGACCGAATGCGTGTGGATGCGGCGGCGCTCGCGAAACTCCCAGATGCCGGAATCGGGCTGGAGCGCGAGCTCGGCCGCTTTTTCGCCGAGCGGCTCGAGCCGGCGGAACAGGTTCTCGTCGCCCATGCGCGGCAGCCGGCGGTCGAAGAACATCGGTGCCGCCGCCAGGATGACGCTGCCATAGGTGTCGTGCTGGTTCTGCCCGACCGCCGCGTTGCCGATGCGCACCGGCCCGTCGCCGCGATAGCCCTTAAGATCGGTGACGATGCGCTCGTCCAGCGGGTCGGTCGACACGATCGAGTAGACCGGCCGCAGGTCCTCCGGGTCGCCGCTCACGATGGTGAGGATGTAGGAGATGTAATCTTCCATCGTGCGGCTCGCGCCGATGCGGTTGAGCGCGTGCACGACGAAGAAGGCGTCGCGAAGCCAGCAGAAGCGGTAATCCCAGGTGCGCCCCGAGCCGGGCGCTTCGGGGATCGACGTGGTCTGCGCCGCGATGATCGCGCCGGTCTCCTCGAAGCTCGACAGCTTGAGCGTGATCGCGGCGCGGATCACCACGTCCTGCCACTCGAACGAAATCGCGAGCCGGCGGATCCATTCCTGCCAGTAGTCGCGCGTGCGGTCGCAGAATTGGCGGCTGGTGGTCGCGAGTTCGCCGTCAAACGGCGTGTCGGCGCCGAACACGAGATGCACCGGGCGCGTCAGCACGAACGGCGACTCGCGATCGATATAGGCGAGCGGCGCGTCGGTCGTCAGCCGCACCGCGATGTCGGCGCCAGTGTAGCGGATGTGGCTCGAACCGAAGGCACGCTGCATCGGCGCCGCGCCATGGCCCGAGGTCGGGCGAAAGCGGATGGTGACGCGCGGCAGGCCCGCGACCGGCTCGATGATGCGGATGAGCTGCGGCGGCCGGTAGGTGCGCCCCAGTTGATTGAAGCGCGGCGCGAAATCGATGATACGCACCGCGTCGCCATTGGCGTTGGTGAGCACCGTCGACACCACCGCAGTGTTGCGCTCATAGGCCGACTGCGTCGACACGCAGCCTTCGAGCAGCACGTCGGCAAATCCCTTGTCCTCCTCGCCCGACAGCAGCCGGCAGAAGAGCGGATCGCCGTCGAAGCGCGGGAAGCACCACCACACGATCCGGGCGCGCGGATCGACCAGCGCGGCGGTGCGGCCGTTGCCGACCACCGCGAGATCGAGATCCATCGCGGCACTCGCGCCGGCGGTCTGTTTGGCACTCATATGGGCGGTCATGCGCCTTCCTTTTCTTCTTCTTGCTGCCCCTCGCGCGCTATCTCACCGAGCCAGCGCCGCACGTCGCGCGGCGCATCGAACACGCCGGCAAGCCCCTTCATCTCGCGCCCCACCGAGAACCCGATGCCGCCGAACTCCGGCAGCACCGCAAACGCCGCCTCGTCAGTCACGTCGTCGCCGATGAAGATCGGCTTCCTGCCGGCAAACGGCTCGTGCCGCATTAGTTCGCGCACAGCCGTACCCTTGTTGAACGAGGGCTGCTTGACCTCGATCACCGACTTGCCCGGCAATATCTCGATCGCCGTGGACGGATAGGCCGCGCAAATCGCGTTCACCTGTTCGCGCACGATGTGACCGTATTGCGGCACTTGCCGGTAATGCAGCGCGATGGAATAGCCCTTGTCCTCGATGACGAGTCCGGGCTTGCCGGTACGGATCGCGGCAAGCTGTTCCTTCATATGGGGATCGAGGTGCGTCTTTGCGCGCACAACCATCCCGTCGCCAAGACGCAGCTCCGCGCCGTGCCCGCCGATCGCCGCGAGCTTCAAAGGCGAAAAGAACAGATCGAGTTCGGCAATCGGTCGCCCGCTCACAAAGGCGAGCGCCCCGCCGCTGCGCTCGTTCAGCCGCGCGAGCGCGACGATCAGCTCGGGCGGGACCACCACCTCGAGCGGCGTCGGCGCAAGGTCGAGCAGCGTGCCGTCGACGTCGACCAGGAGCGCGGTCAAATGCAGATCGATTGCGTCGATGAACACGTCGCTATCAGCCTTTTTGTCAACTCTTGAGGGATTGGCGCGCGACCGCACGCCACGGGGCCGGGGAAGCGGCCTACCGTGCCATCACTTCAATTTCCCGATCGATCCCGGGTTCCACTTTGAACTTGCCATTGAACGTTTTGCCCTCATTACGGGCAACGACCGAATAGTCACCCTCGGCGAGAACCACCTTGGGGAACGCCCCGACGGTCTCCTTCACGACGTCGCCGCCGGGGGTGAGCACGGACCAGGCGGTGTTCGCGAGCGCCTCGCCGCCGTGATCGTTGACGAGCTTGAGGGTGATGACCGCGGCGCGATGGTTGATCACCACGTCGGTCAGGCGGCCGGCCTGCACGCGGATGTCGGAGCGCACCGTGGCGTTGGTGTCGCCGTAATTGGAGACGACGTAGTAGGTGCCCTCCGGGAGGAGGACGACGTCGCCGGTGCCCACGCTTTGGGCGATAGGCCGCTTGTCGCCGCCCTCGAACTGACTGCCGCGAAACACGTCGAAACTGATCTGTCCGGGCGGAATCTTGCTGTCGCCGACCTTGCCCTCGAAGCGAACGCCGCCCGCCGGCAGTTCGAACACCTCGCGCACGGTCTCGGAGCGAAGCTGCACCCGCTTCATCGCGCTCGCGAGCCCGAAGGTCACGTGCACCGTGTAGCTACCGGGCGGGAGCACAAAAACCGGTGCGGCCGCGCGCTCTTCGCGGATCGCGCGCAGCACGCCGGTCTGCTCGGGCTTATCGGGAAAGATGCGCCAGTGCAGGCCGCCGGTGATCGCCGGCGGGTCGCGGCCGAAGCGCGCGCTCACCATCAGGGCGACCTGTCCGGCCGGTACCATGGGGGTGGCCGGGACGGCGGCCGGCGCAGGCGCCGCGGCAGTCGGGGACGGAGCGGCCGGGGTGGCGGCGGGCGGCGCCTGGAGTTGCAGCGGCGCGCTTGGGGGCGCGAGCGTCGCCCCGGTTGGGGCCGGCGCGACGAGACCTTGAGCAGGAGCGGCCGGACCCACCGTGCCGGGTGGACGCGGGATCGTGTCGAAGCCGGGCGGAGCGAGCTGCGCGCGCGCCGGGAGTTGCGATGCCGTTATGATCACGAGCGCCGCCAGAACTTGGCGGCCCGCGATCCGGGCGACATCACGCAGCGCTCTCATGTACCCGGTTATCGTTGAAAATCTGGCGAATTCAAGCCGTTGACGAACGTTTGTCACCATCCTTACGACGTGCTACGCGCACGCCTGTTTGGCTGGAGTTGGCAATGACCGACGCCTTGGAATTGCTCAAGACTCGCCGCTCGGTGAAACCGATCGAGCTGGTCGCTCCGGGGCCTACGGCGGCCGAGCTTGACACGCTGCTCACTGTTGCGTCGCGCGTGCCCGATCACGGCAAGCTCACGCCCTGGCGCTTCATCGTATTTGCCGGCGAGGCGCGGCGCAAAGCCGGCGATCTGATCGCGCAGGTGTTCAAGGCCAACCATCCCGAGGCCAAGGACGAGCATGTCGATTTCGAGCGCGAACGGCTTGCGCGCGCCCCGCTGGTGATCGCGGTCGTGAGCCGCGCCGGACCGCACGTAAAGATCCCCGAATGGGAGCAGGTGCTCTCGGCCGGCGCCGCCGCCATGAACCTGGTGACGGCCGCCCATGCGCTCGGCTTTGCGGCGACCTGGATCACCGAGTGGTATGCCTATGATCGCGGCGTGCTCGAGGCGCTCGGCCTTGGTCCGAACGAGAAGATCGCCGGCTTCGTGCATATCGGGCGGCCGAAGCAGCCGCCCGAGGATCGCCCGCGCCCGCCGCTTGCTGAAATCGTCACGACATTCGGGGGTTAGCCCGAGGACCTCATGTTCTACACGACCGACAAAAACGACCACGGCCTGCCGCACGATCCGTTCAAGGCGATCGTCGCGCCGCGCCCGATCGGCTGGATCACCACGATGAGCGCGGCCGGCGCCGTCAACCTCGCTCCCTATTCGTATTTCAACGGCGTGCACTCCAAGCCGCCAATGGTGATGTTCGCGAGCGAGACGCGCAAGGACTCGCTCACCTTCGTCGAGGAGACGAAGGAATTCGTCTGCAATCTCGCCACTTACGCGCTGCGCGACCAGATGAACCAGACCTCGGCGCCCTATCCGCGCGGAGTCGACGAGATGCGGGCGGCAGGTCTTACTCCTGCGCCGTGTCGGCTGGTCAAGCCGCCGCGCGTCGCCGAGGCTCCCTGCGCGCTCGAATGCCGCTATTTGCAGACAGTCCCACTGACCGACGTGAACGGCCGCGCGCTCGAGGGTTTCGTCGTGATCGGCCAGGTCGTCGGCGTGCACATCGACGAGCGATTCATCAAGAACGGGCTGCTCGACACCGCCGCGATGCGGCCGATCGCGCGCGGCGGCTATCACGACTATTCGGTCGTGGAAACGTCGTTTTCGCTCAAGCGCCCGACCAGCGTCGAGCCGGAGCGCACGCCCGCGGCCGCGAAATAGTCGCCCGGCGGGAACCCGCGCCCGGCCAGACCGTTAGCGGACGCCGCCTCCTGCCGGAGGGGCCGTCTCTTCACCATATCTTCGTGAATCGACTGAAGAATCCCGCAAATCCGCATCCCCCTGTTGCCCCGGGCCCGGTCGCATCCGATCATGCCTGGGAGCGAGATAAGGCCGTGCCGTGTTTCACTTTCTCCGTCGCGGACAGAACGGCGATCAGGCTGTGAGCGCCGACCAGACACCTCCCGACTTCATGCCCGAGCGCCCGACCATCGGGCTCGCGCTCGGCGGCGGCGCGGCGCGCGGCTTTGCCCATATCGGCGTGATCCGCACGCTCGTGGCGAACGGATTTACGCCCGACATCATCGCCGGCACCTCGATCGGCGCGGTCATCGGCGGCTGCTACGCCGCGGGCAAGCTCGACGAGTTCGAGCAATGGGGCCGCAGCCTGACCAAGCGTCGCATGCTCGGCTATATCGACGTGAGCTTCGCGGGTTCGGGCCTGATCTCGGGCGGCCGTCTCGCCGAGAGACTGTATGCCGGCCTCGGCGATACCAGAATCGAGGATCTGCCGGTCCGCTACGGCGCGATTGCGACCGAAATCGGCACCGCGCACGAGATTTGGATCACGCGCGGTAAGCTGGTCGATGCGATGCGCGCCTCCTATGCGCTGCCCGGCCTGTTCCCGCCGCAGCAGATCGGCGGGCGCTGGCTGATGGATGGCGCGCTCGTCAATCCGCTGCCGATCTCGGCGGCGCGCGCGCTCGGCGCCAGACTCATCATCGCGGTCAATCTCAATGCCGACAATTTCGGCCGCGGCACGGTGATCCATGATCACGGCGCGGACGCCGCCCCGATCGAGGCCGCAGCGCGCAACCTGTTCGGCGGCGACCCGGGCGAGAAGGTCACCAAACGCCGTTTCCTCGGCACCACGAACCGGCCCGGCATCTCGACCGTCATGGTCGAGGCCTTCAACGTGATGCAGGACCGTATCACGCGCGCGCGACTTGCCGGCGATCCGCCGGACGTGCTGATCAGCCCGCGGCTCGGCCGCATCGGCGTGTTCGAATTCCACCGCGCGCAGGAGGCGATCGCGCTCGGCGCGGAAGCCGCCGAGAGGGCGCTCGAGACGGTCGGCGACGCGGTCGCGGCGCTGATGTAGCCCCCCCACCCTACCCTCCCCCGCAAGTGGGGAGGGATTAAGCAGGGATCAGGCCGTCGCGATGTACTCGCGCAGCGCGTTCGACTCGCTCTCGATCTCTTCGAGCCGCTGCTTCACCACATCGCCGATCGAGATGATGCCGACGAGTCGGTTCTGCTCGACCACGGGCAGATGACGGAATTTGCCGGTCGTCATGCGTTCCATGATCGCCGCCATGGTTTCGGCGGGACTGCAGGTCATGACCTTGCGGGTCATCACGGACGCGACCTGCGCGTCGAGTGCCGCGGGCCCATTTTCGGCGAGCACGCGCACGATGTCGCGTTCCGACAGGATGCCGGTCACGCGATCCGCGGGACCGGTCACGACGATCGCGCCGATACGGCGCTCGGCGAGGATCTTCACGGCTTCGGCGAGACGGGCGATGGGGGCGATGGTGACGACGTCGCCGCCTTTGCGGGACACAATGGCTTTCACGGTCATGGGCTTCTCCCTTCGTGGTTGGGCCCATGCACGGGACGTTTGGTCGTTCGTCGCCCCTGCGGGCGCCACACGAACGAACCGTCCGGTGCTTGGCGCCAACGTCAAAGGTGGGGCGCAAACAAGGCCGCCGCAAGGCCGCCGGCGGCTGATCAGTGGACAGTCGGCTGCTGCGCGGTCGGGTCAGGCTTGACCGGATCGAATGCCGCAAATGCGAAGAGACCCGCCGCGAACCCGCCGATATGGGCCTGCCAGGCGATCGCCTGCTCGCTTCCGTCGAGCGAGAGCGAGCCGAGCCCGAACAAGAGGTTCAGTCCGAACCACACCGCCAGGAACGCGAGCACGCGCGCGTTGCCGAGCACCGCCGCGAGCGGCAACGCCGGCACCCGATAGGCTTCGGCATCGTCGCGGCCGATGAAGCTCAACGGTCCGCTGCGCTGGAACGCAAACCGCATCGCGGCTGCCATGAAGCCGGAGATCGCCGCCGATGCGCCGATCATCGGAACCGGCTGCCCGGCGTAGAAGAAGAGATGAACGGCTGCGCCCGCCGCCGCGGTGAGGGCGAAGAACGCGAGAAAGCGGAAGGACCCGAAGCGGCGCGCGACCGGCGTGCCGAACGCCAGCAGCCACACGACATTGAGACCGAGATGCACCCAGTCGCCGTGCAGCAGCGCATAGGTGACGAAGGTCCAGACATCCGCGAAGGCGCCGCCCGGCCAAGCCGAGGTGTCGAGCACCGACGCACTGTAGCGCTGCGGAATGAAGGCAAACAGCCGCAGAACCTCGGCGTCGGCCTCCGGCGAGAGAATGACATCTCGCACCGCGTGGATGAGGGCGAGCACCGCGATGATCGCTGTCACGACCGGCGGGACGTTGAAGATCGGTTCGGAGGTTTTCAAGAAATCCACACACCGGCGGCGGGGCTTGTCGTTCCAATAAGATGCGCCGCCTTACGCGGCAAGAGTAAGACGACGGAACTCAAGCATTTTCGGTTGTGGCGCGGGCCGCCGGCTCTGTGCGGCGGACGACGACGACATAAAAGACAGGGCTTGGACAAAAAAAGAGAGGGCTTGCGCCCTCTCCTCTTCCTCAGCGTTGGGCCGATCGTTGCGCCATCCGGCGCCGGTCACGTCCTTAACGCCTCCCCTTAAGCTCAGTTGTCCGCACAACGTGAAGACGATCGCGGCGGACCCGTGTGGATCGCCGACGACCCTACACGCGGCCATGCGCGCCGCCAACCCGATCGCGGAAATAACCCTAATTCCAGCGCGTTCGGCGCAACGCGTGTCCGCGCGCCGCTCCGGCACGGCCCCTGCTCACTGAACCGCGCCACGTCGAACGGACGTGGGCGTGCCGCATCCGTTGTGCCGCACAGGGACAACGCGCGGCCGAATTCGGGACGGGCCGGAGGAATGACATGAAGCATGCATCGAGCCGCGAGCTGTTCGATTACTGGACCGCTCTACGTGGCATGGCCCCGGCTCCGGAGCGTTGCGAGATCGAGCCGAGCGCGATCCGCCGCGCGCTGGGCGACGTGTTCATCCTGGCGTTCGACCGGGCGGCCGGGCATCCGTTTCGGCTCGCCGGCACGCGCGTCTGCGCCCTGTTCGGGCGCGAGCTGCGCAACGAATCCTTTCTGGCGGTTTGGGACGCCGACAGCCGCTCGGCGCTGGCCGACCTCATGGGCATGGTGAGCGACGAGACCGCCGGCGCGGTCGCCGGCGTGAACGCCAGCACCGCGGAAGGCTGGACCCATGACATCGAGCTGCTGCTGTTGCCGCTGCGGCATCGCGGCGAAGTGCATGCGCGCGTGATCGGCGTGCTCGCCCCGCTGACGATTCCGTTCTGGCTCGGGGCGTCGCGGCTCACCCGCCTCACCCTTTCGACCGTGCGGCATCTCGACCCGGCGCTCGAGGGGCCACCCGCCGCGCGCCTGCTGCCCGGCGCGCAGTCCGACCGCCAGCGCGGCATTTTCGTCGTGCATGACGGCGGGCGAAGTTGATCGCGACCCAACGGGCTGAAGCGCGCCTTGGCCGCCGCGACTAACACAGCCTTAACTATGCACGCATACCATCGCGCTTCGCCGATAGGGATGGCGAAGAAGGCTGCCGCGGCATGTCCGTGCTGCAAAAGATACTCGACGTTCTGCCTCAGCATGAGGAGCAGCGCCGCTTCCAGCGCGTGCGCGTAAATTTGCTCGGCCGCTACATGCTCGCCGACCGGCGCGAATTTCCCTGCCAGGTCTCCGACATGTCGCCCGGCGGCATGGCGCTGATCGGTCCGGTCAGCGGCAAGGCGGGCGAGCGCGTGGTCGCCTATATCGATCATGTCGGGCGGCTCGAAGGCACGATTGTCCGCGTGTTTCCGAACGGATTTGCGATGTCGATCTCGGCGACGGCGCGCAAGCGCGACAAGCTCGCCGCCCAGCTCACCTGGCTCGCCAACCGCCAGATCCTCGGCCTGCCCGAAGACCGCCGTCACGACCGCATCGTGCCGCGCAACCCGCGCACGACCGTGGTGATGCCGGACGGCCGCGCGATGGTATGCCGCATCATCGACATGTCGCTGTCGGGCGCCGGGGTCGCGAGCGAGATCAAGCCGGAAATCGGCTCGCTGGTGACCCTCGGCAAGATCCCGAGCCGCGTGGTGCGCCACATCGAGGAAGGCTTCGCGGTCGAGTTCACGCGGATGCAGCACCCGGACTTTCTCGAAGAGAACGTCACCGGACCGTAAACGCGCGGCCCGCGCGCGTCCGCGCTCGGCGTGCCGATCGGCCGATTTCGGCGATTTCAAAGCTCACACCGATACCGCTCGCAGCCCCCGCCGCGCTTAACGCGCAGGGCTTTGGCGCGCGGAAACGCGCGAGACGGCGTGTTTTGAATGATGAACGTCTAAAATTTTATTCAAATTGAACAAGCGACAATTTTAGCCAAATTAGATTCAAGTATTACAAGTATTCGATGCGAAGTTACTTCAATTAGAATTTGGCAGATTAGCGGCAGTACAAAGGCTTTGTGCCAGATGTAG
Source organism: uncultured Hyphomicrobiales bacterium (assembly GCA_964479515.1). Lineage (GTDB taxonomy): Bacteria > Pseudomonadota > Alphaproteobacteria > Rhizobiales > Xanthobacteraceae > PALSA-894. Next base: position 23,077 of record CAYZMR010000010.1, on the reverse strand, counting down.
CCCCGGACAGGACGGAAGGGGCCTCTAATGTACAGGACGTACAAGAAACTACTTGCGATAAGCTGCGCGATCGCCGTGTTCGGCACGGTCGCAATGGGCCGCGTGGTGGCGGGGCCGCTCTACATCGCGACCGGCGAGATGACCCGGCCGCCGATCGGTTGGGTCGACTTCTGTTCGCGCTACGCGCCCGAATGCGACACCAAGACGAGCGCGGCGCGCGACGTGGTGCTGTCGACCAAGGCGTGGACCGATCTGGTGCGCATCAACAAGTGGGTCAACGACAGCATCAAGCCGCTGACCGACATGGAGCACTGGGGCGTGGTCGAGCGCTGGGACTATCCGGACGACGGCTACGGCGACTGCGAGGACTACGCACTGCTCAAGCGGCGCATGCTGATGGAGTCGGGCTGGCCGCGCGAGGCGCTGCTGATGACCGTGGTTCGCGAGAAGACCGGCAACGGCCACGCCGTGCTGACCGTGAAGACCGACAAGGGAGAATTCATCCTCGATAACCAGAACGAGCGCATCCTGCTCTGGTCCGAGACGAGCTACCGCTTCGTCAAGCGCCAATCGCAGGCGGATCCCAACGCCTGGGTCTCGCTCGGCGATCCGCGCCCGACCGCCGCGACCGCATCGTCGCGCTGAGCACAAGAGTCGAACTCGCAACCCCGGTCACGTCCCCACCCCTCCCCGTCCCCAGACCGGGTTTGCGGCGGCCGGCCTTCCCCCAAGGCCGGCCGCACTTTTTTGCCAACGCGCTCCGTACTCTCGCTTGCCGGAGAGGACAGTGCAGAGACCTCCTGGCGCCCACTCCGCCGCCGATCCGCCGGAACCATCACGCCGGCGCAAGAAGCCTGGACACGATGACTGCCACGTAGATCGCCTTCGCCACGATCAACGTGACGCTGACTGCGACCGCAAGCCGGTCCAGGCGGCTTCCGAGTTCATCCTTGTTCATCGCCACTCCTCCACACCACGCGGTACTGTCACCGCGTCGCGGCACGATTGCCGGGTGCTGGCGAGGAGGGTCGCCCAATATGGTTAAAAAACCGTGTAGTGCCCGCGCGCGCTTATCGTTTGGCGGCTCGCTGTTTTCGGCGACGAGCCAAGTTGAACAATCTGGCGCTTTCCCTTTCCTGCGGGGACATGTCGGCCAATTTCAATGTTCGTGGCGGTCTTTTGAATTCACTTGACGCCGACAGCTTGATATCGTTGAGCTGTTTTTTCGTATAGAGACCAATCTTGTCCAGTTCTTCGTCAGGGTTTGGCAAATTGTAAAGCGCGTTATAAAGCTTTACATCGAGCCTCTTAATATCGGCGCGAGAAATATACTTACCAAGCCACCGCGAATACGTCCTAGCGGTAAACGAGATCGGGCCTTCATCCTTCCGCGGGCGGTCCTGATAGAGGGCTGGGGCCGCGTTGGGAACCTCAGCGCTGCTGCCGGCCGCCGCGCCTGACAGCACATGTCGGATTCGAACCCGGACTTGCCGCAGTTGCTCGAAGACGAGCCTATCAACAGCAGGCTCCTGCTTCATCAGTTCGAAGGCCGTGCTGAGCAACTTATCGATGCTTGCGAGGTGAGCTGGCGCCCCCGAGCCTAGCTCGGAGGTGTGGCCCTCCCCTGTCCGACCAGTAGCCGACGACGACGTCTGGTGCAGTTCTTTGGGCGGCATTGGTGGCTATCCAACGAGGTACCGCCCAAGAATCATGTATCGCGCGATTTGAGAATCCATCTCGTTGAGTCGCGCCGGAGAACGAAATTTTGATTCAAAGAGGAGCGTCGCAGGATTCTTTTGTTGCGCGGCTTGGAACCGCCCACTGACCCGGCTCCGAAAGGGAACAAGCTCACGCGATCCGCCTCAATCCCTTCGCATACTGGTTCCACCGCTTCACGTACCAGGCGGACGCGAGCGAGACCGCGTTCGCGGCCTTCTCGTCAAAGCTGCGGATCGCGCGCGCGGGCGCGCCGACGATCAGCGAATTGTCGGGAAACTCCTTGCCCTCGGTGACGAGCGCGCCGGCGCCGACCAGCGAGCGGGCTCCGATCTTGGCGCCGTTGAGCACGATCGCCCCCATGCCGATCAGGCTCCCTTGCGCGATCGTGCAGCCGTGCAGCACCACGTTGTGGCCGATGGTGCAGTCGGCGCCGATGGTGAGCGGATAGCCCATGTCGGTGTGCAGCGTGCAGCTCTCCTGGATGTTGGAGCGCTCGCCGAGCTCGATCCATTCATTGTCGCCGCGCAGCACCGAGCCCCACCAGATGCTTGCGTCCGTCTTGACGCGCACGCGCCCGATCACGACCGCGGTTTCGGCGATCCAGCAGCGGCCTTCACCGGCGAGTTCGGGGGCCTGTCCGTCGAGTTCGTAGATCGCCATGCGCGCTTCTCCATCAAAGCGCGTTCAGCAAAAGTGGAAACCGGTTTTGCGTCCGAACGCGCGTCTAGCAAATAGACAGGCGCGACTTTCGCATGCCCGGCGTCAGGCGAACAACAGCGCGACCGAGTTGAACGCCATCACGACCACGGTGCCGGACATCAGGCTCCAGAAGCCCGCGATGATGGTCGCCAGCATGACGAGCTCGAGGCGCCGCCCCTCGAAGCGCCGGCCGCGCAACGCATTGCGCATGATCACGAAGGGCGCGGCGAATGTGAGCACCGGGATCGCCAGGAACGCAGACGCCTGCGCGCCCTGACGCAGCAGACGGAAGCTCAACGGCCGTTCGGTAACGAGCTGGTAGCCGCTCGCGAGCGATCCGGCGACCGCAAAGCCGATGAACAGCACGAGAATGGATTGCAGGGACTCAAGCGACATGGGCAGCCTCACGCGACACGCCCTATCGATTGCAGAGCGCCGGCTGCCGCGCCAGCGCATCCTTAATAAAGGGTAAACGCGGGCCGCCGCCGCCTCGCGACCGGCCGCCGTCACGGCGGCGAGCGGCGCGTGGCATACTCGCCGTTGATTCGCCGGGTTACGCGCATGACCGACCTCGCCCGCGCCACGAAGAAGCAACGGCCGCGCAGCGCCGCGACCGGCCTGTGGTTCGCGCTCGGCACGTTCGCGGCGCTGAACCTGGTTGCCGGCGCAATCATCATCATCATGGGTGTGCGCGCCGCCCCGATCGCGACTGACGCGCCTTCGGTTCCGATCACGGTCGGCGGGGTGCTGTTCAACGTGCCGCCGGCCGCGATCCGGCTGCCGATCCAGCGCTCGCCGGGCACGCATGAGCGCCTCGACCTCGCGTTCCTGTGGCCCTCGCTCGCGCCGCCCGGCCTCGCCAAGCCCGTCGTGTCGGACGAGCCGCCGCCGATCGACCGGATGTTCGTGACGATCGTGCCGCAGGCGACCGCGCTCTCGCCGACCGAGCGGGTGAAGACGATCTATCCGCGCTATCTCGCCGACACGCAGTATGACGGCCCCGATGGGCTGAAGGTCATCTCGTTCCGCGACGGCACGCCGTATCAGGGCGAGGACCTGTTTTTCGACCAGTCGGCACAGGGAAGCTTTCTCGTGCGCTGCAATCGCCCCGGCGCCGCGCACACCCCCGGCATGTGCCTTGCGGAACGCCGCATCGGCGGCGCCGACGTGACGGTGCGCTTTCCGAGCGAATGGCTCGCCGACTGGCGCAAGGTGGCGGCGGGCATCGACACGCTGATCGGGAGTTGGAAGATTGCAGGCGGCTGACGGCCCGTCACACGCCCGGCTCGAGGTCCTGCTCCAAAATCGCCATCTCGATCGCGAAACCGCCTTCGTCGGCAAACACCACGCCGACGAATTCGTCGTTGATGTGCAGGTCGGCGCTGTCGGTCTTGGTCGGGCGTTTGCGCACCGACCACTTGTCGCCCATCTGCTTTTTCAAGAACGCGTTGAGCTTCGCGACAGTCTCGTTGTCGAGCTTGGTCGTCTTGCCGCCCTCGGGGAGCTGAATTGACTTCTCGAAATTGTAGGAGCGCTCGTCGTCCTCGTCGTCGACCAGGAGGCGGCCGAACGGCTCGTCGTCGAGGAACACCTCGGCATAGTCGTCGCGATGCGGGCGCGGCACGACGCGGATGCGCGACGAATTGAACAATTTCTTCAAATACGAATCGAGCTTCTTGATCTCGGCGACGTCCACGAACAGTCCTTTCCAAAAAAAAGCGCGGTCCTCGTCCTGAGGAGCGAGCGCAAGCCAAGCGTCACGAAGGATGGCCACTCCCTCATGCTTCGAGACGCCCGGCCTTCGCTGCGCTCCGGCGGGCCCTCAGCATGAGGCCCTCGTCACGGCCCGGTGTCGTACGACATCTGGTCGGTGAACATCTGATCCATGGTGCGCGAGGGCTCGGCGCAGCCGGCCGTGCCGACGACGCGCGCGGGCACGCCCGCGACCGTGGTGTTGTGCGGCACGGCTTTGAGCACCACCGAGCCGGCCGCGATGCGCGCGCAATAGCCGACCTCGATGTTGCCGAGGATCTTCGCGCCCGCCCCGATCATCACGCCGCGGCGGATCTTCGGGTGGCGGTCCTCGTTCTCCTTGCCGGTTCCCCCGAGCGTGACGTCGTGCAGGATCGACACGTCGTCGTCGATCACCGCGGTCTCGCCGACCACGAGCCCGGTCGCGTGATCGAGGAAGATGCCGCGCCCGATGCGCGCGGCCGGGTTGATGTCGGTCTGGAACACGGAAGACGAGCGGCTCTGCAGGTAGAGCGCGAAGTCCTTGCGCCCCTTGTTCCAGAGCCAATGCGCGAGGCGATGCGTCTGGATCGCGTGGAAGCCCTTGAAATAGAGCAGCGGGTCGATGAAGCGGTGCGCCGCCGGATCGCGGTCGATGGTCGCCACGATGTCGGCGCGAAACGCGTCGCCGATCGCGCGGTTGTCGGCGAGCGCGTCACCATAGGCCTGGCGGATCAGCTCGGCGGAGACATCGGTATGGTCGAGCCGCTCGGCGATGCGGTGCACGACCGCGGCTTCGAAGTTGTCGTGATGCAGGATCGACGAATAGATGAAGGTCGCGATTTCCGGCTCGCGCCGCGTGACCTCCTCGGCTTCCTGCCGGATGCGGGACCACACCGGATCGACGGTGCGCAGGTTCGGACTGTGTTTCTGCTGATGCTGGGCCATCGGAGCCTCGCGTTGCGTTGCCGGCTGTCTAGCACAGTTGGGGCTGGGAGTTAATTCCCTCAAGGGCGCCGGCGGTCCCATCACGGTAAATGATGGATTGTGTGAGCCTTTTCACCCGCCGAGCGTACCCACGAAGTCCAGGACCGCGGCCGAGAAGCGGTCATTATCGTCGCCCGCGACCATGTGGCGGGCGTCCGCCACATCGATGAAGCTCGCATGCGGCACCAGGTCGAGGAACTCGCGCACATGCGCCTCGTGCACGAGCTCGGACGCGCCGCCGCGCACCAGCAAGGTCGGGACCGTGACCGCCTTGGCGGCCTCGACGAGCGAGGCCTCCAGACGCACATGATCCTGCGCGAACGAACGCTCGCCCATGAGCACGCGCGGATCCCAATGCCAGCGCCAGCGGCCGTCGGGCGAGCGGCGCAGGTTCTTCCTCAAGCCCTCATGCGAGCGCGGGCGCGCGCGGTGCGGCAGATAGGCCGCGACCGCGTCGGCGGCTTCCGCGATCGTCGCGAAGCCCTCCGTGGCGCGTTCGCGCATGAAGCCCTGGATCTTGGCGACGCCGCTCTGGTCGACGCGCGGCGTGATGTCGACCAGCACGATCGCGGCGAACAGGGCGCCACCGCCCTCGCGCTCGGATTTCCCTTCGGCCAAGAGCAAAGCCATCCCGCCGAGCGAGGCCCCGATCCCGATCGGCCGCACGCCGGTGCGCTGCTTCAGCGCCGTCGCGACGGCGGCGGCGTCGGCCGCAAAGTCGGCAAATCCGTAAGAGCCGTCATCGACCCAATCGCTGTCGCCATGGCCGCGCTGATCGAGCGCGTAGGCGAGCGTGCCCGCGCGCGCGAGCGCTTCGGCGGTGCGCCGCCATGCATGCCGCGTCTGCCCGCCGCCGTGCAGCAGCAACACGGGCCGGCCGCGCTCGCCATAGATGTCGGCTACGAGCGCGTTGCCGGAGGCGCCGGTGAAGGTTTCGGTCGTCGACTCGGTCCTGGTCGGCCGGATCATGGCCGCTCCTTCAGGAACTCGACCACGCCGGTCTTGTAGACGCGGTCGCCGACCGCCAGCATGTGGTCGCGGCCCGGAATGTCGAGCGCAAGGCCGTGCGGGATCAGCTTCGCAAGCTCCGCGCCCGAGCCCGCGATGTCGTCCCTGGTGCCGACCGCGACCAGCACCGGCACGTGGATCGCGGCCAGCTCTTCGCGCTTGAGCGCCTGACGCGAGCCGCGCAGGCAGGCGGCGAGCGCCTTCAGGTCGGATTTCGTCTGCTCGGCGAACAGGCGGAAGGTGCGGCCCATCGGGTCGGTCACGTCATCGATCGAGGGCGCTTCGAGCGCGGCCGCGATCTCGTCGCGCAGGCCCGCGGTGTGCACGAGGCGCACCCCGGCGCCGCCGAGGATTACCGAGCGCACGCGCGCGGGATGGCGGACGGCGAGCACCGCCGAGATGCGCGCGCCGAGCGAATAGCCCATCACATCGGCGCGATCGAGCCGGAGGTGCTCGATCAGCGCCGCGACGTCGCCCGCCATCAGGTCGGTGTGATAGTCGGCCTCGTCGTAGAGCTTGGTCGATTGCCCATGGCCGCGATCGTCGAGCGCGATCACGCGCCGTCCGGCGCGCGTCAGCGTGCCGACCCAGCCGGTCGCCACCCAGTTCACCTCTTTGGTCGAGGCAAAGCCGTGCACGAGCACGATCGGCTCGCCCGCGCCCTCGTCGAGATAGGCGATCTCGACCGCCCCGTTATGAAATGTCGGCATGGCCTCGGAATGGATCGTCAGCGAGGCCGGTGTTTAAGCAGGCACGGCCGCCATTGCCAAGCGCTCGTTGGCAAGACGCAGCTTGCGCATGCGCCGCCGCTCGCAGTGGCGCAGCGTCATGCGCTCGGCGGCGCGCTTTAATGCCGCGCAGAACGCCAGCAGGTTGAGCAGCGCCCAGAACACCCAGGATGCGAGCGTGAACGCCGACGCGGTGAGGAAGATCGCCGCGCGCCCGAGCAGCTTGACGATCGCGCGCGTCTTTCCGCCCTTTACGGCGGACAGCGCCGCGAGCCGCGCCACGTCCTTGGGATGTTCGGAGATCTTCAGGCCGTCGAGCGCGCCTCGGACGCCGGTGCGTTGCTCGACGCGGCCGAGATTGCTGGCGAACTCGATCAGGTTCTCGCGCTTCGACACTTTGAGGATGCGCAGCAGCGGTTCGGCGAGCCGGCCGCTGCGCCGCGCGGCCTTCACGATCGACAGCCCGACGCGCGCGGGCGCGGCGAGCCCGCCGGTCGCATAGACGCCGGCCGTGATCGCGATGCCGGTGCCGGCAAGGCCGAGCACCAGCGGGTCCACCGCCTCGCCGTTGAGGCCGTGCCAGCCCTCGCGCACCACGTCGCGCACGTCGCCGAACACGAACAGGTCGCCCGCCACCATGCCGGCGGCGCTGGAGAGGTCTTCGGGCTTGCCGGTGACGAAGCCGCGCGCGAAGGCCGCGACCCGGCTCGACGGCGCGGCCGCATCGCGTTCGGCCGCCTCGATTCGTGCGATCAGCACCGGATCGAGCACGACGCCGCGTTCGGATGAAAGCTCGACGAAGCTGCGCGCAAGCTCGGTGTCGCCGGCGCCAAGCGCCGCGTCGATCTCGCGGGTCGCGACCGTCGCGTTGAAGCTCTTGTCGAGGGCAAGGTCCGCGATCCGCGCCGGATCGTCCGCGGCGGCGAGCGCGCGCGCCGCGTCCACGCCCTGCGGGACGCTCACGGCCGCCGCGAGCGCGAGGCAGGCTGCGATGCCGAGCGAGAAGGTGATGGCGAGGCGCGTTAACACTGTCGTCGGCCCGTTCGTCCCTGGCGCCGCCTCATATGGGGAGGGATTGCGGCGGGAACACGGTTTCCGGTTAACCGAAATCCTACTTCTTAAGTCGATAGCCGGTTCTGAACATCCACCACACCACGGCAAGGCACACGAACAAGAACACCAGTGTCATCGCGAGGCTGATCCCGACGCCGACGTCCGAGATGCCGTAGAAGCTCCAGCGGAAGCCGCTGACCAGATAGACGACCGGGTTGAACAGCGTGATCGTCTGCCACACCGGCGGCAGCACCTTGATCGAATAGAAGCTGCCGCCGAGGAACGTCAGCGGGGTGATCACGAGCAGCGGGATCACCTGCAGCTTCTCGAAGCTGTCGGCCCAGATGCCGATGATGAAGCCGAACAGGCTGAAGGTCGCAGCCGTGAGCACCAGGAAGGCGAGCATCCAGGCCGGATGCTCAACGCGCAACGGCACGAACAGCGCGGCGGTCACCAGGATGATGAGGCCGAGCATGATCGACTTGGTCGCCGCCGCGCCCACATAGCCGAGCACGATCTCCATCGACGAAATCGGCGCCGAGAGAATTTCGAAGATCGTGCCGATGAAGCGCGGGAAATAGATGGCGAACGACGCGTTGGTGATGCTCTGCGTCAGCAGAGTGAGCATGATGAGGCCGGGCACGATGAAGGCGCCGTAGCTGACCCCCTCGATCTCGGTGATGCGCGAGCCGATCGCGGAGCCGAACACCACGAAATAAAGCGAGGTCGAGATCACCGGCGACACGACGCTTTGGAGCACCGTGCGCCGCGTGCGCGCCATCTCGTAGCCGTAGATGGTGGCCGCCGCGCGCAGGTTCATGCCGCCTCCCGCACCAGCCCGATGAAGATGTCCTCGAGCGAGCTCTGCGTAGTGCGCAGATCGCGGAAGCGAATTCCAGCCGCCGTCACGTCGCGTAATAGCGCGGTGATGCCGGTGCGCTCCTTCTGCGTATCGTAGGTGTAGGTGAGCGAAAGACCGTTGGCGCCGAGCGCGAGGTGATAGGCCGAAAGGGTTGCCGGGATCGCGTCGAGCTTCTGCGCCAGGTCGAGCGTCAACTGCTTCTTCCCGAGCTTGCGCATCAGCTCAGCTTTCTCCTCGACCAGGATCAGCTCGCCCTTGTTGATGACGCCGACCCGGTCGGCCATCTGCTCGGCTTCCTCGATGTAGTGGGTCGTCAGGATGATGGTGACGCCGGCCGTGCGCAGCGCCCGCACGATCTGCCACATGTCCTTGCGCAGCTCGACGTCGACGCCCGCGCTCGGCTCGTCGAGGAACAGGATGCGCGGCTCGTGCGCCAGCGCCTTCGCGATCAGCACGCGCCGCTTCATGCCGCCCGAGAGCGTGACGATCTGGTCGTCCTTCTTGTCGAACAGCGAGAGGTCCTTCAGCACCTTCTCGATCAGCGCGCCATCGCGCGGCTTGCCGAACAGGCCGCGGCTGAGATTGGCGGTTCGCCACACGGTCTCGAACGGGTCGGTGTGGATCTCCTGCGGCACGAGGCCGACCAGTTCGCGCGCCGCGCGGTAGTCGCGCACGTGATCATGGCCGTCTATCGTCACCGTGCCGCCGGACGCGTTCGCGATCCCGCAGACGATGTTGATGAGCGTGGTCTTGCCGGCGCCGTTCGGCCCGAGCAGCGCGAAGATCTCGCCGCGCCGGATCGTCAGGTTGATGCTTTTGAGCGCCTGGAAACCGGACGGGTAGGTCTTGGACAGGTTGTCGATGGAAATGATCGGCTGCATGGCGGAGCAATTATGGATTCGGGGCGGCGTTTATAAGCCAATTCGCGCGGGCTAGAATTCAATGTTTCGAGGCGTGACCCAGCGGCAACAGTGACATGGACACGACGGACTTGCCCGACACGACGGAGGAGATGCGGCGCGAGATCGCCGCGCTCGAGGAGCGCATCGAGACGCTGGGCGATCAGCTTGCCCGCGCCCACAAGATCGCCTTCGCGGCGAAAGCCGCGATCATCGCCGGCGCGATCTGGCTCGCCGCCGTCCTGCTGGGGATCATCTACACCGACGGACTGACCCTCATGATCGCCACGATCCTGATCCTCGGCGGGATCGTGCTGTCGGGCTCGAACGCAACGACCGCCGGCGAGACGCAAGCCGCGATCGCGAAGGCCGAGCGCGAGCGCGCCGCGCTGATCGGCGAGATCGAGCTGACGCTCGTGCGAACGACAGCCACTTGCTCAATTGATTGCCAACGCAAACGCGACAATTAGAACCATTCCGGTCTCAGCGGTGTCGGCTATCCAAAGCGGCGTAGCCGTGCTAGGCAGTGACCCTCCCTACGGCCCGCGATCGAATCGATACGGTGCGCCGGCCCGGCCCAACAACCAAATCGAAACAGAGAGCCGCTCTATTGGAAAACCGCCTAGGCGACACGCGCGCCGTCACCGAACTCGGTGAAGCACGCGCATGGACGCGCATCCTTGCGCGCTACCAGGCCCCCCACGACGGGCGCGGCATCCTCGAGATCGCAATCACCGTGGTTCCGCTGATCGTCTTGTGGGCGTTGACTTGGTGGATGCTGCATCTTGGCTATTGGAGTTCGCTGTTGCTGACCGTACCGGCGGCCGGTTTCCTGGTACGGCTGTTCATGATCCAGCACGACTGCGGCCACGGGTCGTTCTTCAGCCACCGGCTGGCCAACGACTGGGTCGGGCGCGTGATCGGCGTGCTGACCATGACGCCTTATGAATTCTGGCAGCACATGCATGCGCTGCATCACGCGAGTTCGGGCAACCTCGACCGCCGCGGCTTCGGCGACATCGACACGCTGACGGTGCGCGAATATCAGGCGCTGTCGATCTGGGGCCGACTGCGCTACCGGGTGTATCGTCATCCAATCGTCCTGTTCGGCATCGGCCCCGCCTACCTGTTCCTGCTGCAGCATCGGCTTCCGGTCGGATTGATGCGCAGCGGCTGGCAGCCCTGGCTCAGCACCATGGCGACCAATCTCGGCATCGCGGCCGCGGCCGCGACGCTGATCTGGTTCATCGGCCTCAAGGCGCTGTTGCTGATCCACCTGCCGATCATCCTGCTCGCGGCCTCGGCCGGGGTGTGGCTGTTCTACGTCCAGCATCAGTTCGAGCAGACGGACTGGGCTTATGACGGCGACTGGAACCGCCACGAAGCCGCGCTGCATGGCAGTTCGCATTACGACCTGCCGCCGGTGCTCGCCTGGTTCACCGCCAACATCGGCGTGCACCATGTCCACCATCTGTGCAGCCGCATCCCGTACTACCGGCTGCCGCGTGCGCTGCGCGACCACCCGGAGCTACGCGCCGTCGGCCGGCTGACGCTGCTGGAAAGCTTCCGCTGCGTGAAACTCGTGCTGTGGGACGAAAGCCGGCGCCGGCTGGTCTCGTTCCGCGAGGCGCGCGCGGCGGCCTAGCCGCATCAACGCGGACTGATCATGCGGTCGGCGGTCCCATCATAGGTCCGAGGTCGCGTTCGCGCGCGTGCACGGCGCGCGCCGTTAAGAATTCGTCGATGGAACCGTTAATTCGGCGTGAACCCATTTTCTTAATCTGGATGGAACCTGTCGCGCCATAGTGTCGCAGTCTCGGGGGACAAAACGTACGCCATCCACGGAGCACCAAAATGTCCGCCATCCTTGCAACGTTCCTCTGGGACGAATCCGGCGCGACCGCGATCGAGTACGGCCTGATCGCCGCCGGCATTGCCGTCGCGATCATCACGGTCGTACAGGGTCTCGGCACGAAGCTGAACTCAACCTTCAGCAGCGTCAGTAACGGGTTGAACTGACGACCACCACCGAACGGCAGCGAGCTCGCCCTAGGCACCGCCTGGGCGGCTCGCTATGGTTCCGGCGACTCCGCCACTCGCCGTTCCCAGGACACCATCATGGCCGATCACGTCGTTCCGCACTTCCATAACGATCCCGGCGCAGCGGTGATCGAGATCGGCGCCAAGGAATTCATGTGCATCGGCGCAACGCCGCCGTTCGACCATCCGCACGTGTTCTGCGACATGGGCGACGACAACGAATTCATCTGCTCCTATTGCTCCACGCTCTATCGTTTCAACGCCTCGCTGCACGGCTACGAGGCGCGCCCGGCGGAATGCGCCTGGAGAGTCGAGGCACCCGCGCTTTAATCACGCGAACGGATTGAGCGTCGCGACCCCCAGCTGCGTAAAGTCGCGCACATTGCGCGTGACAACCGTCAGGTCGTTCACCGCGGCCGTGGCGGCGATCATCGCATCCTCGATCAGCGTATCGCTGCGGCGGTGCATGATGCGCGCCCAGCGCCGAAACGCACGGGCGTCCATCGGCAGCACATTGTAGGTCGCCGCGACCCGGTCGATCCAAGCCTCGATCTCGGCGGCCTTGGCGGCGTCCCGTTCGCGCGTGATCTCGACCCCGGCCTGGAGCTCGCCGATCGTCACGGCCGACAGATGAAGCTGCGCGTCGGGCGTCGCGCGCAGCCAAGCGACGACCGCCCCATGCGGGCGCTGCCGCCGCAGCTCGGATACGACATTGGTGTCGAGCAGAAACACGCGGATCAGGCCAACGCGCGGGGCACCCGGCGCCGGCGCGCGCCGCGCGCCGGCGCCGCGATGTCGCGCGGTCCCTCGCCCAGAAGCAGGTCCTTGAGCGTCGGACGTGCGGCGTGTTGGAGCTGCCGCCACTCCTCGATCGGGACCAGCACGGCCGCCTCGACGCCACGCTTGGTCACGACCTGCGCACCGTCGCTGAGGCAGGTGTCGAGAAGCTCGCTGAAGCGCGCCTTCGCGTCCTGCACCTGCCAAGTCTTGCCGCGCGCCTTCTTCATGCCAGTTCCTGTCTGACTAGTCATCATACTAGTCAGGTAAGACCAGGATCGCAAGCCCGGGCGCGCTGGTTCGTCGCGCCGCATAAAGCTCTGGGCCGGAACGTCTTTTCCGGCGACCGACGGCCGCCTTGAGACAAGAATCGTCTTGCCTTCAGCGCGCCGCTCTTCCTATTGGCACAGCATGAGCAGCACCGAGGCCTGGGGCGACGACGGAACCATCCCGGGCCCGTCGCGCTCGCGCTCTGTGATCGTGGTCGGTGCCGGGATCGGCGGTCTTGCGGCCGCGCTCGCGCTGACGCGCGCCGGCTATCGCGCGGCGGTGCTGGAACAGGCGGCGCGGCTTGAGGAAGCGGGCGCCGGCTTGCAGCTTTCGCCCAACGCGACGCGGGTCCTCCTGGACCTCGGTCTCGGCGATCGGCTGCGCGAGCACGTGACCGTGCCGGAGGCTCTGCGTGTCATCGAGGCGCGCTCCGGCCGCGAGATCGTGCGCGTCCCGCTCGGGCTCGCCGAGCAGCGCTACGGCGCGCCCTACTGGCTGATCCACCGCGCCGACCTGCAGGCCGTGCTCGCCGCGGCGGTCGCCGAAAACCCCGACGTCGAGGTGCATCTCGGCACGCGCGTGGAGGACTTCGCGCTGCATTCCTACGGCATCACGGTGCAGGCGCGAACCGCCAGCACCACGCATGACGAACGAGGCATCGCGCTGATCGGCGCGGACGGGCTGTGGTCGACGCTGCGCGCCCGCCTCGGCGACCGCGACGAGCCGCAATTCGCGCACCGCACCGCCTGGCGCGCCGTGGTGCCGGCCGAAATGGTCACGGCGGAATTCCGCGAGCCCGCGACCGCGCTCTGGCTCGGACGCGACGCCCACCTCGTGCATTACCCGGTCAGGGCGGGCACGCTGATCAACATCGTGGCGATCATCGCCGACACCTGGCACGCCCCCGGCTGGAGCGCGGAGGGAAAGCGTCGCGACCTGCTCGCGCGCTTCGCGGGCTTCACGCCGACCGCGCGCGCGCTGCTCGCGATGCCGGAGCGCTGGCAGAAATGGGCGCTGTTCGACCGCCCCGCGGCGCGCGCCGCCACCGGGCCGGTGACGCTGCTCGGCGATGCGGCTCATCCCACCTTGCCATTCCTCGCGCAGGGTGGGGCGCTCGCGATCGAGGACGCGGCCGTGCTGGGCGACTGCTTGCGGCGGGAGCCTGACGACATCGCGCGCGCGCTGCGCCGCTACGAGCGGCTGCGGCGGAGCCGCGTCCGCCGCGCGCAGCGCGAGGCCCGGCGCAATGGGGAGCGCTATCACCTCTCCGGCGTGCGGGCGGTTGCCCGCAACATCGCGCTGCGTGCGATGGGCGGCGAGAGGCTCTTGCGCCGTTACGATTGGCTGTATGGTTGGAAGACATAATAACAGCCTTCTCGGGGAGACGCATGTTCGCGACCACCATCGCCGGCAGCCTGCCGAAACCGTCATGGCTCGCCGAGCCGAACAAGCTGTGGCCGCAGTGGCGCTTTGACGGCGCGGAGCTTGCCGCCGCGAAGGCGGACGCGACGCTGCTCGCGCTGAAGCAACAAGAGGACGCCGGTATCGATGTCGTCACCGACGGTGAGATGTCGCGCCAGCATTTCGTGCACGGCTTCGTCGAATTCGTCGAAGGCATCGACTTCGCGCACAAGGTCGAGATGGGTATCCGCGCCGACCGCTATAAGGCGATGGTGCCGCAGGTGGTGGGCGAGCTGCGCCTGAAGGGGCGCGTGCATGCAACGGAAGCGCGCCTCGCGCGCGCACACACGAAACGCAAGCTCAAGATCACCATGCCGGGACCGATGACGATCGTCGACACGGTCGCGGACCGGCACTATGGCGACCGCGTCAGGATGGCGATGGGATTTGCGGCGCTGCTCAACCAGGAAGCGCGCGCCTTGCAGGCCGACGGCGTCGACGTGATCCAGTTCGACGAGCCGGCGTTCAACGTCTACATGAGCGAGGTTGCGGGCTGGGGGATTGACGCGCTGCACCGCGCGATCGAAGGACTCACCTGCGCCACCGCCGTCCACATCTGCTATGGCTACGGCATCAAGGCGAACGTCGACTGGAAGGCGACGCTCGGAACCGAGTGGCGCCAGTACGAGGCGATCTTCCCGGCACTGGCGAAGAGCCGCATCGGCCAGGTCTCGCTCGAATGCCGCAATTCCAAGGTGCCGATGAGCCTGCTCAAGCTGCTCGACGGCAAGGACGTGCAGGTCGGCGTGATCGATGTCGCCTCCGATGAGGTCGAAACGCCGGAGCAGGTTGCCGCCGTGATCGGCGAGGCGATGAAATACGTCGCCACGGACAGGATCATCCCGTCGACGAATTGCGGGATGGCGCCGATGCGGCGGGATATCGCCGACGCGAAGCTGGTGGCGCTGGGCAAGGGCGCGGAACTGGCAAGGAAGAAGTATGGCTGACAACGCATCGCTCCCCTCGCCCTATTTCACCGAAGAGCACGAGATGCTGCGCACGCAAGTGCGCCGTTTCGTCGAGGAGGAGATCAAGCCGCACGGGCTCGCCTGGGAGGAGCAGGGCATGGTGCCGCGCGAGGTGCTGGCCCGCATGGGCGAGCTCGGCTTCCTCGGCATCCGCTACCCGGCCGAATACGGCGGCTCCGAGATGGACACGCTCGGCTCGGTCGTGCTCGCCGAGGAGCTCGGCCGCTCGACCTTCGGCGGCGCCGCGATCACCGTGCTGGTGCACACCGACATGGCCTCGGTGCACATCGCGAATGCGGGCTCGCCGGCGCAGAAGGCGCGCTTCATGCCCGACATCGTGGCGGGCCGGAAGATCACGGCGGTCGCCGTCACCGAGCCGGACGCCGGGTCCGACGTGAAAGGCATCCGCACGACGGCGCGGCGCGAGGGCGACCATTACGTGCTCAACGGCGCCAAGATGTTCATCACCAACGGCGTGCACGCCGACGTCTATTGCGTCGCCGCCAAGAGCGCGCCCGACGCGCGCCCCTCGCAGTCGATCTCGATATTCATCGTCGAGAAGGGGGCGCCGGGCTTTCGGGTGAGCCGCGCGCTCGACAAGCATGGCTGGCGCTCCTCCGACACCGCCGAGCTCGTGTTCGAGGACTGCCGCATCCCGGCCGAGAATCTGCTCGGCGCAGAAGGCCGCGGCTTCTACGCCATCATGAGCAATTTCCAGAACGAGCGCACCGTGATCGGCGCGATGGCAATGGGCGAGGCGCAGGCCGCGCTGGAGCTGACCATCGACTACGTGACGACACGCAAGGCGTTCGGCGCG
Organism: uncultured Hyphomicrobiales bacterium; assembly: GCA_964479515.1. Classification (GTDB taxonomy): domain Bacteria; phylum Pseudomonadota; class Alphaproteobacteria; order Rhizobiales; family Xanthobacteraceae; genus PALSA-894. The sequence continues at coordinate 7,058 of CAYZMR010000010.1, read as the reverse complement.
ACGCTCTACGAGAAGCAAGGCGTCCGGCAGCGCCTCGCGATGCTCGCCGCGAAGGTCGAGGCGGGGCGCCAGCTCGTCTATCACGCGGCTTTTCTCGACGCGCAAGGCGTCGACTGTACGCGCGAAGTTTCGATGGTGAAGGCTTATTGCGGCGAACTGGTCAACGAGGTGATGTACGCCTGCGTCCAGTTCCACGGCGGCATGGGCTTCATGCGCGAATCGACGATCGAGCGCATGGCGCGCGACGCGCGCGTGCAGACCATCGGCGGCGGCGCGACCGAGGTGATGCTGGAAGAGGTCGCCAAACGGCTGAAGCGCTGAAGGCGCGGCCCCTACAAATTTACGTGACGGCATTCGGCGACGCCCGGCGCTCGTGCGTTTGTGATAGGGTGACCTGTCGGTCGCGCGGGGCAGCGCGCATCGCATCATTGGGAGAGAAACGTGATCAGCAAACTCTTGATCGCCGTCACTGCCCTGTCGCTCGCGGGCATCGGCGCCGCGGATGCCGCCTACAAGCACAAGCGCCACCGTGTTGCGCGCCATTATCCGCCGGCCGTGTACGTGCCGGTCGATCCCTATGCGGCTTTTTACAATCACGGGCCGAAGCCGCCCTGGGGCGCGCCGCAGCAATGCTTCACCGAGGAAGGCTATGGCCGCTATTGGCCGTGCGGCGCCGGGCCATCGTCGATCAACTGACGTCCTACTGCAGCAATTCCCGCAGCACGGTCGCGTGGCTGAGCTCCAGTTCCTTGGTCGCGGTCAGCAGCGTCACGGTCTGCCCCGCGATGGCGTGACGCAGCTCGGCGAGCCCCTCCCCTTGCGCATCGAGCTCGGCCCTGTAGCGCTTTCGGAACGCGTCGAACTTCTTCGGATCGTGCTGGTACCATTTGCGCAGCTCGTTGCTCGGCGACAGGTGCTTCACCCAGGCGTCGAGCTTGAGCTTCGACTTCGCGATCCCGCGCGGCCAGAGCCGGTCGATAAGGATGCGCAGGCCGTCGTCGCGGCTCGGCGGGTCGTAGGCGCGCTTGACGTGGATCGTCGGCGCGGCCTTGGCGGGCGGCGCGCGCCGCGCCTTCGCAGTCTTGGCCTTTTTGACAGCCTTCGCCATCAGCGATCCGAGCGGCCGAGCACGTCCATGAGCTCGGCGATCTTACGCCGCTGATCGCCGCGATTGCCAGACGCGATCGCGCCTTCGACGCAATGCGCCACGTGATCGCGCAGCACCTCTTCCTCGACCTTGCGCAGCGCCGCGCGCACCGCGGTGATCTGGGTCACGATGTCAATGCAGTAGCGGTCCTCATCGACCATGCGGGCGAGTCCGCGCACCTGGCCTTCGATCCTCTTCAGCCTTTTCAACGTGGAGGCCTTGGCTTCCTGCTGCATGCTCGCTATATACCCCTACAGGGTATCGGGTTCAAGAGCCGAAGAGGCGTCATGGCGCACGTTCACGAGCATCGCGGCCATGATCACGGCCCGGCCGCTGGCGCGACCGACCCGGTCTGCGGCATGGCGGTCGATCCGCATAGCGCCAAGCACCGCCAGGACCACCAGGGCCGCACCTATTATTTCTGCTCCGCCGGTTGCCGCACAAAGTTCGCCGCCGACCCGCAAAAGTACCTCGCCAAGAACAAGCAGCCCGACCCCGTGCCCGCGGGCACGATCTACACCTGCCCGATGCATCCGCAGATCCGCCAGGTCGGCCCGGGCTCCTGCCCGATCTGCGGCATGGCGCTCGAGCCCGAGATCGCGACCGCCGACTCAGGACCGAACCCGGAACTCGCCGACATGTCGCGACGCTTCTGGGTTGGCGTTGCGCTGAGCGCTCCGGTTGTCGTGCTGGAGATGGGCGCGCACATCGCCGGCGCGCATGGCTGGATCGACCCGACGCTTTCCAACTGGATCCAATTCGCGTTCGCGACGCCGGTCGTGCTGTGGTGCGGCTGGCCCTTCTTCGTTCGCGGCGCGCGCTCGCTCGTTACGCGCAACTTGAATATGTTCACGCTGATCGCGATGGGCACCGGCGTCGCCTATGCCTACAGCGTCACCGCGACGCTGCTGCCTAGCGTCTTTCCCGCGGCGTTTCGCGGCCATGGCGGCGCGGTCTCGACCTATTTCGAGGCCGCCGGCGTCATCACGGTGCTGGTGCTGCTCGGGCAGGTGCTGGAGCTGCGCGCGCGCGACGCGACCTCCGGGGCGATCCGCGCGCTGCTCGATCTCGCGCCGAAGACCGCGCGCCGCGTGACGGCGGACGGGGCTGAGGAGGGCGTCGCGCTCGATGAGGTCGCGGTGGGCGACAGCTTGCGCGTACGCCCCGGCGACAAGGTGCCGGTCGACGGCACCGTGACCGAGGGCCGCTCCAACGTGGATGAGTCGCTGGTGACGGGCGAATCGATGCCGGTGACCAAAGACAAGGACGCCAAGGTCATCGCCGGCACGCTCAACACCACCGGCTCCTTCCTGATGCGCGCCGAGAAGGTCGGCCGCGACACGATGCTGGCGCAGATCGTCGCGATGGTCGCGGCGGCGCAGCGCTCGCGCGCGCCGATCCAGCGCCTCGCCGATCAGGTCGCCGGCTGGTTCGTGCCGACCGTGATCGCGATCGCGCTTCTCGCCTTCGCGGCCTGGGCGCTGTTCGGGCCGGAGCCGCGCCTCGCCTATGCGCTGGTTGCCGCCGTCACCGTGCTGATCATCGCATGCCCGTGCGCCCTTGGCCTTGCGACTCCGATGTCGATCATGGTCGGCGTCGGGCGTGGCGCCGAGGGCGGCGTGCTGATCAAACAAGCCGAGGCGCTGGAGCGCATGGAGAAGGTCGACACGCTCGTCGTCGACAAGACCGGAACGCTCACCGAAGGCAAGCCGAAGGTCGTCGCGATCGTGGCGGCCGAGGGCTTCGACGAGGCGACCGTGTTGCGTCTCGCCGCGAGCGTGGAGCGGCTGAGCGAGCATCCGCTCGCCACCGCGATCGTGGCCGCCGCCAAGGAGCGCGGCGTCGCGCTGGCCAAGGCGACGGACTTCTTGTCGCCGACTGGCAAGGGCGCGCTCGGCACGGTCGAAGGCCGGCGCGTCGCCCTCGGCAACGCCATATTCCTCGACGAACTGAACATCGCGACCGCCGCGCTCGACGCGCGCGCCGACGAACTGCGCCAGGACGGTGCAACCGCGATCTACCTCGGCGTCGACGGCAAGGCCGCCGGCATCCTGGCGATCGCGGACCCGATCAAGGCGTCGACCGCCGCGGCGCTGAAGGCGCTCGCCGCCGACGGCATCCGCGTCGTCATGCTCACCGGCGACAATGCGACGACCGCCGCGGCGGTTGCGCGCAAGCTCGGCATCACGGATATCGAAGCCGAGGTGCTGCCCGACCAAAAGAGCGCCGTGATCGAGAAGCTCACGCGCGAGGGCCGCGTCGTCGCGATGGCCGGCGACGGCGTCAACGACGCGCCGGCGCTTGCGGCCGCGGCCGTCGGCATCGCGATGGGCACCGGCACGGACGTCGCGATCGAAAGCGCCGGCATCACGCTCCTGAAAGGCGACCTCACCGGCATCGTGCGCGCGCGCCGCCTCTCGCGGGCGGTGATGGGCAACATCCGGCAGAATCTGTTCTTCGCGTTCGTCTACAACGCGGCCGGCGTACCGATCGCGGCCGGCGTGCTCTATCCGCTATTCGGCATCCTGCTCTCGCCGATCGTCGGCGCTGCCGCGATGGCGCTCTCGTCGGTCAGCGTGGTCGGCAATGCGCTGCGGCTGCGGGCGGTGAAGCTGTAGACACCCTTGCGTTGGCGCCTCAGATGACTATTATGACCATATTGGTCATAATGGAAAGCTGGGAACGATGTCGGAGCCCAACTGGTCAATTGCCGAGGCCAAGGCGAAGTTCAGCGAGTTGATCGAGAGAGCGCGCGCCGATGGCCCTCAGACGATCACCAAGAACGGGCGTACCGCCGCAATCGTCGTGTCGCCAGATGAATGGCAGCGCAAGACCGAGCGCGTCGGTACGCTTGCGGATTTTTTCGCTGCGTCACCGCTCCGAAACTCGGGACTGAAGATTGCGCGCAGGAAGCAGGCCCCGAAGGCCGTTAAGTTGTGAACTATCTGTTGGACACGAACGTCATTTCCGAATGGGTCAAGCCGCGCCCGAACGGCGGCGTCGTCTCATGGCTCGCCCAGGCGGCCGAAGATCAGATCTTCATCAGCGTTTGCACGCTCGCGGAATTGCGTTTTGGCGTTGCGCGGATCGTGCCGGGCAGGAGGCGACGCCGCCTCGACGACTGGCTGCGCAACGACATACCGACGCGCTTCGAGGGTCGTATCCTGGTTGTCGATGCAGCCGTGGCAGACGCGTGGGGCAATATTCACGCCCGCGGGAAAACGATCGGCCGCTCAATCGATATCATGGATGGTCTGATCGCGGCGACCGCCGAGGTTCACGAGATGACCGTCGTGACTCGCGACGTCTCGGACTTTGGGGCCGTCGGAACACTCGTGCTGAATCCTTGGGCCGGTCACTGAGCTTGGTCAGCCCTCACCGGCGCGACAGCGGGCGCGGGTCGCCGCCCGGCTGCCACTCGCCGTCGCCGGTGCGGTTGGGCGCTTCCTCGGCGGGAATCTGGTCTTTGGCGGGAGGCTGCGGCGGGTCGCGATAAGGCTGCGGGTCGCCGGGATCGTGCATCGGTTTCGGCGTCGGATCGCCCAGCGGCGGCTGCACGGGGTCGCGATAAGGCGCGTCCGGCGGGTCCGTCATCGGTGGCACGGTCGGATCGGTCAGGGGCTGCGGCGGTTGCTGCTCGGGTCCCGGATTAGACATCGATCCTCCTCTGCGGGCTGTCGAAAACAACGTCCCGCATCCGCCCTTCGTTCCGGTTAACGGATTAGAACACCGCGAGATAGCGCAGCAGCGACAGAACGCCGATGACGATCACGATGATGCGGGCGATCTGCTTTGCGCGCCCATCGATCGGCAGCATGCCGATGAGATAGAGTACCAGGATGACAACCAGGAACGTGATCAGGATGCTGATGAGAACGGATGCGCCCATGACTTCCCCCTCGCTGATGGACCGACCGCCGACCGATCGCCGCCGTGCTTCGCATTAATGCCTGATGGAATCGGAAAGTTCCATGACCCGCTTTGCTGTCCTGGCGCTCGTGCTGCTGGCACATCCGGCGCACACGAACGACCTGCGCGACGCCCTCGCGCCAACCGGCACGCTGCGCGCGACTTACATCGCGACCAATCCGGTCCAGGCCTTCGTCGATCCCGCGACCAAGGAGGTGCGCGGCCCGGCAGCGGAGATCACGCGCGAGATGGCGCGGCAGGCGGGCGTGCCGTTCACCGTCACCGGCGCGCGCGGCGTCGAAGGCGTGATCGAGAGCGTCAAGAGCGGACAGGCCGATATCGGCTTTCTGGCGTTCGATCCGGTGCGTGCGCGCGAGGTCGATTTCTCAGCTGTCTATTCGCTGGCGCAGAACACCTATCTGGTGCGGGACGCCTCGCCGATTCGCTCGGTCGCGGACGTAGACAGGCCGGGCGTGCGCGTCGGTGTCGGCGCGCGCGATGCCGGGGATTATTTCCTCACTCGGACGCTGAAGGCCGCCGAGCTCAAGCGCAACGAGGGCGGCGTCTCCGACGCGATCGCGCAATCGCTGCTCGCAGGCGAGCTCGAGGCTTACGCGGGCAACCGCATGCGGCTGAACGATGTCGCGCGGCGCACGCCGGGCCTGCGTCTGGTGCCGGACAATTTCTACGGCGTCGAGCAGGCCGTGATCGTGCGCAAGGGCGAGGCCGGCCGGCTTGAGATCGTCAATCGGGTGCTCACAGAGGCGCGTGCCTCGGGACTTATTGCCGGCGCGATCGAGCGCGCGGGTCTCGTCGGCGTCGATGTGGCGCCGGCGCCGGCACAATAAAAAAAGGGGATCGAGCCCGGGGCCCGATCCCATGAAGGTTAGTCCGAGAGACGCATGACCGACGAGCCAGGGCGACAAGTAGCATTGGACGTCGACCGATACGCAACGTCATGGCACCACGCGCGCGACGCCGCGGCAAATAAATTGTCCGTAAATTTCCCGGAGCGTTGCGACTTCGCCACGGTGCGACAGAAATCGTCGCGATCCTCACAGGAATCCGATTGAAATCCACGGAACCGCGGCAACGACGAGCAGACCGATCAGCAACGCGAGCAAATAAGGCCAGATCGGCCGCATTCCGTCGTCCGGATTGACGCGGCCGATCGCGCAGGCCGCGTAGTAACCGACGCCGAACGGCGGCGCGAACAGGCCGATACCCATCGCGAGAATCACCACCATCGCGTAGTGCACCTCGTGGATGCCGACCTGGTGCGCGATCGGAAACAAGAGCGGCCCGAACAGCACGATCGCCGGGATCCCCTCGAGCACGGAACCGAGAATCACGAACGCGACGATCGACATGATCATGAAGGTGAACTTGCCGCCGGGCAGTCCCGTCATCGCGGCGGCAAGGTCGCGCGAGAAGCCGGATTGCGTCAGCGCCCATCCCATCGCGGTCGCGGCGCCGATGATCAGCAGGATGGCGCCACAGAGCGATGCCGTGTCGATCAGCATCGGCAGCAGCCGCGATACCGGGAAACTGCGCGTGAGGAGCAAGCAGACGATGACCGTATAGGCGATGCCGATGGTCGAGACTTCGGTCGCGGTCGCGACGCCCTCGGCCACCGAGACGCGGATCACGAACGGCAGCACGAGTCCCGGCAACGCGAACAGGAAGGCGCGCAACACATCGCGCCACGAGGCCCGCTTGACGCCGCCGAGATCGTCGTCGCGACAGCGCCACCAGACGATCACGCAGAGCGCGAGCGCGAGCACGAAGGCCGGCAGGAGGCCGCCGTTGAACAGCGCCGCGATCGAGACGTTTGTGACCGAGCCGATAGTGATCAACACCAGGCTCGGCGGGATCGTCTCCGACATCGCGCCCGAAGAGGACAGGAGCGCGACGAGTTCGCCGGACTTGGCGCCGCGCCGCTTCATCTCGGGGAACAGCACCGGCGCGACCGCCGCCATGTCGGCGGCCTTGGAGCCCGAGA
>CAYZMR010000009.1:0-45685 GCA_964479515.1 uncultured Hyphomicrobiales bacterium | reverse complement strand
GCAGCGCGACGCCCATCTGCTCGGCGATCGACATGAACAGGTTGTTGAACACTTCGAGCATGATCGGATCGGCCTTGGTGCCGATGGCGTGGATGCGCTTGAGCGTCTTCACGCGCGTCAGCACGAGGTGGTCCTTCGCGGTGATCGCGGCCTGCCAGCCGGGCTCGACCACCACGGTCTGATGCGGTTCAATGATGATCGCGGGGCCCGCGACCTTGTGACCGGGCGCCAGTTGCTCGCGCGTGAACGCTGTCGCCTTGTGCCATTTGCCGTCGGAGAAGAATTTCGTGCGGCGGGCCGGCGAGGGGAGCTTTGAGCGCGTGATCTTGCGCGTCTTCTCCCTGAACTTCGCGCCGCCGCCGACCGCCTCGACCGACACCGCTTCGATCACGAGGTCCTTGTTGCGGTCGATGAAGCCGAACTGCGCCTTGTGCGCCTTCTCGAAGGCGGCCTTCATCGCGTTCAGCGTTCCGGCCCTCACCACCAACGCGGTATCCGTCCCGGCGTAACGGATGTGCGCGCGCACGTGGACCTTGATCGCCTTCTCCGGCACGCCCTGGCCGGCGACTTCCGTGCTCACGTCCTTCGCGAGTCGACCGCCGACCTTGTTCAGAGCCGCCAGTGCCTTCGCACCGTAGGCTTCCTCGATTGCCTGCTGGCGCGTGGCGCGGATGTCGGCGAGGCCCATGCCGTAGGCTGAGAGCAGCGACGAGAATGGATGGATCAGCACCGTGGTCATGCCGAGCGCGTCGGCGACGAGGCAGGCGTGCTGACCGCCCGCGCCGCCGAAGCAGTTGAGCGCGTAGCGCGTCACGTCGTAGCCGCGCTGCACCGAAATCTTCTTGATCGCGTTCGCCATGTTCTCGACCGCGATCTTGATGAAGCCGTCGGCGATCTCCTCTGGAGACTTGTCACCAACTTCTCCGGCGAGCGCCGCGAAGGCCTTCCCGACCGCGTCGGCGTCGAGCGGCTGATCTTGTCCGGGACCGAAAATCCTCGGGAAGAAATCCGGCATCAGCTTGCCGACCATCACGTTGGCGTCGGTGACGGCGAGCGGCCCGCCGCGGCGATAGCATTTCGGCCCCGGATTGGCGCCCGCGCTGTCGGGCCCGACGCGGAAACGCGCGCCGTCGAAATGCAGGATCGAGCCGCCGCCGGCCGCGACCGTATGGATCAGCATCATCGGCGCGCGCATGCGCACGCCCGCGACTTCGGTCTCGAAGGCGCGCTCGTATTCGCCATCGAAATGTGACACGTCGGTCGAGGTGCCGCCCATATCGAAGCCGATGAGATGGCGGAATCCGGCCTCGCGCCCGGTCTCCGCCATCCCGACCACGCCGCCCGCCGGGCCGGACAGGATCGCGTCCTTGCCCTGGAACAACTCGGCGGCGGTCAGGCCGCCCGAGGACATCATGAACATGAGGCGGATGTCGCCGCGCGCTCCGCTCCGTTTCCCTCCCCCTTGCGGGGAGGGGTTAGGGGTGGGGGTCGCTCGATGACGCTCGCTCGACCCCCCTCCCGACGCGCTGCGCGCGTCGACCTCCCCCTCAAGGGGGGAGGTAAGAAGATGAGAAACCTGCGCCACATATCGCCGCAAGATCGGCGACAGATACGCATCGACCACCGTGGTATCGCCGCGCCCGACCAGCTTGATCAGCGGCGAGACCTCGTGGCTGACCGAGACTTGGCTGAAACCCATCTCGCGCGCGAGCTTGGCGACGCGCCGCTCGTGCTCGGGATAGCGGTAGGCGTGCATGAACACGATCGCGACAGCCTTGATACCGTCGGCGAGCGCGGCATCGAGCTCGAAGCGCACCGCGCCGAGATTCGGCTCGCGCTCGACCGTGCCGTCGGCGCGCACGCGCTCATCGACCTCGATGACGCGTTCAAACAGCATCTCGGGCTTGACGATCTGCTTGGCGAAAATCTTCGGGCGTGCCTGGTAGCCGATGCGCAGCGCGTCGCGGAAGCCTTTCGTCGTCACCAGCAACGTCGGATCGCCCTTGCGTTCCAGCAGCGCGTTCGTGGCGACCGTCGTGCCCATCTTCACGGCGCCGACGCGGCCGGGCGGGATCGGCTCGTGCTTTTTCAAGCCGAGCAGGTCGCGGATGCCTTGGACCGCGGCGTCACGATAGGCTTCGGGATTTTCCGACAGCAGCTTGTGGGCGGTCAGCGTGCCGTCCGGCCGCCGCCCGACCACGTCCGTGAAGGTGCCGCCGCGGTCGATCCAGAAATCCCAGGTCTGTCCCATCGAGCGGCGATCCCTCTGTTCGTCATGGCCGGGCCTGTCCCGGCCATCTCGATCAGGAAGGCACTGTACCCTCCTAAGCGGGGTGCCCGGGACAAGCCCGGGCACGACGGAGAAAATTCCGATAGGATGCGCGCCGCAAAGTCAATCCGAGGTGCCGCGATGCGCGCAAGCAATCTCGCGATGGCGAATGAGCGGCCAGCGCTCGCGACCGGCCTCGACGTGCGGCTTGCGGCGCGCTCGGGCGCGCTCGACGGGCAGACCGCCGGCCTCGCGCCCGGCTACGTGCAAGGCAACCTCGCGATCCTGCCGCGCGATTGGGCCGAGGACTTCCTGCGCTTCTGCCAGGCGAACCCGAAGCCGTGCCCGGTGCTCGGCGTATCGGATGCCGGCGATGCGGCGATCCCGGTGCTCGGCGCCGATCTCGATATCCGCACGGATCTGCCGCGCTATCGCGTGTGGCGCGACGGCGCGCTCGTCGACGAGCCGCGCGACATCAGCGCGCTGTGGCGCGAGGATCTTGTGAGCTTCGTGCTCGGCTGCTCGTTTTCCTTTGAGGAGGCGCTGCTCCAGGCCGACGTGCCGCTGCGCCACCACGCGCTCGGCTGCAACGTCGCGATGTACCGCACCAACATCCAAACGCAACGCGCGGGGCGCTTCCACGGGCCGCTCGTCGTCTCGATGCGGCCGATGAAGCCCGCGGATGCCATTCGAGCCGTGCAGATCACCACGCGGCTGCCCTCGGTGCACGGCGCGCCGGTGCATCTTGGCTATCCCGAGCAGATCGGCATCGCGGACATCGCCAAGCCCGATTACGGCGATGCGATTCCCGTCGAGCCCGGCGAGCTACCGGTGTTCTGGGCTTGCGGCGTCACTCCGCAGGCTGCGATCGCGGCCGCGCGTCCACCTTTCGCGATCACGCATGCACCGGGAGCGATGCTCGCGACGGATCTGAAGAACGCGCAGCTCGCGGTGTAGCCTTTACGATGCATTCACCTTGATCCGCACGCCGCGCGATCTCGCGCCGGTATCCGCTTAACATCGGACAGCGGCGCTTTGGCGCATGCTACTTCACATGGAGTGAAGTCTCCCTGTGCTATCATCACGAGCATGCGCAGCCGCCGGAGCGCATGCCGGTCATCGACCCTGGAGAAAGCAGATGAGTACCACGACGATGCGCGCGTCCGGCGCCGGCCTTGCGGAGGCTTGGCTGTCGCCGTTCTTCGGGTGGCGCCGCCGGCGCAGGCTGGTCGACCAAGCCGCGCTCGATGTGCTGAGCCTCTACCGCAGCAATCTGGATGTGCGGCTCCAATGCATCGATCAGGCGTCGCTGCAGTCGGATTGCCAGAAGCAGGTCTACACCAACATCGCGGGCATCCTGCGAACGCCCCGCGCCGCGGAGGCCACCAACTACAATTTCGAATGGGACGAACTGCACAAGGCCGAACGGCTGATGGCGCTGCTCTACGCCGGACAGCAACTGCGTCAGGAGATCAGCGTGCGGCTGCAGGACCTGGTCGACGACAAGGTGGCCGGAGCCGCGGGGCTGCGCCGCGACTACGAGGTACTGCTGTTGCCGCAGGGCGACGCGACGCCGGTGCCCGACGATTCGCTGCTGCGCGCATTCCTGCTGCGCGTGCTGGAAGCGCGCCATTGGCATGACAAGCGCAAATATCTCGCGCGTCCGATCCGCAAGACCGCGACCAAGATCATTCTGCTCGGCGTCATCATCTCGCTGGTGGCGCTGCTGGTGCCGTATGGCGTGCTGAATTTCTCGGCGGGCGCGGACCTCGGTCCGTGGTGGTCATTGTTCGCGCTCTACACGGCGCTCACCGCTGGCCTGATGGGCGCGTTCTTCAGCCGCCTCACCACGATCCACCGCGACTGGTCGAACATGAATCTGGAAGACGTATTCCTGCACCGCGAGCTCTCCTACACGCTGTTGCGCGCGGGCGTTGGCGTCTGCGGCGCGCTGATCGTGTATTTCTTCCTTCGTTCCGAGATGGTCACCGGGACGCTGTTCCCGAACTTCGACAAGATCGCGATCGAGTTCGTGCGCGTGCCGGCGGACAATGCCGTCGCCATGGCGTTCGTCATGCCGTCGGACAGCCTGGCGCTGCTCACGGTGTGGTGTTTCCTCGCGGGCTTTTCGGAGAAATTCGTGCCGAACATCCTCGCGAGCACGGAGCAGCAGTTCTCCAGCGCGAGCGTCCCGGCGCAGGGCGGGCGCCGCTAGGGATTGGCGGCAAGGAACGCGTCGACGACGCGGTTGAACTCCGCCGGCCGCTCGAAATAGACCGAATGGCCGGCTTGGCGGACGCATTCGACGCGCGCATTCGGCATCAGGGGCGCGAGCGCGTCCGATACGAACGGTGGGTAAACGACGTCTTCTTCGCCGGTCAGCCACAGCGTCGGCACGTTCAGCGTGCGCAGCGTCTCGATCGGACGGCGCAGCGCCGCGCCGAGGCGTTGGCGCAGGACGGTCTTGTCGAGGTCCGCGCTGAGCGCGTCGATCGCCCGATAGAGATAATGCAGCGCGGGCTGCTCGCGCGCCATGCGCTCGCCGGCCGCCGGATGCAGGCCGCGGCCGAACAGATCGCGGATCTTGGCCTCGCTCGCGTCGCGCCAGCGCGGAAGGGCATGCGCGTCGGGCAGGGGCAGCGCCGGCCATGCGAGCGTGCCGCCGGTCGAGGCCAGCACCAGCGCGCGCACGCGCGTTGGCTGCGCGAAGGCGAATTCGAGCGCGCTCCATCCGCCCATCGACTGCGCGACGATCGCGACGTCCTTGGCGCCGACATGGTCGATCAGCGCCGCAAGATCGCCCGCATAGGCGTCAGGCTCCGGCCCGCCCGCCGGCGCGCTCGAGGGCGCAAAGCCGCGATGCGAGAAGGTCACGCAGGTGTAGCGGTCGGCAAAATGCGGCACCTGCTGCCACCAGCTCAGATGATTGCCGCCGAGGCCGTGCGCGAACACGATCACGGGGCCCGCGCCCGCGACCTCGTAATAGAGACGGCAATCCGGACGCTCGATGAAGCCCGCCGTCATTGGCTCACTTTGGTGATCATCACCTTGGCGCTCCAGCCATCCCAGAACACCCGATAGTCGAGCGTGCCTTTCTCGTTCGGAATCTCGTAGGCGGTCTGGCAGGTCTTCTCCGACCGTTCGGAGGTGACCGTTTGCGCGCCGGTCAGCGTCGGGTCGGGCAGGTTCTTGTCCTTGAAGATCGATTTGATCGTGTCGAGGGAACGCGTCGAATCGCAGGTCGGCAGCGTGAAGTTATCGAGCAGCTTGATGCCGCCGACAATGAGGGCCACGAAACCGACCGCGACGCTCGCCCAGCGGGTGAGGCGCTGGTTCCAGGTCGGCGTGGCATTCGCATCGGCTTGCGGTTGCGCAGCCACGGGCGGTGCGGGATCGGACATGGTTTCAATCTCTCTTCAGGCTGGTGACCGGCCGCCGGACGCGGCGTCGAGGAAGGACCTCGATTTTAGAAGAGACGAATAGCCCGCTACCAGAAAAAAGAAGAGGCCCGCCGACGGAACTCGCAAAAGCCGAAATGGCGGGGGCCCGGCGCTTGTCGCGCCGAGCCCCCTCAACGTATCAGCCGGCCTGTAAGCCGGGTTCTGTAGGGCGGCGGGCGAACCCGCCGCGCGACGGCCATTCCTCTTGGACGCCGGTTGCCCGGCGCCTCCAGCAACCTACCCGGACGGCCAGACCCAGACATTGGTCCCGGTCATCATCGCTTGCGCGCTGATGCTCGCGCCGTCCCTATTCGGTCTTGCTCCCGGTGGGGTTTGCCGTGCCGCTTCCGTCGCCGGAAGCGCGGTGCGCTCTTACCGCACCGTTTCACCCTTACCCGCCCCCTCCTTTATCCTCCCCCGCAAGCGGGGGAGGGCAGGGTGGGGGAAGGCGGTCTACTTCTCTGTGGCACTTTCCCTGAGATGCGCCCGAGCTTGCGCTTGGGCTTCTCTCGCCGGACGTTATCCGGCACCGCATGTCCATGGAGCCCGGACTTTCCTCTCAAGGCGACCTTTCGGCATTGCCCCAAGCGGCCGTCCGGCCGACTGACGCGGCAAGCACCTAGGCGCTTTGCCGCATCAAATCAAGCAAGGGCGGCGGATGCCGTTAACAAACGGCGCAGCGTCGCGACGGTCGAGGCATCCGCGATGCCATCGACGCGCGCGGGGCGGAAGTGGCGCTGGAATGCCGTGACGGCGAGCTCGGTCGCCTTGTCGTAGCGGCCGGTTGGCGCGAGGCCGTATCCGTAGCGCGCGAGCATCGCCCGCAGCTCTTCCACACGCTTGCCGCGCGCCCCGCGCGCGAGCGCGGCGCCGGCGGCGATCGCCGCGGGCTCGACCCACAGCCCGACGCCCTGCTCCGCGAGCCGCGCCCAGGGGAATTTCTCGCCGGGGTCCTGCTTGCGCGCGGGCGCGATGTCGGAATGCGCGAGCACGCGCTCGGGGCGGATGTGGTGCCGCGCCACGATGTCGCGGCAGAGCGCAGTCACGGCGCCGATCTGCGCGTCGGGAAAATCCGGATAACCGAACTTGTGTCCCGGATTGACGATCTCGATCCCGACCGAGCACGAGTTGATGTCGGTCACGCCCTTCCATGACGAGACGCCGGCATGCCAGGCGCGGCGCGCCTCGGCCACGAGCTGATCGATGCGGCCGTCCTCATGCACGAGATAGTGTGACGACACGCGCGCCGGGTGGTCGCGGTCGGTGAGCCGCTCGAGCGCATCGTGCGAGCTCTGCTCTGTGTAGTGCAGCACGATCGTGTCGATGGCGCGCTTACGCGCGTCGTGATTGGGCGAGGCGACGACGCGGGCAACGATTGTCGCGTCAGGAGCGAAACTCATGGATCGATCAGCACGCCGGGATTGAGCAGTCCTTGCGGGTCGAGCGCTTTCTTGGCGGCGCGCAGCGCGTCGGCGAACAGCGGCGGGCGCTGCCTGTCGTACCAGGGCCGGTGGTCGCGCCCGACCGCGTGATGATGCGTGACGGTGCCGCCGTTCTGGATCACGGCGTCGAGCGCGCCGCCCTTGATGATGCGCCATTGTTCGGCGAGACGGCCGGGCGTACCCAGCGCGTGGAACGTGAAATAGGGCGCGGGCCCGTCCGGATAGACGTGGGTGAAGCGGCAGGTCACCTGGCCCTTGCGGCCGGTCGCCTCGAGGATCGCGGCCTCGGTCGCCGCCTTGATGGCGTCGTGGAATTTCTCAAATCGATCCCATGTGATCGAGGTCTCGAACGTGTCGTTGATGACGCCACGCAGGATCAGCCGCTCCATCGCGTAAGGCATGCGGATGAAGGCGTTGCGCCAGACGCCGGCCGCGCCTGCAAGATGCGCGTCGGCGCCTGACGCCTCCGGCATGCCGCCATGATCGGCGCAGCATTCGAGCGCGCGCTTCATCCACGGCGCAACATCGTGGTCGGCCGTCTCGAACCCCAGCACCATGATGGCGACCGAGCCGTCCGCGGCGCCGGTGTTGTAGGCCTCGGTCGGATCGAGGATGCGGCAGTTCGACGGGTACAGGCCCGCCTGCGAGACGGCGCGGACCGCGCGCGCGGCGGCGTAGAAATCCGGAAAGCGTACCGCGCCGCCGCCACGGAATGTCGGCCGGTCCTGCAGCCGCATCCAGGCCTGCGTGATGATGCCCAAGATCCCCTCCGAGCCGATCATCATGCGATCGGGGCTTGGTCCGGCGCCGGAGCCGGGCAGACGCCGGCTCTCGAGCACGCCCTTCGGCGTAACGGTGGTCAGCGACTCCACGAAATCGTCGATATGGGTGTACAGCGTTGCAAAATGTCCGCCGCCGCGCGTCGCGATCCAGCCGCCGAGCGTGGAGTATTCGAAGCTTTGCGGAAAATGGCGTAGCGTCAGGTTATGCGGCTTGAGTTGCGCTTCGAGCGCCGGACCGTAGGCACCGCCTTCGATCAACGCGGCGCGGGAAGTCTTGTCGACCTCCACGACCTTGCCCATCTGGCGCAGGTCGATCGTGACCGCGCCCTTGTGGCCGTTGCGGAGCGGCTCGACGCCGCCGCACACGCTCGATCCGCCGCCGAACGGCGTGACGGTCGCATCGGCGCCGCCGGCCCAGTCGAGCACCGCCGCGACCTCGGCCTCGTTGCGCGGGTAGGCGACGACGTCCGGCGCGTTCGCATAGTCGCGGCCGAGCGCACGCGCCATTTCGGGATACGATTTTCCATAGGTGTGAGCGGCGCGGTCGTAGTGTTCGCTGGTCGCGAACGGCAGCGAGGCGGGCGCGGCGACGCGCGGTGCATCGAGCGTGATGTCTTCGAGGCGTGGCGCGCTTGCACTTTCGGTGAGCGCCACGCCGAAGCGCGCCTCGGCGCGTGCGAGCACAAAGGCTTGCTCTTCCGGTGTCAGGCCTTCGCCCTCGCGGCCCCAGCCGAAATGCTTCAGCCGTGCGGTTGCAGTCATGTCATTCTCCCGGCACTTATCGGCCGAGACAATAAGTCGGACGCTGAGCCACGTCACCCCGGAGCAAGGCATGCCGCCCATCAAACACATCCGCACCTCCGTGCTCGACATCGCCTATGAGGAAAGCGGCCCGGCGGGCGGCGTGCCGGTCATCCTGCTGCACGGGTTTCCGTACGCGCCGCGCGCCTTCGACGCGATGCCGCCGCTGCTGCCCAACTGCCGCGTGATCGTGCCGTACCTGCGCGGCTATGGGCCGACGCGATTCCTGTCGAAGGACACGATGCGCTCGGGCGAGCAGGCGGCGCTCGGCAATGATCTGAAAGAGATGATGGACGCGCTCGGTATCGAGCGCGCGGTGCTTGCCGGCTATGACTGGGGCGGGCGTGCCGTGTGCATCGTCGCTGCGCTGTGGCCGGAGCGCGTCGCCGGGCTCGTCACCTGCGGTGGTTACAACGTGCATGACGTGGCCGGCGCCGCGAGACCGGCGGATGCCGCGCAGGAGCATCGCTACTGGTATCAATATTACTTCAACACCGAGCGCGGCCGCGCGGGCCTCGCCGAAAACCGGCGCGGCATCGCAAAGCTCCTCTGGACGCTGTGGTCGCCGAACTGGACCTTCGACGACGCGACGTTCGAAGCGAGCGCCGCCGCATTCGACAATCCGGATTTCGTCGACGTCGTCATCCACTCGTATCGAGTGCGCTACGGCTACGTGCCGGGCGATCCCGCCCTCGCGGCGATCGAGCAGCGGCTTGCCGCGAAGCCCAAGATCACCGTGCCGACGATCACGCTGCAGGGCGAAGCGATGGGCACGGTGCCGCCGGAGGCCTCGGCGGCCCATGCGAAGTACTTCACCGGCCCTTATGAGCGGCGCACGATCCCGCGCGTCGGCCACAACATCCCGCAGGAAGCCCCGCGCGAGACCGCCGATGCGGTGCTCACGCTCGTCAGCAAGATTCGTTGAGCCCCAAGGACGTCATGGAACCGATTGTCGACGCGCATCATCACATCTGGCGCCGCGCGGACCAGCCTTGGCTCTCCGGCCCGACGGTGCCGCGTATCTTCGGCGCCTACGACGCGATCAAGCGTGACTATCCGGTCGAGGAATTCTTAAGCGATCTCGCCGGCACCGGCGTCGTGAAGTCGGTCTATGTGCAGACCAACTGGGCGGCGGCGCGGGCCGTCGAGGAGGTCGAATGGGTGCAATCGGAGGCAGAGCGCGCCGGGTGGCCGCACGCGATCGTGGGCTTCGTCGACTTCCAGAGCGACGATGCGCCACGCGTGCTCGCCGCACAGGCGAAGTCTCCCTTGATGCGCGGCGTGCGCCAACAACTGCACTGGCACGAGAACGCGCAATATCGCTTCGCGCCGACGCCGGTTGAGATGAACACGACGGCGTTCCGGAAGAACTTCGCGCGGCTCGAACACCACGGCTTCCTGTTCGAGTTGCAGGTTTTCAGCTCCCAGATGGCGGACGGCGCCGCGCTCGCAGCCGCGTTCCCGGGCACGATATTCGTGCTGGAGCATGCCGGCATGCCGGAGGATCGCTCGGCGGCGGGCCGCGCGGCGTGGCGCGAAGGCATGCGGCGGCTCGCCGATCAGGAGAACATGCACACGAAGTTTTCCGGGCTCGGCACCTTCATCCGCCGCAACGATCCGGCGCACATCGCCGAGATCGTGGCCGAGACGGTCGAACTCTTCGGCGCGCAGCGCTGCGTCTGGGGCTCGAATTTTCCGATCGAGAAGCTGTGGACCGACTACGGCTCGATCGTCGCGGCGATCAGGGCGGCGCTCTCCCACCTGTCGGAAGCCGACCGCCGCGCCGTGCTGCACGACAATGCCGTAAGGCTCTATCGGCTCGCATGACCGGGGGGGCCGGGAAATTCCGCCCCTGTTGCTGCATTGCACTTCACAAACCGCCGCGCTCCCCCTAGATTCGGCAAATCGTCAACAACCGAAAGGAGGTGATCCAGTGTCTCATTGTCTATCGCCGCGGTCGCCGGCATCCATGAGCTGGATCCTCTCTCGAGAGGTTCGCGCCGCGTGACGTCAATCGTCACGGTCCGCTTAAGCAGGGTTCGTTCGCGAGCCTGACGCGAAGCCGGATCGCGGCCTGACAATGGAAGGGCTGCCCGCGAGGGCGGCCCTTCTTTGTTTTGCGCGCCGCTTGCCCACGGATTGCTGGCGGCTTCGCTGGGGCGCTATCGTTCCGCGACGAGAATGCGAGAATGATCGGGGGACGTGATGAGGCTGGTGCGCTGTCTGACGCTTGCGGCGGCGATGTTCGCGACACCGGCGCTCGCGCAGATACCAGACACCGTGCTCCTGAACGGCAAGATCGTGACGCTCGAAGCGTCCGGCACGCTCGAGGCGCTCGCGGTGGCGGACGGCAAGATCGTAGCGACCGGCACGTCTGACGAGATCGGCAAGCTCGCGGGTCCGATGACGCGGCGGATCGATCTCGGCGGCCGCACCGTCATCCCCGGCCTGATCGACTCGCACATGCACGCAATCCGCGCGGCGCTGTTCTACGCCACCGAAGTCAACTGGATCGGCACGAGGACGATTCCCGAGGCGATGGAGCGCATCGCCGAAAAGGCGAAGGCCGCAAAGCCCGGCGAGTGGATCATCGTGGCCGGCGGCTGGACGCCGCCGCAGTTCGCCGAGAAACGCCGCCCGACGCAGGCCGAACTCGTTGCCGCCGCGCCCGACAATCCGGTCTACATCCAGCTCTTCTATTCCAACATCCTGCTCACGCCGGCCGGCTTCAAAGCGCTCAATATCGAGAAGGACGAGGACGTGCCGCCGCGCGGCAAGCTCGAGCGCGACGCGCAAGGCAATCTCACCGGCTGGATTTCCGGCGACAACCCGACGATCTCGGGCCTGTTCGACCGGCTGCCGCTGCCGACCTTCGAGCAGAGCGTTGCGGGCACGCGCGCGTTCTTCCGCGAGCTCAATCGGCTCGGCATCACCGGGGTGAGCGATCCGGGCGGCTTCAATCTCGTGGCGTCAAGCTACCAGCCGCTGTTCCGGGTGTGGCGGGACCGCACGCTGACGGTGCGGGTGATCTATTCGCTGTTCGCGCAGCGACGCGGCAAGGAGCTCGAGGACATCCAGGCGCTCACCGCGATGCTGCCGATGGGATTCGGCGACGACATGCTGCGCTTCAACGGCATCGGCGAGAACGTCGCCTGGGCTATGTACAACAACGACGCGCCGACCGAGGCGCAGAAGGAGCAGTATTACGAGATCGCGCGCTGGGCCGCGTCGCGCGGCATGACGCTCACCCAGCACTGGAACAACAACAAGTCGGTCGGCCATCTGCTCGACGTGTTCGAGCGCGTGAACCGCGAGATTCCGATCGCGCCGCTGCGTTGGTCGATCGCGCATCTCAACGACGCGACGCCAGACCATCTCGCGCGCATGAAGGCGCTCGGCGTCGGCTGGCTGATGCAGAATGCGATGTACTTCCAAGGGGAGGCGTTCCTGCGCGAGCGCGGCAACGAGGTGATGCGGCTCACGCCGCCGATCAGGACCGCGCTCAACATGGGGCTCGTGGTCGGGGGCGGCACGGATGCGCACCGCGTGATGTCGTACAATCCGTTCGTTTCGCTGCAATGGATGATCGATGGCAGGACCGTCGGTGGCCTGGCGACGCGCGATGCCGACGAGACGCCGACGCGCGAGGAGGCGCTGCGGCTCTACACGCAAGGGAGCGCCTGGTTCACGTTCGACGAGGCCAAGCGCGGCACGCTGAAAGTCGGCAAGCTCGCCGATCTCGCGGTGCTCTCGAAGGACTACATGAGCGTGCCGGCGGCCGAGGTCGGCGCACTGACCTCGCTGCTCACCATGGTCGGCGGGCGGATCGTGTACGCGGACGGACCTTTCGCCGCGCTGGAGGAGACGCCGAATTAGGGTCTCAATCGAGATACCACGCGGTGTCTTCCTTGCGGGGCTGGAGCGCCGCGTTCATCAGTTCCGATGTGGGCTTGATCGCCTCCTCCACCCGCTTCGGATCGATCAGATTGTCGAACTTGACTGCGAATCCTTCATCGAAACGCCGGACGACCTGTCCGACGCTGCGGCCGACGGCCAACCGCGTGCCGATTTCAACGTCGATGTCGGCCGAGACCGCAACACCCGACGGCGAGACGTCGATGGCAAAGCAGGTCAGTGCCGATCCGTCCGCGAACAGCAGCGTGGTATGTGGATTTTCCGGAATGATGCGTTGCTGCTCGCGCACATCGACGACTGTCTCGTCTTTTGCCCGCGTCTCGAGCCATTCGAGCTTGTTGGCGAGCTTCTGACGCTGCGCCTTCGTGACCTTGAGATCGACCAGAAATCCGCCCGAAATGACGTCGGCGACCAGACCGTCGAGCTGGCCAAATTCTCCGAAGTAGCAAATCACGCGCTCGCCGAGGGGACCTGTCACGGGCGCGGAGACGAGCATCTGAAACGGCGAGATGCGGGTCGTGCGGCAGGCGAACTGGCGTCGGTTCCCCCGCCCGTCAAAACGGCTCGTGAGGCTGTAGCGACCGACGGCTTGAAAGTCGACCGCACGTCGCTTCAGAAACTCCTGCGTTGCGAGCACGACACGAAGCGCTCCTTCTGGCTTCGTGCCTGTATAACAGGCGACGAGTCTAGAGAGATTTAACAGGTACCCAGTTCCGCGTGTGCTGGTTAAGCATCGCTTAGCGGAACGCCGAGGCGATCCAGGTCGGAGCCGGCTCCAGATCGCGTCATTGCCCGAAGGCGAGGCGCGCCGCGAGCCGGCGCGGCAGCCCGGCGTCGCGGATTTTCTTCGTCGCCGTATCGATGTCGTAGGGCACGCGCACATAAGTCAGAGTGTTGGCTTTGTCGTCATACACCGCGTAGCACGCGGCGGGGTTGCGGTCGCGCGGCTGGCCGACCGCGCCGACCACGGCGGTGAAACGTCCAGGCGAGAGCGGGACCGCGGTCCCCGCCGCCGGCGCATATCCGGCGAGGCGCCTGTCGGCCGAGAGTTGGAACAGGATCGGCACATGGATGTGGCCGCAGAAGGTGAGGCGAGCGTCAGTCGCGTTGAAGCTGCGCATCGCCGCGTCGGCGTCGATCAGATAGTCCCATTCGGCGGGCGCGTGCGCGCTGGCATGCACGAACAGCCGGTCGCCCTCAGCGGCCGTCAACGGCAGGCCGGCGAGGAAGTCGCGTTGGCCGGCGGTGAGCTGCGCGCGCGTCCATTCGATCGCCCGCTGCGCGTCGTCATTCATGCTCTCGTCCGCGCCGGTCGCGGCCGAATCGTGATTGCCGAGCAACGCGATCGCGCCCTTCTCGACATGCGCCATCACGGTGTCGACCACGAAGCCCGGATCGGCGCCATAGCCGACAAGGTCGCCGAGGAAGACATGGCGGTCGATGCGTTGGCGTGCGTGCGCGAGGCAGGCCTCGAGCGCTTCCCGATTGCCGTGGATATCGGTGAAAAGAGCGGTCAGCACGCAACGCAGCTAGACGAGGTCGGTGTCGGAAATAGGACGGCCGCCGTCGAAACGATCAGGCGGCGGTCCGCACCACCGTCACGGTGCACGGCGCCTCGGCGACGACCTGCGCCGAGACGCTGCCGAGATAGCGGCGCAGCGCCGAGCTCGCGCGCGCGCCGATCACGATATGATCGACCTGGTTGGCGCGCGCGTAGTCGATGAGCGCACCGGCCACATCCACGGCCTCGAGCACGTGAAAGGTCGTACGCTCGGCGGGAATCGAGAGCGTGCGCGTCCAGTGCTTCAATTCCGCGAGCCGCTGCAGATGGAGATTGCGGCCCTGCGCGTCCTCGGTCGGGTCGATGCCGAGCAGCGAGCCCTTCAGGACATTGACGCACGCAAGGCGCGCGCCGGACTCGGTGGCAAGCAGCCGCGCGACCGCGGCCGCGGTTGCGTCCGCGAGCGCCTCGTGCCCCGGCGCGAGATCCACGGCCGCCATGATGATCGGCGCACGCGCCAGATGCGTCGCGATGGCGCGGCGTTGCGGCGGGGCCAAGGGGCGGCGCGCGTGCAGCCAGCGCGCCGTGACCTTGGCGATCCCGTCGCGGCGCATGCGCGTGGCGCGCCCGGTCAGGATCACGCAGTCGGGATTGCGCAGCGCGAAGGCGAGTTCGGCGGCCGTCGCCGGCCGCGCGCCGGGCTCGACCTCGAGGCAGCGCAGGATGATCTCCTGCAGCCAGGGCGGGATCTCCGCGTTCCAGGCGCGCGGCGGAACCGGGTCGCGCCACAGCCGCCGCCGCCATTCGCGCACGCTGCCGGGCTCGCCGAACGGACGCTCTCCGGTCGCCAGGAAATACAGAATGACGCCGAGCGCGAACAGGTCGCTGCGCGGATCGCCGCGATTGCCGACGAGCTGCTCGGGGGAAATATAGGGCGCGGTGCCGATCGGCCCGTCGAACTCCTCGGCGACCAGGTCGGGAAGCTGATCGTGATGCGACAGGCCGAAGTCGATCAGCGCAGCCTCACCGGTCTCGCGCAGGATCACGTTGCTCGGCTTGAGATCGAGATGGATGACGTGCTGGCGGTGCAGCTCGTGCAGGGCGGCCGCGATGCGGGCGCCGATGGTCGCGACCTCGTCGGCGCCAAGCGGCGTCTCGGCGAGACGGTCTTTCAGCGACCGGCCGGCGATGAACTCCATCACGATGTAGGGCGTCGCGAAGTCACCGGCCGAGATGAAGCGCGGCGCATGCACGGTCGAGAGGCGCGGCAGGATCATGCCCTCGACCTCGAAGCCCACGATGGTGATCGGGCTCTCGCCGGAGCGCAGCAACGGGATCTTCATCACCAGCGGCAGCGTCTGATCGGGGTGGCTGACGCGCCAGAGGTTCGCCATCCCGCCGGGCACGAGCGGCGCTTCCAGCCGGAAGCCGTCGATCACCTGTCCTTGCTCGAGGCGCCTCACATCCATCGCGGTTCAACGCCCCCAGGCAAGCCGAGCGGCGAGGAAAGACGGCAGGCCCGCCGCCGCGATCTTGCGGGCGGCGGTCTCCACGTCATAGGGCACGCGCAGATAGGTCAGCGTGCCCGCCCGGTCGTCATAGACCGCATAGCAGGCGGCCGGGTTACGGTCGCGCGGCTGGCCGACCGCGCCGATGACGACGAGCCAGCGGCGTTGCGGGGTGAGCGGGATCGCGACACCGTCGGTGGGAGCGAATTCCGCGATCTTGCCAGTGACGCTCATGTGAAACAGCGCCGGCACATGGACATGGCCGCAGAAGGTGATGCGCGCCCGCGTCGCCTGCAGGCTGCGTCCGGCCGAGCGCGGGTCGGTCACGTAGTCCCATGAGCCGGGCGCGGCGGCGCTGGCGTGGACATAGAGCCGGTCGCTCTCCTCGGCCGTCAGCGGCCGCGTACGCAGGAAGTCGAGCTGCGTTGCATCGAGACGCGTCCGCGTCCATTCGATCGCGGCCGTTGCCATGTCGTTCATGTGCTCGGACGCGCCGGCGGCGGCCGCATCATGATTGCCGAGCAGCGTGATCGCGCCGCGCTCCGCATAGGCCATCGCGGTGTCGACCGCAAAGCCCGGATCGGCCCCGTAACCGACATAGTCGCCGAGGAAGACATATCGATCGATCTCGTTCCGCCGCGCATGAGCGAGGCATGCTTCGAGCGCTTCGCGGTTGCCATGAATATCGGTGAGGATCGCGATCAGCACGCTGCGTCACTCCCCGCCGATGAAGGCGCTCACGTGGCGCGGCGCACCATGCCCGCCACGAGGTGCTTGATCGTCGGCGCGCCGACCTGCTGCATCGCGCCGTAGAGTTCGATGCGCAGGAGCTCGAGGACACGCTCGACGCCGGACTGGCCGAAGGCGCCAAGACCCCAGATGTACGGCCGGCCGATACAGACGGCGCTCGCGCCGAGGCACAGCGCCTTGACGATGTCGGTGCCGCGGCGGAATCCCGAATCGACCAGGATCGGCATGCGGCCGCCGACCGCGTCCACGATCTCCGGCAGCGCGTCGATGGTCGAGCGGCCTGAATCCTCGCCGCGTCCGCCATGGTTCGAGACGATGATCGCATCGATGCCCGCCTCGGCGGCGAGCTTGGCGTCCTCGTGCGCCAGAATTCCCTTGATGACGATTTTCATCTTGGTGGTATCGCGCAGGCGCTTGAAGAAATCCCACGTCATCGCCGATGACTGCGTATTCGTCAGGCCCGAGACGTCGAGCCCTTGGAACATCGCGCGGCGCTTGAGGTTCGTGGCGAGGCTGCCGCGCTCGTGGCAGCCGCCGCACGCGCGCGTGTCGGTCGATTGCAGCCGGAACAGGGTTTCCTGATTGCGCCCGCCGGAGCGGTCGACCGTCACGGCGACGGCGAGGCAGCCGGCATTCTCGGCGCGCTGCACCATCGCCTTCGCCACCTCCCATTTGTTGGTGGCGTAGAGCTGGTACCAGAGCGGCGCTCCCCGGGCGGCCGTCACCTCCTCGACCCCGATGTTGGTCACGGTCGAGAGGATCTGCAGGTGATTTCCCGCGCGCGCCGCTTTCGCCACCGCGACTTCGCCCTCGGGATGGAACGACTGCTGCCCGCCGACGGGCGCGATGATGATCGGTGTGTCGTATTTGACGCCCAGGATATCGGTCGTCATGTCGACCTTGCTCACGTCGACCAGTCGGCGCGGCCGCAATTGAAACTTGAGAAAGCCTTCGCGGTTGGCGCGCAGCGTGACCTCGTCGTCGATGCCGGAGGCCATGTAGCCGAAATGCGCCGGCGGAACGTTGGCGCGCGCGACCGGCTCGAAATCAAAGACGTTGATTGCCTCTTTCGGGTTCTTGATCAGGGTCTCGGTCGTGAGCGGTGCCCACAGGATCGGATCGGGCAACTTGACGCCCGGCACCGGACCCTCGGCGAACGCCGGAGCGCTCGTAAGCAGCGGACTGGCGGACAGAAATTTCAGGAATTGACGGCGGCTCGCGGCTCGATCGGCGAACATGGCGGTCCTCCCCGGTGACGACGATGCGCGCACGGGAAGGATAGGCCAACGCGGGATGTGGCGCGAGGAGGCTGTAACCGAATACGAAACGGCGGCCCGCAAAAGCGCGGACCGCCGCGGAGCGCGCTTGCGGTGTTACTGCTTGCTCGACGGCCGCGTCGTCGGTAACGGCGTCATTGGCGAGGTCGGATTCTGGCTGACCGCCGGTCGCGGCGGCGCATAGGGCTCGAACGCGGCCGCGGCCTTCAACTGGTCCTTGGTCATCGAGAGCCGCAGCTTGTAATCGCTCGCGTCGTTGCCCGGGACGAACTGGAACGAGGCCGGATCGAGCGCGACGTCCTTCGAGCCGATGCCGAGGAAGCCGCCGACGCCGATCACATAGGCGACGACCTTGCCGCTCTGGTCGAACAGGATGTCGGTGACATCGCCGATCTTTTCGTTGTTGGCGCCGACGATGTCGGTGCCCCTGAACTTCGACGCGAGCCATTGCTCCGGATTCTGGCGCGCCACGAAGGTCGCGTGCCCGGCCGGGTCTGTGTTCTGCACTGTCGTGCTTGGGGTCGCGGAGGGCGCCGTCGATTGCGCAAGCGCCGACGTCAGCGTGAGCACGCTCACGGCTGTCGCGGCCATGATGGTTTTGAGCATGTCTGCCTCCTTGGAACTGTGTGGAGCTTTTATTGGCGCCGGTGGACCCGGCTCCTGCGGTGAGAACGCGGGGAGGAACAGGGCGTTCCGGCGCCGGCTGCGCCCCGGCAACGTTTCCTTAAGTTTATCGACCGTTAATCGGCGTCGGGACGTGCGTCGCCGGACGCGGCGCGCGCGGACGCTTCGATTGACGGCCATAAGGTCCCATGTTATCCCAAAATTTCCCGATAGCAGGTGAAGCCGGGCGGCGCACGAGGGGACATGGACCGCTTCGTGTCCAACTACACGCTGCGGCTCGACGCGAAGGGACGCGTGTCGATTCCTGCGCCCTACCGCGCGGTGCTGGCGCGGGATGGATACGAGGGCCTCTATTGCTATCCGGCGCTCGACCAACCGGCGGTGGACGCGGGCGGCAACGCGCTGCTTGCCGAGATCGAGGCGCTGATCAGCCGCTATCCGCACTATTCGGACGAGCGCGACGCCTTTACGCTTGCGCTCTATGGCACCAGCGAGACCCTCAAGGTCGATGGCGAGGGGCGGGTGATCTTCTCCGATACGCTCAAGGCGCATGCGGGAATCGCGGACGCGATCTCGTTCGTCGGCCTCGGCCACAAGTTTCAGATCTGGGAGCCTGGACGTTTCCGCGCGCAGCTCGCGGAGGCCACCGGGACGGTGCGCGCGCTCAAGAAGCAACTGGGCTCCCGGGTGGCGGCGCACGAAGCGCAAGGGGCACGGGAATGATGGGGGGCAGCGACAGCAGCTCTGCTGTCGCAGGCGGACTTGCCCGTCACGTTCCCGTGCTCGCCCGCCAGGTCATCGAGTATCTCAAGCCGCGTGACGGCGGCGTCTATGTCGACGGCACGTTCGGTGCCGGCGGGCATACGCGCGCGATCCTGCAGGCTGCCGACACACGGGTGCTTGGCCTTGATCGCGACCAGAGCGCAATCGCGGGCGGCTTTGCGCTGGTCGAGGAAGCCGCGGGCCGTCTCGTGCTGGTGGAAGACCGCTTCTCGGATCTCGATGCGGTTGCGCGCGACCAGGGCCACGACGCGGTCGACGGGATCCTGCTCGATCTCGGCGTGTCCTCGATGCAGCTCGACGAGGCCGAGCGCGGCTTCTCGTTCCGTCATAACGGTCCGCTCGACATGCGCATGGGCGGTGCGGGCCCGAGCGCCGCCGATCTTGTGAACGCCGCTTCGGGTCGCGATCTCGCGTCCATCATTTCGACGCTCGGCGAAGAACGTTTTGCTCGCCCTATTGCCCGCGCGATCATCAAGGCGCGCGACGAGGCGCCGATAACAACGACGCGGGCGCTATCCGACGTCGTCGGTACCGTCTTGCAGCAGCGTCCGGGCGAGATCCATCCAGCGACGCGCACGTTCCAGGCGCTGCGCATGTTCGTCAATGACGAGCTTGGCGAGCTCGCGGCCGGGCTTGTGGCGGCGGAGCGCGTGCTCAAGCCCGGCGGGCGGCTGGTGGTGATCTCGTTTCATTCGCTCGAAGATCGCATCGTCAAGACGTTCCTTGCCGAACGCGGCGCGACGACCGGCGGCTCGCGCCATCTGCCCGAGGTGAAACACGCCGCGCTGAGCTTCCGCGTGCTCACCAAGCGCCCGGTCATCGCCGATGAGAGTGAAGTCGCCGCCAATCCGCGCGCGCGTTCGGCCAAGCTGCGTGCCGGTGAGCGCACCGAAGCGCCGGCATTCACCTCCGATACCGGCGCTCTCCTGCCGCGCGTTCCGACGCTCGATGATGTGATGAGGGGGCGCTGATGCTGCGCATCCTGCATATCGTCGTGCTTGGCGCGCTCGTGCTCGCGGCTGCCGACGTCTACAAGATCAAATACGAGTCGACGCTGGAAGCCGAGCGCGTCGGCAAGCAGCGCGCCGAAGTCAGGCGCGAGCAGGACATGATCGCTGCGCTACGCGCCGAATGGTCGAGGCTCGACCGGCCCGACCGCATCCAGGACTTGATGCAGCGCCATCTTCAGCAGTTGAAGCCGCTCGACGCACGCCAGCTCGATGCGCTTGCCGGGCTCCCCGAGCGCCCGGCCGAGCTCGTGCCGCCCGGCACCGCCGATCCGATCGGCGCCGTGATCGAAGGCCTCGAGAACGCCGACGCGCCGACCGGCAGCCTGCGCAGCCCCGCGGGGACGAGATGATGACCGAAGCCGCCGCTGCCCCCGCAAACGCCACGCCGCCTGCCGAGCCGCTGCGCCGGCGTCTGGCGCGCGCGCTGCTCTACGGCAAGGCGGACCGCAACGCGAAGGCACGCGCGCGCGTCGGGCTCGCGATCCTCCTGTTCGCGGCGGTTTATGCCGTGATCGCCGGGCGGCTCGTGCTCTATGCCATCGTGCCGGAGGCGCATACCGCGCGCCGCGGCGCCGTGACCGACGCGGTCGCGACCGCGCGCCCCGAGATCACCGACCGCAACGGCGAAATCCTCGCGACCGACGTGACCGTGCCCTCGCTCTATGGCGAGCCGCGCCGGCTGGTCGACGTGGACGAGGCGGTCGAGTTGCTGACCGCGGTGCTGCCCGATCTCGACGCGAAGGAAACGCGCGACCGACTTGGCGATAGGAAACGCGGCTTTGTCTGGCTCAAGCGCGAGATCACGCCGAAGCAGCAACAGGACATCTACCGTCTCGGGCTTCCTGGCCTGGGCTTCCTGCCCGAGAACAAACGCACCTATCCGAACGGCGCGGAGGTCGCCCACCTCATCGGCCTCGTCAATATCGACAACCAGGGCATCGCCGGCATCGAGAAATGGCTCGACAACAGCGGGCTCGCCGCCTTGCATGCGGCGGGGCTCGCGACCGACCGGCTGCAGGAGCCGGTGCAGCTTGCCGTCGACCTGCGCGTGCAGCACGCGCTGCGCGACGAACTCGTCGCCGCGCGCGCGCGATACAAGTCGCAGGCGGCCGCCGGGCTCGTCGTCGACGTTCGCACCGGCGAGATCATCGCGATGGTGTCGGTGCCGGACTACGACCCGAACAATCCGCGCGAGGTCAACGACCCGACGCGCATCAACCGGCTCACCACCGGCGTGTACGAGATGGGCTCGACCTTCAAGGCGCTCACCTTCGCGATGGCGCTCGATTCCGGCAAGGTGACGCTCAACTCCACCTTCGATGCGCGCCAAAGCCTGCGTTACGGCAAGTTCGCGATCCACGACTATCACGGCAAGAACCGCGTGCTGAGCGTGCCGGAGATCTTCAAATATTCCTCGAATATCGGCACCGCCCGCATGGCGCTCCTGATCGGCGTCGAAGCGCACCAGGCGTTCCTGCGCAAGGTCGGCCAGCTCGACCGGTTGCGCACGGAACTTCCCGAAAGCGCCGATCCGATCGTGCCGAAGCGCTGGGGCGAGCTCAACACGGTGACGATCGCGTTCGGCCATGGCCTCTCGGTCGCGCCGCTGCAGGCCGTGATGGCGGTGAGCTCGCTCGTCAATGGCGGGTTCTTGATTCCGCCGACCTTCCTCAAGCGCACGCAGGAGCAGGCGCAGCAGCTCGCGACGCGCGTGATCAAGCCCGAGACGAGCGCGATGATGCGGTATTTGATGCGGCTCAACGCCGAAAGCGGCACCGCGACCCATGGCGACGTGCCGGGCTACTACATCGGCGGCAAGACCGGCACCGCCGAGAAGGTGGTCAATGGTCGTTATTCCAAGACCAAGCTCTTGACCTCGTTCACCGCGATCCTGCCGGCCGACAAGCCGCGCTATCAGGTCCTCATCATGCTGGACGAGCCGCAAGGGACCGCCGAGACGCACAACTACGCCACGTCGGGCTGGAACGCCGTGCCCACGGCCGCGAAGGTGGTCGCGCGCATCGCCCCGATGCTCGGGATCGAGCCCCGCTTCGACCTGCCGCCGGCGGACCAGCTCCTGTTGCCGGCGCTGCGCACCGCCACACGATAAACGCCGTGCGTCCCGGCTTTCGCCGGATTGCGCTCTGATACTATCCGGCGCGAATCGAGCGCCGGGGCATGAAACTCAAGACTCTCATCGGTCAGGACGGGCAGGTCGACGCGCGCTTTGCCGCGCTCGACGTGACCGGCATCACGGCCGACAGCCGCAAGGTGACGCCGGGCTCGCTGTTCGTCGCGGTGCCGGGCACCAAGGCGGATGGGCTCGCCTACGTGCCGCAAGCGCTGGCCGCGGGCGCCGCCGTCATCATGGCCGAGCGCGCTCCGGAAAGCCTGCCCGACGGGGTCGCGTTCGTGCGCGCCGAGAACGCACGGCGCGCGCTCGCGCTTGCCGCCGCGCGCTTCTATCCGCGCCAGCCCGGCACGATTGCGGCCGTGACCGGCACCAGCGGCAAGACCTCGGTCGCGGCCTTCTCGCGCCAGATCTGGGCAGCGTTGGGCTGCAAGGCAGCCAGCATCGGCACGATCGGCCTGGTCACGCCGACCGAGACCACCTACGGCGCCCTCACCACGCCAGATCCGGTGGCCCTCGCGCAGCTTCTCGACCGGCTGGCGGGCGAGGGCGTGAGCCATCTCGCGCTCGAAGCCTCCTCGCACGGGCTCGACCAGCACCGGCTCGACGGCGTGCGTGTCACGGTCGGCGGCTTCACCAACTTGTCGCGCGACCACATGGACTATCACCCGACCGTCGAGGCCTATCTCGCCGCCAAGCTGATCCTGTTCGAGCGGATCGTCGCGGCGGACGGCGCCGCGGTGATCGATGCCGACCACGAGCACGCCGATGCGGTCGTCGCGGCGGCGCGCAAGCGCGGCCTGCACGTGCTCACGGTCGGACGAAACGGCGTGGCGATCCGTCTCGCCGATGCCGAGATCGACGGCTTCTCGCAGACCTTGCGGATCGAGCACGCGGGCAGATCGTATCGCGTGCGGCTGCCGCTCGTCGGCGCTTTTCAGGTGGAGAACGCGCTGGTCGCGGCCGGCATGGCGATTGCGACCGGCAGCGATCCCGCTGCCGTGTTCGCGGCGCTCGAAGGCCTCGAAGGCGCCAAGGGCCGGCTCGAGCTCGCCGGCCAGCGCAATGGCGCACCCATTTTCATCGACTATGCGCACAAGCCGGATGCGCTTGCGAAAGCGCTCGACGCGCTGCGACCTTACGCCAAGCGGCGCCTGGTCGTGGTGTTCGGCGCGGGCGGCGACCGCGACCAGGGCAAGCGGCCGCTGATGGGCGAGATCGCGGCCGACAAGGCCGATGTCGTCATTGTCACGGACGATAATCCGCGCAGCGAGGATCCGGCCGCGATCCGGGCGGCGATTCTCGCCGCTGCGCCCGGCGCGACCGAGATCGGCGACCGCGCGCAAGCCATCCGTCACGCGATCGCCGCACTCGCGCCGGGCGATGCCTTGGTGATCGCCGGCAAGGGCCATGAAAGCGGCCAGATCGTGGGCGACCGGACCTTGCCGTTCAGCGACCACGAAGCGGTCGCCGCGGCCCTCAAGGAGAAGGTCGCGTGAGCCAACCGCTGTGGACGCTTCCCGCGATGGCGGCGGCGATGAGTGCCGAGCGCGCTGGCGCGCTTCCGGCAAGCATTTCCGGGCTCTCGATCGACACGCGCACGCTCGCAGCCGGCGAAGCTTTTTTCGCGATCAAAGGCGACCGCGACGGGCACGACTTCGTGGCGGCCGCGATGCAGGCCGGGGCGGGCCTCGCGGTTGTCGCGCGCGACAAGCTTGGCCTCATGCCGAACGATGCGCCGCTGCTGGTCGTGCCGGACGTGCTCGAAGCTCTCAACGATCTCGCCCGCGCGGCACGTGGGCGCTCGCAGGCGAAAATCATCGCGGTGACCGGCTCGGTCGGGAAGACCGGCACCAAGGAGGCGCTGCGCCTCGTGCTCGGCCGGCAAGGCGAGACGCACGCCTCGGCCGCCTCCTACAACAACCAATGGGGCGTGCCGCTCTCGCTCGCGCGCATGCCAGCAAGCGCGGCGTTCGGCGTGTTCGAGATCGGCATGAACCATGCGGGCGAGATCACGCCGCTGACACGCCTGGTGCGCCCGCAGGTGGCGATCATCACGACGATTGCGCCCGTGCATCTGGAGTTCTTCGGCACGCTCGACGCGATCGCCGACGCGAAGGCGGAGATATTCCTCGGTCTGGAGCCGGGTGGCGTCGCCGTGCTCAATCGCGACGATGCGCAGTTCGAGCGGCTGGCCGCCGCCGCGCGCGCGGCCGGCGTCGCGCGCATCGTCTCGTTCGGCGCGCATGAGCGCGCGGACGCCCGGCTCATCAAGGTCTCGCTGCAGGCCGAGACCTCCACCGTCGCGGCGCGCATCCTTGGGGCCGAGGTCACCTACAAGCTCGGCGCACCCGGACGCCATGTCGTAGCGAATTCGCTCGCCGTGTTGTCGGCCGCTGCTATCGCAGGCGCCGATCTCGCGCTCGCGGCGCTGGCGCTTGCCGAGTTGAAGCCGCCGGTCGGGCGCGGCGAGCGCATTGCGCTCGACGTCCCAGGCGGCGCGGCGCTGCTGATCGACGAGAGCTACAACGCCAACCCGACCTCGATGCGGGCAGCGCTTGCGCTGCTCGGCCAAGTCCCGACGACCGGCCTCGGCCGGCGCATCGCGGTGCTCGGCGACATGCTGGAGCTTGGGCTCGAAGGTCCCGCGCTGCATGCCGAGCTCGCCGACGCGGTCGTCGCGAGCGCCGTCGACCTCGTCTATTGCGCCGGCCCGCTGATGAAATCGCTCTGGGATGCCCTTCCGTCGGAGCGCCGGGGCGGCTATGCCGACAGCGCCGCGGCGCTGGAAGCCGACGTTCTCGCGGCGGTCGGCGCGGGCGACGCCGTGATGGTGAAGGGCTCTCTCGGGTCGCGCATGGGACCGATCGTGAAGGCGCTCCGGCGCCGCTACGCGCGGCCGGCGCAACAGGCGCTCGTGCAAGGTTGAGGGTTAGATGCTGTATTGGCTGGCTGACTTCGCCGACAAGCTCTCCGTGCTCAACGTGTTTCGCTATCTCACGGTGCGCACCGGCGGCGCGATGATGACGGCGGCGCTGTTCGTGTTCCTGTTCGGGCCCTGGATGATCGACCATCTGCGCATCCGCCAAGGAAAGGGTCAGCCGATCCGCAGCGACGGGCCGGCTTCGCATCTCGCCACCAAGCGCGGCATCCCGACGATGGGCGGGCTGATGATCCTGTCCGGCGTCACGGTCTCGACCGTGCTCTGGGCCAATCCCACCAATCCTTACGTCTGGATCGTGCTCGGCGTGACGCTCGCGTTCGGCCTGGTCGGCTTCTATGACGACTATCTCAAGGTGACTAAGCAGACGCATGGCGGATTTGCTGGTCGCCTGCGGCTCCTGATCGAGGCGGCGGTGGCGCTCGCCGCCTGCTACGCGTTCACGCGGCTCGGCCGCGCGCCGTTCGCGACCTCGCTCACGTTTCCGTTCTTCAAGGACTTCGTGCGCGACCTCGGCCTGTTCTTTGTCGTGTTCGGCGCCTTCATCATCGTCGGCGCCGGCAATGCCGTGAACCTGACCGACGGTCTCGACGGGCTCGCCATCGGGCCCGTGATGATCGCGGCCGGGTGCTTCGGCGTCTTCTCCTATGTGGTCGGCAACGCTTTCCTCACCGAATATCTCCAGCTCCATTATGTCGCCGGCACCGGCGAGCTTGCGATCCTGTGCGGCGCCGTGATCGGCGCGGGCTTGGGGTTTCTCTGGTTCAATGCTCCGCCAGCGTCGATCTTCATGGGCGACACCGGCTCGCTCGCGCTCGGCGGGCTGATCGGCTCGGTCGCGGTCGCGACCAAGCATGAGCTCGTGCTCGCAATCGTCGGCGGGCTGTTCGTGCTGGAAGCGGTCTCGGTGATCGTGCAGGTGGTTTCGTTTCGCCTGACCGGCAAGCGCGTGTTCAAGATGGCGCCGCTGCATCACCACTTCGAACAGCTCGGCTGGACCGAGCCGCAGATCGTGATCCGGTTCTGGATCATCTCGATCGCGCTCGCGCTCGTGGGCCTCTCGACGCTGAAGCTGAGATGATTCCCCTCACGACCTTCGCGGGACGGAAGGTCGCGGTGTTCGGCCTGCGCGCGTCGGGCCTTGCGAGCGCGAGCGCGCTGCTCGCGGGCGGCGCCGACGTGGTCGGCTTCGACGACGAGCCCGACAAGGTGGCGGAAGCGACTGCGGCCGGCATTCCAACCGCCGATCTGCGCCATATCGACTGGAGCAGGATCGGCGCGCTCGTGCTCGCGCCAGGCGTCCCGCTCACGCACCCGGCGCCGCACTGGGTCGTGGGCCTTGCGCGCAACGCCACCGTGGAGGTGATCGGCGACATCGAGCTGTATTGCCGCGAACGCCGTGCGACCGCGCCCGACGCGCCGTTTATCGCGATCACCGGCACCAACGGCAAGTCGACGACCGCGGCGCTCACCGCGCACCTGTTCGAGGTCGCGGGCTACGAGACCGAGCTTGGCGGCAATATCGGCACCGCGATCCTCTCGCTGCAGCCGCCCGCGCCGGGGCGCGTGCACGTGATCGAGTGCTCGTCGTTCCAGATCGATCTTGCCCCCACGCTCGATCCGTCGGTCGGCATCCTGCTCAACGTCAGCGAGGATCACCTCGACCGGCACGGCGCGCTCAAGGATTACGCGGCGATCAAGGCGCGCCTCGTCACCGGCGTGCAGCGCGGCGGCACAGCGATCGTCGGCGTCGATGACAATTGGTCCCAGGCGGTCGCCGACCGCGTCGAGCGCGAGGGCAAGCGTGTGGTGCGCGTGTCGGTGCGCCGGCCGCTGCCCGACGGGCTCTACGTCGAGGGCGATGAGGTGATGCGTGCAGCTGGCGGGACGGCGCGGCCGGTCGTGCATATCGGCGGCATCGGCTCGCTGCGCGGCCTGCACAACGCCCAGAACGCCGCCTGCGCGGCCGGTGCGGCGCTCGCGCTTGGGGTCAGCGCGGAAGTCATCCAGAAGGGTCTCGTCTCGTTTCCCGGCCTTGCGCACCGCATGGAGCAGGTGGGGCGCAAAGGCAACGTGCTGTTCGTGAACGACTCCAAGGCGACCAACGCGGATGCGGCGGCGCGCGCGCTTGCGAGCTTCACCGATATTTTCTGGATCGCGGGCGGACGGGCAAAGAGCGGCGGCATCATGCCGCTCGCCGGCTATTTCCCGCGCATCGCCAAGGCCTATCTGATCGGCGAGGCGGCGGGCGAGTTCGCCGGCACGCTGCAGGGCAAGGTGCCGTTCGTGGTCGCGGGCACGATCGAGCGCGCCGTTGAGCTCGCCGCGCAGGACGCGGCCGCGTCCGGACGCAAGGAGCCGGTCGTGCTGCTCTCGCCGGCGTGCGCCTCCTACGACCAATTCCGCAATTTCGAGCTGCGCGGAGCGGCGTTCCGCGCGGCGGTCGGCAAGATCGCGGGCGCGGCCTCTTAAGCCTTCGTAAACCACGTGTTGGGACTGTAGGGGCGGGCAAAGGCGCGGCAGGCGCCGTGCCCGCCGCCAGTTGGTGGCACGCTTCGCTCCGCCCGCCCTACGGAGATATCCGGCATGATCTCGCGCATCGAGCGCACGCGGTTTGCGGCGTGGTGGTGGACGGTCGACCGGCTGATGCTCGGCGCGATCGCGGTGCTGATGCTCGCCGGCATCGTGCTCTCGCTCGCGGCCTCGCCACCGGTCGCGACCCGCATCGGGCTGGATGCGTTCTATTTCGCCAACCGCCACGTGATGTTCCTCGCGCCCGCCGCCGTGGTGATGATCGCGACCTCATTCCTCTCGCCGCGCTCGATCCGGCGCATCGCGCTCATCATGTTCGTGATCTGCCTCGTGCTGACCGCGATGACGCTGGTGTTCGGCGCCGAGGTGAAGGGCGCGCGCCGCTGGGTCGTGCTCGCCGGCGTCACGATCCAGCCCTCGGAGTTCCTCAAACCCGCCTTCGTGATCCTGATCGCGTGGCTGTTCGCCGAGTCGACCAAGAAGCCCGACATGCCGGCGAACACGGTCGCGCTTGCGCTCCTGCTCTCCGTGATCCCGCTGTTGATGCTGCAGCCGGATTTCGGCCAGACCATGCTGATCTCGCTCGTCTGGGGCGCGCTGTTCTTCATGGCCGGCATGCGCTTCATCTGGATCGCGGGCCTCGGCGGCGCGGCTTTCGCCGGCCTGGTCGCCGCCTATTATTTCGTGCCGCACGTCACTGCGCGCATCAAGCACTTCCGGGATCCGAGCTCGGGCGACAGTTTCCAGGTCACGAACGCGATCGAATCCTTCGTGCGCGGCGGCTGGTTCGGGCGTGGCCCGGGCGAGGGGACGGTCAAGCGCGTGCTGCCCGACAGCCACGCCGACTTCGTGTTCGCGGTCGCCGCGGAGGAATTCGGCATCGTGCTCTGCCTTTTGCTGGTCGCATTGTTCGCGTTCGTGGTGATCCGCGCGCTCATGCATGCGATGCGCGACCATGATCCGTTCACGCGCTTTGCGACCGCGGGGCTCGCGATGCTGTTCGGCACCCAGTCGGCGATCAACATGGCGGTCAACCTGCATCTCATCCCGGCGAAGGGCATGACGTTGCCGTTCATCTCGTATGGCGGGTCGTCGATGATCTCGCTCGCCTACGGCATGGGCATGCTGCTTGCGCTGACGCGGGAGCGCCCGCGCATCGCCGTGCTGCCGCCGGAGGAGCGCCTGCCGCCGGAAATGGTGGCGGAACCGGCCTGATGGGCGACCCGCTCGTCCTGCTCGCGGCCGGCGGCACGGGCGGGCATCTGTTTCCCGCGGAGGCGCTCGCGGTGGCGCTGGGCAAGCGCGCCGCCGCGATCGAGCTTGCGACGGATGAACGCGCGACCCAATATGGCGGCGCCTTTCCGGCGCGCGCGACCCACATCATTCCGAGCGCGCCGATGCGCGGGCGCGATCCGCTCTCGCTGGCGAAGACCGTGGCGGTGCTCGCAATCGGCGTCGCCAAGGCGCTATTGCTGCTCTCTCGCATCAAGCCCGCGGCGGTGGTCGGCTTTGGCGGTTACCCGACCCTGCCACCGCTCTACGCGGCAACGCTGCGCGGCATTCCGACCGTGATCCACGACGCCAACGCCGTGATGGGACGCGCCAACAAGCTGCTTGCGTCGCGCGTTACCGCGATCGCCACCGGCTTTCCCGGCGTCGTCGCGCATGACGGCAAACTTGCCGCCAAGGCGACGGTCACCGGCAATCCAGTGCGGCCGGCGGTCGTCGCGGCGGCGGCGCGGCCCTATCCGGCGCTGGACGCGGCGGGGCGGCTGCGGCTGCTCGTCACCGGCGGTAGCCAGGGCGCGCGCGTGATGGCCGACATCGTGCCTCCCGCGATCGAGCGCTTGGCTCCAGCGCTCCGCGCGCGGCTTGCGATCGTGCAGCAGGCACGGCCGGAAGATCACGAGCGCGTCGCCGGCACCTATGCGCGTCTCGGCGTTGCCGCCGAGGTCGCGCCGTTCTTTACCGATCTGCCGGTGCGCATCGCGGCCGCGCATCTCATCGTGTCGCGCTCCGGCGCATCCACGGTGGCCGAGCTTGCGGCGATCGGGCGGCCCGCGATCCTGGTGCCGTTGCCGCACGCGCTCGATCAGGACCAACTCGCCAACGCCAACGTGCTCGCGGCAGCCGGCGGCGCGATCGTGTTGCGGCAGGACGATTTCACGCCGGAGCGGCTTGCGCGCGAGATCGAGGCGCTCGCCGCCGCGCCGGGCAAGCTTGCCGCCATGGCGGCCGGCGCGAAATCGGCCGGCGTGCTCGATGCGGCCGATCAACTCGCCGATCTGGTGCTGCGCGTGGCGAATATGGTACCCGCTCGCTGAACGCGCCCATGGGGATTGCATGAAACTGCCGCACGATCTCGGCCCGATCCATTTCGTCGGCATCGGCGGCATCGGCATGAGCGGCGTCGCCGAGGCGCTCGTCGATCTCGGCTACAAGGTGCAGGGCTCCGACACCGCCGAGACCGCGAACGTGAAGCGCCTGCGCGACAAAGGCGTGAAAATCTTCGATGGGCAAAACCCGGGCAACATCGCGGGCGTGGCGGTCGTCGTCGTTTCCTCGGCGATCAAAGGGGACAATGTCGAGGTCGTCACGGCACGCACCGCGCGCGTGCCTGTGGTGCGGCGCGCCGAGATGCTCGCCGAGTTGATGCGGCTCAAGCAGTGCGTCGCGGTCGCGGGCACGCACGGCAAGACCACGACCACCACGATGGTGGCGGCGCTGCTGGAGGCCGGCGGCCTCGACCCGACGGTGATCAATGGCGGCATCATCAATGCCTACGGCACCAACACGCGGCTCGGCGCCGGCGCCTGGATGGTGGTGGAGGCTGACGAGTCCGACGGCACGTTCCTGAAGCTGCCCGCGGACGTCGTGATCGTGACCAATGTCGATCCCGAGCACCTCGACTACTTCAAGACCTTCGAGCGGGTCGAGGCGGCGTTCGAGGAGTTCGTGTCGAACGTGCCGTTCTACGGCTTCGCCGTGATGTGCACGGACCACCCCGTCGTGCAGACGCTCGTCGGTCGCATCACCGACCGGCGCGTCATCACCTATGGGGAGAACCCGCAGGCCGAAGCACGGCTCGTCGATGTCGTGCCGGGCGACGGCGGATCGCGCTTCTCGGTCGCGTTCCGCGACCGGCCGGGTACCGCGGCGCATACGATCGCCGGCCTGATGCTGCCGATGCCGGGCCGCCACAATGCGCTCAACGCCACGGCCGCGATCGCGGTCGCGCGCGAACTTGGCGCGAGCGACGAGCAGATCCGCAAGGGGCTCGCGGGCTTCGGCGGCGTGCGCCGCCGCTTCACCCGCACCGGCGAATGGAACGGTGTCACCATCTTCGACGACTACGGCCATCATCCGGTCGAGATCGCGGCCGCGCTGAAGGCCGCGCGCGAGTCGACCAAGGGGCAGGTGATCGCCGTGATGCAGCCGCACCGCTACACGCGGCTCTCATCGCTGTTCGATCAGTTCTGCACCTGCTTCAACGACGCCGATGCCGTGATCGTCGCGCATGTCTATCCGGCGGGCGAGGCGCCGATCGAAGGCGCCGACCGCGACTCGCTCGTCGCCGCGATGCGCGCGCGCGGGCACCGCAACGTGATCGCGCTCGATGGACCCGATGCGCTCGCGGGGCTCGTGCGCGGGCTCGCGAAGAGCGGCGACTACGTCGTCTGCCTCGGCGCCGGCAACATCACGCAATGGGCTTATGCGCTGCCGGGGGAATTGCGCGCCCCCGGCAGCGCGTCCGCGCCATAACCCCGCGTTAGTCCGCGCCGACCAGATCCTGCGCGATCGGCACGGCTTCGCCGACCTTCACTTCGGTCTTCATGCTGTGCGTGTCGGCGATCCTGCCGGTCACGACCCCCGACGTCACGGGAAGCGCTTGGTCGGCCGACATGAACCAGTAATAGTGCCCGTTCACTTTGTTCGGGAAGTTCGCGCCGAACATGCCCTCGACCGCGATCGGGGCACTGAAGGTGACCTCTTCCTGCTCCATCGTGGCGACCAGGAAGACCGGCACCTTGGTCTTCGGCTGCAGGTTGAGGGTCACCGACGACGTCACGTCTTCCTTTGTCTGGTTGCTGTCGGACTTTCCGATCGACGTGGTCACGTTGAACGAAACGCCCGAGCTGAAGACGCCCTGAATCGTGAGCGAGGCGTTGAAGCCGAGGCTGATGCTCGCGGACGACGTCCACTCCGTCGTCTCCGACCATCCGCCCGTCACGCTCACCGTGACGCTTACGGGCGACGTCCCCTCGTTGATCGCCCAGGTCGAGCCGACGACCCTCGTATGGTTGGTGACGGTTCCCGGCTTATATTCGATCGCGCCGATCATCTTGTAGCAGGGGTGGCTGTACGCCTGGGTGATGGCCGGCTGCACGGGGCTCTTGCCGGCGGTTTCGCTGTTTACCGCGATGCCGTTGGGAGCCATGAGATAGGCCTGCTGGAAGCGCTTTCCCACCGCCTCGGCGCTGGAGTTGAGCGCCGCTAGATCGCTGAAGGCGAGCAACTCCTTCGTGACCGGCGCGGACAAGTCCTGGGTGACGGCTTCCTTGACGGCTTGCTTGCTCTTGGACATGGCTGGAATCCTTCCACTTGGTTTGGCTTCGACGGGGCTCCGTCGCCATGCAGCTTTAGCGAGAACAAATGAGCATTGAAAATTTCAAGTTTGAATAGCGCATATTCAGCGCATGAATATCGAAGATTGTCTTTTGATCGGCATGAGTATTGAGGTTCGCGCGGCGCCCGTCCTCGTCGGAGGACATCGGTCGGGTGTCATTTTCGGATTGATTCAGCCTGTGGTATACCGATTTATCTCTCCCGTCGGTTTCGTGGGAGGCCCGGCAGGGCGTTAATCCAAAGGAGAAGAGCAATGTCCGTGAAATATGTGATGGGGATCTGCGCGATCGTGGCCGTGTCGTTTGCCTTCACCGAAGCGGCATCGGCGGCAGACAGTTTTTTGGGCAAAGGCGAATACACCTGCCACGAAAAAGAAACTAAAATGCTCGGAGCCTGCAAGAAGCTCCGACACGGATTTTGCACGTTCACGGCGGACGCGACCACTGTGAAGGCGCTATGCAAATACTTTCGGAGAGGTTGAGAGACATGCGCGCGGGTCTGGCCGCGCGCAAGGCCGGCAACACACCGTGGGCCTCTGAGTTGCAAGGGAGTTGAAGGGACTGTGAACGTGCGCTTTAGGATCAGACCGTCTACGATCGCTATCGCAAGGCGAGGGTTCGGCCGTTTTCTGACGGGCTGATGTCCACGACAACGGACACGGAGATCGTCGTCATCGCCTGCGTGCATGGACGGCGTGATCCCGCGACGTGGCAAGATCGATTCCTGAATGACCTTCCCCGACATCGCCGCCGCGCTGAAAGCCAACCTGCCCGACCTGCGTGGCCGGCTGCTCGCGAACGAACCGCTTGCGCCGCTCACCTGGTTTCGCGTCGGCGGGCCGGCGCAGGCGCTGTTCATGCCGGAGGACGAAGCCGACCTCGGCTACGCGCTCGCAAATCTCCCGCGCGACATTCCGGTCACCGTCATCGGGCTCGGCTCGAATCTGATCGTGCGCGACGGCGGCGTCCCCGGCGTGGTGATCCGGCTCGGGCGCGGCTTCAACGAGGTGAAGGTCGAGCCGGGTCATCGCGTGCGCGCGGGCGCCGCCGTGCCGGACCTGCGCGTCGCCAAGGCTGCGCAGGAGGCCGGCATCGCGGGGCTCGCCTTCATGCGCGGAATTCCGGGTGCGGTCGGCGGTGCGCTGCGCATGAATGGCGGCGCGTATGGGACCGAGACGAAGGACGTGCTGATCGAGGCGCGTGGCGTTGATCGGTCAGGCAACGTACGTGTCATTACCCACGCGGAAATGCATTTCGGCTATCGCCAATGCGGCGTGTCCGACGACGTCGTCTTCACCGAAGCGCTGTTGCAGGGACGCCCCGGCGATCCCGCGGCGATCGCGGCCGAGATGGACGAGATCACGGCGAAGCGCGAGACGACACAGCCGGTGAAAAGTCGCACCGGCGGCTCGACCTTCAAGAACCCGCTGCCGCACAGGGCCTGGCAGCTCATCGATGCCGCCGGCTGCCGCGGCCTCACGCGCGGCGGCGCGCAAGTCTCCGAGCTGCATTGCAATTTCCTGATCAATCTCGGCAACGCGACCGCCGCCGATATCGAAGCGCTCGGCGAGGAGGTGCGCAGCCGCGTGAGAGAACAAAACGGAATCGAACTGGAATGGGAGATCAAGCGCATCGGCATAAAATTGTAGCGCAATCCCCGCAAATCAGATTCTTTGACGTGAATGATTCGCGTTGCTAGCGGGCGCGACTTTTTTTCCGGCTCGCGGGAGGCATCCGGGGCGAATGCCAGGCAAGCACGTCGCTGTCCTGATGGGCGGATGGTCGGCCGAGCGCGAGGTCAGCCTGTGGTCGGGCAAGGCCTGCGCCGACGCCCTCGAACGACAAGGCTACCGCGTCACCAAGATCGATGTCGGCCGCGACATCGCGACCGTGCTGGCGATGCTCAAACCCGACGTGGCGCTCAACGTGCTGCATGGCCGACCCGGCGAAGACGGCACTTTGCAGGGCGTCCTCGAAGTCATCGCGGTCCCTTACAGCCATTCCGGCGTGCTCGCCTCCGCGGTCGCAATGCAGAAGGACCTCGCCAAGGTCCTGTTCCGCGCCGCCGGCATCCCGACGCCCGGCGGACTCGTCGTGGCGCGCACGGCCGCGGCCAAGGAACACGTGCTGGAGCGGCCCTACGTGCTCAAGCCGGTCAGCGAGGGCTCCAGCGTCGGCGTCTTCATCGTCACCAAGGCGCACGAATATCCCCCGCAGGAGCTCACCCGCGAGGATTGGGCCTTCGGCGAGATGGTGCTGGCCGAGCCGTTCATCCCGGGGAAGGAGCTGACCTGCGCGGTGATGGGCGAGACGGCCCTCGGCGTGATCGAGATCGTGCCGACCGCCCGGTTCTATGACTATGAGGCGAAATACGCGCCCGGCGGCTCCCGCCACCTGTTGCCGGCGCCGATTTCACCAATTGTTTACCAAGAGGTCCGCAGACTGGCGCTGGCGGCTCATCGCGCGCTCGGATGCCGAGGCGTGAGCCGCGCGGATTTTCGCTGGGACGACAGTGCGGAGGGCACTGGGGGACTGGTCTGTCTGGAAGTCAACACGCAACCCGGCATGACCGAGACCTCGCTAGTGCCCGAGATCGCGGCCCATGCGGGCATTTCGTTCGTTGAGCTCGTGCAATGGATGGTCGAGGACGCATCGCTCAATCGCTGACGCGGCCGCAAGGCCCGCGCAGCATCACCGTCGCCACGCGCCGTGGCGCGCTCGGCCGCGCATTGCGCCGCTACACGCTGCCGCTCTCGCGCGTGCGGCTGCCGCGCTTCGTCGGGCTCGCGGCGGGCCTCTCGTTCTTGCTCGCGGCCGCCACCTATGGGGTGGTGAAGGGCGGCCACGTGCCTGAGATCGCCGGCGCCCTGAAAGTTGCCGGCGATGGCGCCGCCAACGCCATGGGCATGCGGATCGCGACCGTGTCTCTGTCCGGCGAGCGCCAGGTGAGCCGCGAGGACATCTTCGCGGCTGCCGGCGTCACGCAGACCTCCTCGCTTCTGTTCCTCGACGTGACCGAGGCGCGCCAGAGGCTCGAGGCGATCCCGTGGATCGCCGAAGCGACCGTGCGCAAGCTCTATCCCGACCGGCTGCAGATCACCGTCACCGAGCGCGAAGCTTTCGCGCTGTGGCAGTTCGAGGGCAAGGTATCGGTCATCGCGGCGGACGGCACCGTGCTCGCCACCAAGGTCGAACCGCGCTTCGCGAGCCTGCCCTTCGTGGTCGGCCGCGGTGCCGCGGCGCGCGCGCGCGACTTCCTGGCACTGCTCGACCGGCAGCCCTCGATCCGCGATTCTACGCGCGCCGCGGTCCTGGTCGGGGAGCGGCGCTGGAACCTGCGGTTGAAGAACGGCATCGACGTGCGCCTGCCCGAGACCGGCGTCGAAGGTGCGCTCGATACGCTCGCGCGCCTCGATCGCGAGAAGAGCCTGCTCACGCGCGACGTCCTGGCCGTCGATCTGCGCCTGTCGGACCGCGTCACGGTGCGCCTCGCCGACGCCGCCGCTCAGGCGCGCGAGGAGGCGTTCAAGAAGGCCAATCCGCCCAAGAAGAAAGGGGGCGACGCGTGAGCGATCTTGCGCACGGCCTTGCTCCCAAGATGAAGCCGATCTCGCGTCGGCGCTCGGCGATCGTGTGCGCGCTCGACATCGGCACCAGCAAGATCGTGTGCGTGATCGCGCGGCTCAAGCCGCGTCCGCAGGCGATCCTTTACCGGCGCAGCCACGCGATCGAGGTGCTCGGCATCGGTCACACCCAGGCGCACGGCATGAAGAACGGCAGCGTGACCGACATCGCGGCCGCCGAGGACATGCTGCGTCACGCGATCGACGGCGCCGAGCGCATGGCCGGCGTGCAGGTCTCTTCCGTCGTGCTGCCGATCACCGCTGGGCGCACGGGAAGCGAATTGTTCGCCGCGACCGTGCACATGCCGGTGCCGACCGCGAGCGATGCCGACATCCAGCGCGTGCTCGCCGCCGGTAGCCATCATTCGGTGCGGCAAGGCCGCGCGGTTCTCCATTCGCTTCCGATCGGATACGCGCTCGACGATCAGCGCGGCATCCGCGATCCGCGCGGCATGCTCGGCCGCCGCCTCGGCGTCGACATGCACGTGGTGTCGACCGACATCGCGGCGGCGCGCAACCTGATGCTGCTGGTCGAGCGCTGTCATATCGGCGTCGAGGCGATGGTCGCGGCGCCCTATGTGGCGGGCCTGTCGGTGCTCGCCGAAGACGAGGCCGACCTCGGTGCGGCGGTGGTCGACATGGGCGCGGGCACCACCACGATCGCGGTGTTCGCGGGCGGGCGCTTCGTCCATGTCGACGGCTTCGCGCTCGGCGGCCACAACGTTACGATGGACATCGCGCGCGGGCTGACCACCACGATCTCCGACGCGGAACGGCTCAAGACCCTGTTCGGCGCGGCGCTCTCCGGCCCGTCCGACGACCGCGACATGCTCGAGCTTGCCTCGATCGACGCGGGCCCGCACGATGCCCCGCGCATGGTGCCGCGCGCGCATCTCGTCCACATCATCCGCCCGCGCGTGGAAGAAATTCTCGAAATGGTGCGCGACAGGCTGAGCCAGTCGCCGTTTGCGGCCGATCCGCGCGGGCGCGTGATCCTGACCGGCGGTGCGAGCCAGTTGACGGGCCTGTCCGATCTCGCCGCGCAGATGCTGGGCCGCCAGGTCCGCGCTGGGCGCCCGCTCGGCATCGGCGCGCTGCCGGAGGCCGCCAAGGGGCCGGCCTTCGCGGTCGCGGCCGGGCTCCTGGTCTACCCGCAATTCGCCTATCTGGAACACTGCGAACCGCGGAAAACGCGGCAGCTGATGACGGGGACTGACAGCTATTT
The DNA here is from genome assembly GCA_964479515.1 of uncultured Hyphomicrobiales bacterium. Classification (GTDB taxonomy): domain Bacteria; phylum Pseudomonadota; class Alphaproteobacteria; order Rhizobiales; family Xanthobacteraceae; genus PALSA-894. Next base: position 8,506 of record CAYZMR010000009.1, on the reverse strand, counting down.
CGCTCGGGTCGGACGATGGCTTCGGGAGAGCTTCTGATGATCCACATTCAACTCGCAACTGTGACGGCCGGCGGCGGACCGGCCAAGCAAAGCGGCGATGAGTCAAGTCTGCGCATGTTGCGCCGGCTTGTCCGCGCGTCCGCGCTCTGAAAGAGGCAGCCATGACCATAAACCTGAAGATGCCCGACATACGGGAACTCAAGCCGAGGATCACCGTCTTCGGCGTCGGCGGTGCCGGCGGCAACGCCGTCAACAACATGATCACGGCCGGCCTCGTGGGCTGTGACTTCGTCGTCGCGAATGCCGACGCGCAGGCGCTGACCACGTCGAAATCGGAGCGCATCATCCAGATGGGCGTGCAGGTGACGGAAGGCCTCGGCGCCGGCGCGCAGCCCGAGGTCGGACGCGCCGCGGCCGAAGAGGTGATCGACGAGATCCGCGATCATCTCGCCGGCGCGCACATGGTGTTCGTCACCGCCGGCATGGGCGGCGGCACCGGCACGGGCGCGGCCCCTGTGGTCGCCCAATGCGCCAAGGAGATGGGCATCCTGACGGTCGGCGTCGTCACCAAGCCGTTCCATTTCGAGGGGGTGCGCCGCATGCGCGTCGCCGACGCCGGCATTCTCGAGTTGCAGAAGGTGGTCGACACGCTGCTGATCATCCCGAACCAGAACCTGTTCCGGGTCGCGAACGAGAAGACGACTTTCGCGGACGCCTTCGCGATGGCCGACCAGGTGCTCTATTCGGGCGTCGCCTGCATCACCGACCTGATGGTGAAGGAAGGCCTCATCAATCTCGACTTCGCCGACGTGCGCGCCGTCATGCGCGAAATGGGCAAGGCGATGATGGGGACTGGCGAAGCTTCCGGCGAGAAGCGCGCGCTCGCGGCCGCAGAGGCCGCGATCTCCAATCCGCTGATCGACGACGCCACCATGAAGGGCGCTCGCGGCCTGCTGATCTCGATCACGGGCGGCAAGGACCTCGGCCTCTACGAGGTCGACGAGGCCGCAACCCGCATCCGCGAGGAGGTCGACAGCGACGCCAACATCATCGTGGGCGCGACGTTCGACGAGAGCCTGGAGGGAATCGTGCGGGTGTCGGTCGTTGCGACCGGTATCGACGTCGCGATCTCCGCCGCAAAGCAGCCGCCCACGGCTATCCGCACCGCGCAGCCGGCCGCGGCGCCGCAACCGACCGCGCAGGCGGCGGCCGCGGCCGCGCGGCTTGCCGAACTGTCGCAGAGCCTGCGCGCAACGACGCAGCGCCCGGCCGATCGCGCCGAGCAGGCGCATCGCGCGGTGGCGCAGGCGCTCGCGATCGCTCCCGACGTGCAAAAGGCGAGCCCCGAAGGCCCACGCGCGGCCGATGGCGCAACGCCGCCCGCAACCTCGATCGAGGACGTGACCATCCGGCCGATCGCGCCGAAGCCCTCGCTGTTCGTCGAAGCCGTGGAGCAACACGAAGCGCCGCGCCCGCCCGCGCTGGAAAAGCCGTTCATTCCGCCCCAGCCGGACCGGGTCGCGCCGCGCCAAGTCGTGCGGATGCCGCCGATCGAGGAGTTCCCGCTTCCCGCGCAGAAGCAGATGGAGGCGCAGCAGCGCGCCGAGGCGGTCGACACGGCCAACCCAGAGAAGCGCCGTTTGTCGCTGTTGCAGCGGCTTGCCTCGGTCGGCCTCGGCCGGCGCGACGACGAGGCGGCGAGGGCGCAGCCGCAGCGCGAGGCTCCGGCCATGCGCGAGGCGCCGCGCCCGGTTGCGGCGCGCCCGGCCCCGCCGATGCCCAAGGCGCAAGCGATGCCGCCGATGGCGCGGCCCGCCGAGTCACGCGAGGCGGTTGCCGAGTACGCCAAGCGCCCGACCCCGCGTCCCCCGCAGGGCCTCGACATCCATGGTCGCGTGGCGCCTGGGGATAACCAGCTCGACGACGATCAACTCGAAATCCCCGCCTTCCTGCGTCGTCAGGCAAACTGAGGCGGTAAGCGCGCACGTATGATGCAAGATCAACGGGCGGCCCAAGGGCCGCCCGTTGTCATAAAGACCCTCGAGATTCTGCTGTTTTTGTAGGCATGCAAGGAACTTAGCCAATGCCGACAACGGGACTGTTCCACGCCCCCGGCAGCTGGACGGATTCGCCGCGCCGGCGCGCGTTCCGGGTACGATCCCGCGGCGGCGCACGGCTTTCCGGCGCTTGTAACAGTCGGAAAAAAACCGTGAATTGGACGCATTCGGGCCTGTGCTAGGTTTCGTCGCGAGGGGTCGCGTGGGGACGGGGCTGGCGGGTTAACCGCAATGTCTGCTTCTCCAACATCGCGATAGGCGGCTCCGGCGTGTTGTGTCGGTGATGGGGCAAAGTCCGCGTACGGCGGATTGGTCGCCGAAGGGGTAGCGGAACGGGGACATGAAGGCGGGCAAGCAGACGACGCTTGGGGCACGCGCGACCGTATCCGGGGTCGGAGTTCATTCCGGATTTCCTGTGACATTGACCTTGCATCCGGCCGACGCCGGGACCGGCGTCACGTTCGTCCGGCTCGACGCGCAAGGACGTCCCGAACGCGAGATTCGCGCGCATGCGCGCTACGTGACCGCGACCGAGCTCGCGACCGTGCTGGGCGACGACACCTCGGGCCCGTGCGTGTCCACGATCGAGCACGTGATGGCGACGCTCTGCGGCCTTGGCGTCGACAACGCCATCGTCGAGATCGACGGCGCCGAAGCCCCGATCATGGACGGCAGCGCGGCGGCCTTCGTTGAGGCGATCGATCAGGCCGGCATCGTGACGCTGCCGGAGGCCCGGCGCTACACCAAGGTGCTGAAATCGATCCGCGTCGCCAAGGGCGACGCCTATGGCGAGCTGACGCCGTATGACCGCGGGTTCCACGTCGACGTCACGATCGATTTCCCGCACCCGCTGATCGGCCGCCAGGCAATCGCGCTCGACGTCGAGGCGGGGGCGTTCCGTCGCGAGGTCGCGCGCGCGCGCACCTTCGGCTTCATGAAGGACGTCTCGAAGCTGTGGAGCGCGGGCTACGCGCTCGGCGCCTCGCTTGAGAATACGCTGGTGGTCGCCGAGGATCGGCTGCTCAACCCGGAAGGGCTGCGCTACGCCGATGAATTCGTGCGCCACAAGGCGCTCGACGCGATCGGCGACCTCGCGCTCGCCGGCGCGCCGCTGCTCGGCGCCTACAAGTCGGTGCGCGGCGGTCACAAGCTCAATCACGCGGTGCTGTGCGCGCTGATCGCTGATCCCACCGCCTGGACGGTGGTTGAGGCGAAATCCGACGTCAGGCCCGCGCGCCGCGGCCATGCCGACGTCGCGGCAGGGCTCAGTGCGCCGGCCTATCGGGCCGATCCCTGACTTAACGTCGCCTATTAACCGGACACGCCACATTCCCGGCCGATTGCCGGCCTATCGCCATATTCGCGTGGCGGAACAAGTGTGTTTGGGATAGAGAGGCGCGGGGCGCGAGGGGATGTTCGGGGTACTTCGTTCGGTGGCACCAATCAAATCGACGGTCTTGCGCGTGGTTCCGGGCCGGTCGTTCGGACGTGCGGTCGCGCGCTTCTGCGCGCTGGTTCTGCTCGCCGTCTCGGTGTCGGCCTGCAGCTGGTTCGTGAAGGAAGAGGTCGTTCCCGACGAGCCAGCCGAGAAGCTCTACAATGAGGGCCTCTATCTCCTGAACAACAAGAGCGACTACAAGCGCGCGGCCAAGAAGTTCGAGGAGGTCGACCGCCAGCACCCGTATTCCGAATGGGCGCGCAAGTCCCTCATCATGCTGGCTTACGCCAACTATCAGGGGACGGACTACGACGACTCGATCTCCGCCGCGAAGCGCTACGTGACGCTGCATCCGGGCAGCCCGGATGCCGCCTACGCGCAATACCTGATCGGCTCGTCCTATTACGACCAGATCCCGGACATCACCCGCGACCAGCAGCGCACCGAGAAGGCGCTCCAAGCGCTCGACGAGGTGGTGCGCAAATATCCCAACACCGAATATGCGGTGAGCGCCAAGCGCAAGATGGAGATCGCGCGCGATCAACTTGCCGGCAAGGAGATGGATACCGCGCGCTTTGCCCAGAAGCGGCGCGAATACATCGCGGCGATCAACCGCTACAAGGTCGTCGTGACCCAGTATCAGACCACCCGCCACGTCGAAGAAGCGCTGATGCGCCTGGTCGAGCTCTACATGACGCTCGGCATCGTCGGCGAGGCGCAGACGGCCGCTGCCGTCCTCGGGCACAATTTTCCCGACAGTCCCTGGTACAAGGACGCCTACGCGCTCGTGAAGGGCGGCGGGCTCGAGCCGCGCGAGGACCAGGCCTCGTGGATCAGCAAGGCATTCAAGGGCGTCTTTCTCGGCCGGGGCTGAGGCGTCGCTGTTTCATTACAGCGCGTTTCGTGGTTATGGATTCCCGGCTCACGCGCCATAGCGCGTCGCAGGCGCGCGTAAACGCGCTTATGGCGCGTGCCCCGGAATGACGCCATGCTCTCCCGCCTCTCCATCCGCGACATCGTCCTGATCGAACGGCTCGACATCGACTTCGCGGCCGGCCTGTCGGTGCTCACCGGCGAAACCGGGGCGGGCAAGTCGATCCTGCTCGACGCCTTCGCGCTCGCGCTCGGGAGCCGCGGCGACGCGAGCCTGGTGCGTCACGGCGCCGAGCAGGGGCAGGTCACGGCCGCCTTCGACGTCGAGCCGCGCCACCCGGCGCTCGCGCTGATCGCCGCGAACGGAATCGGGACCGAAGACGGGCTGATCCTGCGTCGCGTGCAGTTCTCCGACGGGCGCACGCGCGCCTTCGTCAACGACCAGCCGGTCAGCGTGCAGGTGCTCAGAGCGTTAGGCAGCGCGCTCGTCGAGATCCATGGCCAGCACGACGAGCGCGCCTTGGTCGACATCGCGACGCACCGCCATCTGCTCGACGCCTATGGCTCGCTCGAGAGCGATGCGGCGGCGGTCGGCGATGCGTGGCGCGCGCGCCGCGCGGCGGAAGGCGCGGTCGCAAGTCATCGCGCGCGCGTGGAAGCGGCAAAGCGCGAGGCCGACTGGCTGCGCCATACGGTCGACGAGCTCTCGAAGCTGGCGCCCGAGAGCGGCGAAGAGACGGCGCTCGCCGAGAAGCGCGCCGCGATGGGCCAAGCCGAAAAGATCGCCGAGGATCTGCGTGATGCGCATGACGCGGTCTCCGGAGACCGCTCGCCGATCGCTGCGCTCTCGGCCGCGGTGCGGCGGCTGGAGCGGCGGCGCGCGCAGGCGCCCGCGCTGGTGGAACCGACCGTGAAGGCGCTCGACGCCGCGCTCAACGCGCTGCACGACGCGAGCGGGCATCTCGACGCCGCGCTCGTCGCGGCTAATCATGATCCGCGCGAGCTCGAGCGTATCGAGGAGCGGCTGTTCGCGCTGCGCGCGGCCGCGCGCAAGTACAATGTCGCGGTCGACAATCTCGCGGCGCTGGCCGCGACGTCGGCCGCCGATCTCGCGGTGCTCGATGCCGGCGCGGAGGAACTCGTGCGGCTCGAGGCGGCGGCGCGCGACGCGGAATTAGCCTACGCCAAGGCCGCGCAGGCGCTCTCCGCCGCGCGGGTCAAGGCTGCCGCCAAGCTCGACAAGGCGGTGACGGCGGAACTGAAGCCGCTCAAGCTCGAACGCGCGCGCTTTACGACCGACATCGTGACCGACGCGGCGGCCGCGGGCCCGGATGGGATCGACCGGGTCGAGTTCTGGGTGCAGACCAACCCGGGCACCAAGCCCGGGCCCCTGATGAAGGTCGCCTCCGGGGGCGAGCTCGCTCGGTTTCTGCTTGCGTTGAAAGTCGTGCTTGCGGACCGGGGCTCGGCCCCGACGCTGGTGTTCGACGAGATCGATACCGGGGCGGGCGGCGCGGTCGCCGACGCGATCGGGCTGCGGCTCGCGCGTCTGGCCGCGAACGTGCAGGTGATCGCGGTGACGCACGCGCCGCAGGTCGCGGCCCGCGCCGACCGGCATTACGTGATCAGCAAGGACACGCTCGCGCGGGGCAAACGCGTCGCGACCAGCATCACCGAGGTCGCGGCCGAGCGTCGGCGCGAGGAGATCGCCCGCATGCTCGCCGGGGCCGAGATCACCGATGAGGCGCGCAAGGCCGCCGAGCGGCTGATCAAGGCGGCGGGGTAGAGTCGTGGCTGCGCGCGACGCGTCGAAAGTGCCGGTCGAGGATTTGACGGCCAAGCAGGCCAAGGCCGAGCACGCACGGCTGCAGGCCGAGATCACCGAGCACGACAGGCGCTATTACCAGAGCGATGCGCCAACGGTGTCGGATGCCGAATACGACGCGCTGCGCAAGCGCTACGGCGACATCGAGCAGCGCTTCCCGGATCTGCGCACGCTGGAGAGCCTGACGCTGAAGGTCGGCGCCGCGCCGACCGGGCGTTTCCCCAAGGTGCCTCACGCCGTGCCGATGCTCTCGCTCGACAATGCGTTCTCCGAAGAGGACGTGACGCGGTTTGTCGAACGAATCCGCCGCTTCCTGAAACTCGGTGCCGACGAGCCGCTCGCGTTCACCGCCGAGGCGAAGATCGACGGGCTGTCGATGTCGCTGCGCTACGAGCGCGGCGAACTCGTCGTCGCGGCGACGCGTGGCGACGGTGCCGAGGGCGAGGATGTCACGGCCAACATCAAGACGCTGAAGGACGTGCCGCAGCGGCTCAAGGGCAAGACCATCCCGACAGTCGTCGAGGTGCGTGGCGAGGTCTACATGACCAAGGCGGCGTTCCTGGAGCTCAACCGCAGGCAGGCCGAGGCCGGCAAGGAGCTCTACATCAATCCGCGCAACACCGCCGCCGGCTCGTTGCGGCAGAAAGATCCCACCATCACGGCGTCGCGGCCGCTGCACTTCTTCGCCTATGCGTGGGGGCAGATGAGCGAGATGCCGGCGCAGACGCAGTCCGGCATGCTCAAGTGGTTTGCGAAGTGCGGCTTCATCACCAATCCGCTCACAAGGGTCTGCAAGTCGGCCGAGGACCTGCTTGCATTCCACCGGGAGATCGGCGAGGCGCGGGCCACGCTCGACTACGACATCGACGGCGTCGTCTACAAGGTCGACCGGCTCGACTGGCAGGAGCGGCTGGGCTTCGTCTCGCGCTCGCCGCGCTGGGCGATCGCGCACAAGTTTCCGGCCGAGAAGGCGACGACGGTCGTGCGCGACATCGTCATTCAGGTCGGCCGCACGGGTGCATTGACACCGATCGCGAAGCTCGAACCCGTCACGGTCGGCGGCGTCGTGGTGCAGAACGCGACCTTGCACAATGCCGACGAGATCGCGCGGCTTGACGTGCGCATCGGCGACACCGTCACGGTGCAGCGCGCTGGCGACGTGATCCCGCAGGTGCTCGGCGTCCTCGAAGACAAGCGGCCGAAAGGCGCAAAGCCTTACGTATTCCCGAAAGTGTGCCCGTGCCCGCTCAAGACGCCGGTGGTGCGCGAGATCAATTCGGCCGGCGAAGAGGGCGTGCGCTTCCGCTGCTCGGGCGAGTTCGCCTGCCCGTTCCAGAAGACCGAGCACTTGAAGCATTTCGTCTCGCGCCGCGCCTTTGATATCGACGGGCTGGGGGAGAAGCAGATCGACTATTTCTTCGAGCAAGGCTGGGTGACGGAACCAGCGCACATCTTCACGCTGGAAGCGCGCAACGCAAAGCTCAAGCTCGAGGAGATCGAGGGCTACGGCGAGACATCGGTGCGCAACCTGTTCGCCGCGATCGCCGCGCGCCGCGAGATCTCGCTCGAGCGCTTCATCTATGCGCTCGGCATCCGTCACGTCGGCGAGACGACGGCCTACGAGCTTTCACGCGGCTATGGGACGTGGACGGCGTTCCATGATGCCGTGTTGGCGGTTGCGAAAGGTGACGAAGCCGTTCGTGCCGAGATGGACGCGCTTGATCAGATCGGCGACACGGTGATCGACGCGCTTGGCGCCTACTTCAAGGAGACGCACAACCGCGGCATCGTGGAACGGCTCACCGCGCAAGTGAAAATCCTCGATGCTGACAGGCCGGAAGGCAACACCGCCGTTACCGGCAAGACCGTGGTGTTCACCGGCGCGCTGCAAAAGATGACGCGCGATGAGGCCAAGGCGATGGCGAAGCGGCTTGGCGCCAAGCCTTCCGGTTCGGTATCGGCGAAGACCGATTATCTTGTGGCCGGGCCCGATGTCCAGACCAGTTCGAAGCTCGTGAAGGCGCGCGAAGCGGGTGTCACGGTGCTGACCGAGGACGAGTGGTTTGCGTTGGTGGGGCGGAAGTAGTCACTTCCGCACCAACCCGAAGAACGCCACCAGCGCGCCGGCGCACAACACCAGCACCACGAGCGCGAGCGGCAGCGCGCTCGCGGCGCCGTCGAGCAGATGGCCGATGAGCTGCGAGGTCACGGCGCCGAGCCCCATTTGGGTGAAGCCCGCGATCCCGGCGGCGGCGCCCGCCGCCCGCGGGCGCACGCTGACCGCGCCCGCGATCGCGTTCGGCAGCATGAAGC
>CAYZMR010000008.1:0-46235 GCA_964479515.1 uncultured Hyphomicrobiales bacterium | reverse complement strand
CCGGCCGAGTGCAGCGAGAGCCGGGACCCATGGATCCCGGATAGCCGCCTGCGGCGGCTTCCGAGCGGGTGGTAACGTGACCGACCGCCAACGCATCGACAAATGGCTGTGGCACGCGCGCGTGGTGCGCACGCGCTCTGCCGCAGCCGCGCTTGCGACGTCCGGTCACGTGCGCCTCAACGGCGAGCGTTGCGTGACCGCGAGCCGCGCCGTGAAGGCCGGCGACGTCGTCACCGTCGCGCTCGACCGGGCGGTGCGCGTCCTCAAGATCCAGGGTTTTGCGGAGCGGCGCGGCGACGCGCAGGCCGGGCGCGCGCTCTACGAAGACTTGAGCCCCGCTCCGGTGCCGACGGCGCTCGCGGCGGCTCCGCCCGCGCTGCGCGAGCCCGGCTCCGGCCGGCCGACGAAGCAGGAGCGGCGCGCGATCGACCGCCTCACCGGACAGGGTGAGGAGTAGTTTATTTGCCCAACGCGGGACTGCGGATGCGATTTCTTCCGAGCCTTGCGTGGCCGGCGCCCTTGCGCTACGCCACCGCTGAATTCCGGCCGTTTCGGAGTGGTGATGACCTACATCGTCAACGATAGTTGCATCCGCTGCAAATACATGGACTGCGTCTCGGTGTGCCCCGTGGATTGCTTCTACGAGGGTGCGAACATGCTCGTCATCCATCCGGACGAATGCATCGACTGCGGCGTGTGCGAGCCGGAATGCCCGGTGGAGGCGATCAAGCCCGACACCGAGCCGGGCGTGGAAGACTGGCTCACGCTCAACGCCAAATACGCCAAGCAGTGGCCCAACATCACGATCAAGCGCGATCCGCCGCCGGATGCCAAGGACTGGGAAGGCAAGCCGGACAAAATCAAGGAATTCGACCCGGAGCCGGGCGAGGGCGATTGATCGGGCGCGTTACGCGACCCCGCGATGCGCCGGCCGGCGTGTTAAATCGCTGGTATGCCAGGTGAGCGCCCCAGCCGATTGACCCTATCCCGACACCTCCAACGTTAACGCTCTGGCCGAATTTGACCCTCCGGAATGCCGGTTTTGCCGGTTTGCATAGCCGCAAAGCGTTGATTTTCGCGGAAAATGTGCTATATTGCGCCCACAATGAGCAAGAACCCGAATGCGCTCCCCGTGGGGAGCTTATTTTTTCGGGAAGTTCCGGGGAATCGTTATCAGGGAGCGTGAAGTTCCACGCGAAAGCAGTGGCTGTCAAAACGCGTCAACGCTTGAAAAAGAGCGCCACCAAGAAGACCTCCGCCGGCTCGCGCCGGGGGGCGTCCCCATCCTCCCGGAACGCTGCGCGTCGCGCCGCGTCCAAACAGAAGCCGGCCCGCGCCCCAAAGCCTGGCCGACAAGGAGCAACGCGCGGTATGACCAACAAGAAGACTGCCTCCCGTCCCGTCGCCCAGCGTCCGGCGCCTGCCGTCGCGGTGGTGGAGCGGCCCGTGACGAAGCCCACGACCCAGCGCCACGGGTTCAAGGTCAACGAGTTCATTGTCTATCCGGCTCACGGCGTCGGCCAGATCCTGGCCATCGAGGAGCAGGAAGTGGCGGGCTACAAGCTCGAGCTGTTCGTCATCAACTTCATCAAGGACAAGATGACGCTGCGCGTGCCCGTGACCAAGATCGCGACCGTCGGCATGCGCAAGCTCGCCGAGGGCACGCTGGTCAAGCGCGCGATCGAGACGCTCAAAGGCCGTGCCCGCATCAAGCGCACCATGTGGTCGCGCCGCGCGCAGGAATACGAGGCCAAGATCAATTCGGGCGACATCGTCGCGATCGCCGAGGTGGTGCGTGACCTGTTCCGTTCGGACACGCAGCCCGAGCAGAGCTATTCCGAGCGCCAGCTCTACGAGGCAGCGCTCGACCGGCTCTCGCGCGAGATCTCGGCGGTGCAGCGCTGCACCGAGACCGAGGCGATCAAGGAGATCGAGGGCGCGCTTGCCAAGGGCCCGCGCCGCGGTCCGAAGCCTGCCGAAGGCGAGGCCGAGGAGCCCGTGGTCGAGGAAGAGGCGGCGTAACGCCGAACGCTTCGACCCATCAGAAATACGAAGGCCCGGTCGCGAGACCGGGCCTTTTGGTTTTGCGAGGATCGGGAGCCGAGCGGCCCGATCGTCATCCTTCGAGACGCGCGGCTTCGCCGCGGCGCGCGCTCCGCGCAAACGGGCGGCGCCGTGTTGGTTGAAACTTGGCTTGAGAGCGGAGACGGATTTGGGCCGCCTACTCCGCGACGATCTTCACCTTCTCGCCAACCCTGAGCGGCTCGCCGGGGTTGAGTCCGTTCATGATGAGGAAGCGCTCGAGCGGCTTGTCGGTCGCCATGCGGCCGGCGAGCTTGTCCGGCGTGTCGCCGGCCCGCACCGTCACGATCTGCAGGTGCAGCGGGCGCACGCCTTCGACTTCGTTGAGCGTCATGCGGCGGAACGTGTTGACCGAGTCGCGGAAGATGCGGTCGGCGTCGGTCGTCTCCTGCTTGACGGCGAAGATGAAGCGATAGACCTCGCTGCCGAAGCGCACCGCGTAGAGGCGGAAACTCCATTGATCGCCCTTGGCGGTCGCGGTCGCCGCCATGAAGCCGTTGATGTTGACCGCCTCGACCGAACGCTCGTCGACGTTCTCGATCCAGCCGGAGTTCAAGTATTCCGACAGGGTCTGCTCGGCCGGCACACGCACGATGTCGAGGCGCAGCGCGAGCGCGCCGTTCTGCGAGACGCCGAGCACGGCCTGCGCGGTGTTCTCCAGCGTGAAGCCTTCCGGCGCCGTGAACGTGAAGGCGAGTCGCGGATGCAGGAAGCGCCGTCCGCGCACATAGCCCTCGCTCGGGTCCTCGCCGTAGACGAGCCCGTCGATGCTGGAAAGATAGGCGTCGCGGTCGCGCCCGCCGTCGCTCGGCGCGGTGTATTGGCGCGCATTGGCGCGCGCGATCTTCAACCGGTCAGGCGTCGCCGGATGCGAGGAGAGGAAGTCGAGGAAGCGCGCATCGACATTGTTCGCCGTGTTGCTGCGCAGGTCCGCGTTGCGGCCCATGGACGTCAAGAAGCGTACCGCGCCGTAAGGATCGAACCCGGCGCGCGCCGAGATGCCGACGCCGATCCCGTCGGCCTCGAGCTCCTGGCTGCGCGAGAAGGTCGCGAGCGCGATCTTTGAGCGCGCCAACGCCATTGCGTCGGTTTGCGGGACGTTGAACGGATCGGCGGCGACGCGGCGGCTGATCGGCGCGGTCTGGCGCGCCTGGTCCTCCCGCATCGCGGCGTGGCGCGCGATCACGTGCGCCATCTCGTGGGCGAGCACGGAGGAGAGCTCGGAGGTGTCGCTCGCGAGCGCGAGTAGTCCGCGCGTCACGTAGAGCTGGCCGTTGGGCAGTGCGAACGCATTGACGGCGGCCGAGTTGAGGATGGTGACCTTGTATTTCAGATTCGGCCGCTCGGAGGCGGCGACCAGCCTGTCGACGGTCTCACCGATCAGCCCTTCGAGGCGCGGGTTCTCGTAGGCGCCGCCATAGGCCGCGAGGATGCGCTGGTGCTCGCGCTGCGTCGTCGGCGCGACGTCGGCCTGTTTCGGCGGCTCGGGCAGGTTGACCTGCGTGCCGTCGCGCACGGCGTCGGCGCAGCCGGCGACGAGCAGCACCAGCGCCGCCGGCGCAATCAGCCGGCGGACCGCGGACAACGGTCCGAACGGTGTCTCGACGCTCAAGGCTCCGCCCCGTTCAATTGCCTTCGACGACCTCGATCTGTTCGGGACGGCTTGCCTCCACCCAGGGGCCACCCCGCTCCTCGACCCATCCACGGATACGCACTTGCCGCCCGGCCAGTTTCTTCAACTCGAGACCGGCGGCGGCAAAGGCACGCTCGTTGCGCTTGGCGACCGTGACGGTGAAGTCCTCCGACCACCGTCGCCCGAAATTCACATAGATCGTCCCGCCGCTCTCGCGCACCGAGATGACCTTGCCTTCGACCAGCGCGAACCGCCCGCGCCAGTCCAAGATATCGGCCGGAGTGCTTGCCTCATGCATGACATAATACGGTTCGGCCCAGAGGCCAAGCTCGGCGGTGCGCGCGGAATTCTCACGCGATTGCAGTTCGCGCGCGCAGGTCGGATCGCCGATCCGGGCGCCGACACGCGCAAAGCCGCGCGCGATCAGGTCGGCCTGCAGCCAGGTCTCGGTCCCGTCGTCCTTGGCGAGGAAGACATGCGCCATGAGGCGGCCGTAGCGGTCGGATTCGCCCGTCCTACCGAGGCGCTTGAGGGTGATCGTGGTCCCGGCGGGCAACGCGGCGCGCAGTTCCGGCATGGCAGTACTGGTCACACCGTCGAGCTGCAACGTGCGGCCGTCATCGGTGCGGATGCCGTCATCGGCGACGGCGCGGACGGTCGCGGTGCCGATCGTCACGAAGCGGCAGTTCTGCATCGTCCCGCCGTGCGCCGCGGTCCCCATCAGCGCGGCGCCGAGCACCGCGGCGGCAAGGCGTCGCACCTGAGCCGAAGGATTGCAGAAAGACGACACGCGCAGCCCCGCCGATGAAGACCCCAGCGAAACGCTCCAATACGGCGAGACTGCGGCGTGGAACCGGCGATTGTAAAGACGTGGACGCCTCACCGAGAGGCGGCAAGTCCGCGTCGTTTCGGCAGCGGCCAATTGATCGCGCGCAATCGACCGCGCCACGCCTTCGCCTGCGCATATCCGCGTTCCGCCAGCGCCGCCAGTTTGAAATTCAATGACTTTTCGGCGCCGACATCCAACAGGAGGTCGACCGTCGCGCGCCGGCCGGTCCACAGCTGCGCCATGAAGCTGCCTTCCGGAGAGCAAGATTCGATCTGCGTGACGCCTTGCGTCGTCAATAAATCTTCCGTGACCTTGTCGATCAGCAGCGCGCCGGGCGAATATTTCGCGTATTCGGCATCGAACGCCGTCTTCCACGTATAGGCCATCGTGCCGCAGTAGAGCAGCACCTGCGCGGCGATCGGGCGATCATCGACATGGAGCAGCGCGACCGAGGCGCAGCCGCGATCCGCCAGATCGCCGATCAGCCGCCGCGCGAATTCCGCGTCCTTGATGTCGCTGAGCAGCGCGGTGCCGTGCTTGCCTTTCCAGCTTGCGCCTTCCAGCGCGAGGAACACCTCGAATGCCGCGCGCGCGGCCGGCGCCGTGCGCGCGTTGACCACGGCCGCGACGCCGAGCGCGGAGAGCTTCTTCCAATCCTGCCGCAGCTTCTTGCGGGTCGATCCGGAATGTTTGAGCTCGGATTGTCCGGCGAGGAACGGCCGCTCATGCTCCGACAGCGCCAGCGACTGGCCGGTGCGTGCCGAGAGCGCTTTTGCGATCGCCCGGTAGGCGTCGCAATCGCCGTCGAGATGTGTCAGGCGGATGACGTTCGGCAGCGCCGGAGCGTGCTCGATCGCATCGAAGAATGCCGGGATCACCTCGTCCATGAATGTCGGATCGATGACGGGTGTCGACACGAAAGCGTAATCATAGGGCGGCGCGGCGAGGAAGGCGGGCCAGAGCGGCACGATCTTGCGTTCCTCGAACGCCCACATGCCGACGAGCCGATCGGGTGTAGCGCTCTTGTCCCAGGCGCGCAGCACGTGGATCTTCGCGAAGTTGGTGGCGTGCGCGGCATTCAGCGCGGCCGGGCTGAGGAACACGTTCGGCGCGGCGCGCCGGCATAGGCCGTCCCACTGCTCGGCGATGCTCAGGTCGGGCGAGCCGATATCGACGCAGATCTTGCTCATCTCACCGCTCCACCGCCCGCGCCCGCCGCAATCTCCATCGGCAGCGTTGCGGTTCGGTTAAGGCGATTGCAGAAAGCCCCCTCGGTCGCGGGGTCCGCGGCCGGAAGGCGCTGGAATCGTGATGGAATCGGGGGTCGGCCTTAAAGGTCCATTCAGCATTTCCGCCGCAATGATGGAGGCTCACGCGAGAGACATTCCATGCTTCAGCCGGATGTTGCGATCGTCGGGGGCGGGCTCGCCGGATCGCTCACGGCCGCCATGCTGGGGCGGGCCGGAACCAGCGCTGTCCTGATCGATCCGCACACGGCCTATCCGCCGGATTTCCGTTGCGAGAAGATCGACGGATCGCAGCTCCGCATCCTGCGCAAGACCGGGCTCGCCGACGCCGTCTTACGTAGCGCGACCCATGACGGCGGCGTCTGGATCGCGCGCCTCGGCCACCTGGTCGACAAGCGGCCGGGCGACCAGCACGGCATCCTCTATGACAACCTCGTCAACACGATCCGCGGCGAAATTCCGCGCGACGTTCGCTTCATCCACGCCAAAGTCACGGCGATCACAACGAGCGCGCAGCATCAGCGGCTCACGCTGTCGACCGGCGAGGAGGTGCAGGCGCGCCTCGTCGTCATGGCGACCGGCCTCAACATCGCGCTCCGCCACAAGCTCGGCATCGGGCGCGAGGACGTGAGCAAGTGCCACTCGATCATGCTCGGCTTTGACGTCGAGCCGGTCGGACGTGCGGCGTTCGATTTTCCGGCGCTCACCTATTACGGCGAGCGCGCGAGCGATCAGACCGCCTACATCACGCTGTTTCCGATCGGCGGCGCGATGCGCGCCAACCTGTGCGTCTATCGCGAAATGGACGATCCGTGGCTGCGTGAATTCAAAGCGGCGCCCACGGAGATGTTGCGCGCGCTGATGCCGGGGCTCGCCAAGCTCGCCGGCGAATTCACGGTCAGCGGCCTCGTCAGGGTCCGCCCGGCCGATCTCTACGTCACGAAGGGCCACAGGCAGGCCGGAGTGGTCATGGTCGGCGATGCGTTCGCGACCTCGTGCCCGGCGGCCGGCACCGGCACCAGCAAGGTGTTCACCGACGTGGAGCGGCTCTGCAACGTCCATATCCCGCGCTGGCTCGCGAGCGACGGCATGGGGGCGGACAAGATCGCGGCCTTCTACGACGATCCGGTCAAGCAGGCCTGCGACGCGCATTCGGCCACGAAGGCGTTTCATCTGCGCTCGCTGACGATCGAGCCGGGGTTGACCTGGCAGGCACAGCGCCTGGTGCAATTCGTCGGGCGCCTGGGCGTCGGCATGCTGCGGCAGGCGAGCGAGAAGCTTTCGATGAAGACGTCTTCGGCGAGCCCCGACGATGGTCTCGGCAAGGCCGCGTAGCCGCTAGTCGACTTTTGCCTTCGGCGCTTCCGGCGTTGGTGCGGCGACGTGGCCTTCGATCTTCTCGGCCTTGATCTTGTGCGTCTCCGCCGTGAGACAGCGGCCGGTCGCAAGGTCGAAGCGCCAGCCGTGCATCAGGCAGGTGAGCACGCCGTTCTCCACCCGGCCGAAGCGCTGCAGGTCGGCATGCTGATGCGGGCAGCGGCGCTGTACCATGTAGCCGCCGAGCTCACACATCTCACCGTCCTGCGCCTGCGACGCGAAATATGACTCGGCGTATTGCATGCGCTCGGGGGTGAGGCACTTGAAGAACGAGTAGAGATATTCGTTGTAGGGGCCGTCGCGCTCGGCGCGGAAGCGGCACGACAGGAACAGCTCGTTGACCCAGTCCTCGCAGTTCCTCACGATCAGGTCTTCGATCAGCGCGGGCGCGACGAAGAACTTGTAGCGGCAGCGCTCGCCGTTCCACCGATAGACCGTGCGCCGCACGAAATCGATGACGACCTGATCCTTGGGCGAGCAATCGATCAGCACGCGCGACTTGATGTTGCGGCACATAGTGTCGGCGTCTGCGAGCAGCGGCTCGAACCGCTCCTTGATCGACGAGAGGATGTCGACGTCGTCCTTCGGCAGCGCGGCGTGGAACGCGCTGACGAGCTGGCGCGTGCGCGCCTGGTAGCGTTTCAGGTAGTCGCGCTTGTCATGGAAGATCTTGTCGATCTCGTCCTGCGGCAGCGGGTGCGCGATCGCGCAGGTATCGGTCGCGCCGTCGAGCTCAATCGTGGTGCCGGGGACCATCAGATGTCCGTTGTGGCGTCCCTTGCGCCGCATGGTTTCCAGAAACACCGTCTGATCGCAAAATGTATTGGCCGGGTCGTTGTCGAAATCATTGAGGCCGAACAGATCGTCGTCGAGGAAGCAGGGCGGACCGGCGCAGGGAAACACGTGATCGGCGCCGACGTCTTCGAGAAAGCGATAGGCGCGTTCCTGCTGGTCGATGCGCTTCTTCTTGGCGAGCGCCTGCTTCACGTCGTCCGGGAAGTTATAGACGAACGGATACCAGATCGCCCCCGAGAATTGCAGGAAATGGCCGTGGACATGGCCGAGGCGCTTGGCGTCGGTCACGTTCATCGGATGCGAGTCGTTCTGATCGAACACGATCGTGCGTCCGTCGTCGACGACGAGGCCGGAGTCGCCACTCGGGCCGTCCGCCGGCGAGCCGAGCGCCATGATCATCACACGCAGCCCGTCGATCTCGGTCGGCTCGTTGTTTCGCGTGTCGATGAAGTGCCGAAAGCCGCAGCCCTCGAGCGCGCCGCGAAAGCGTTTCAGCGGATAATCGGGCATCAGCACGCGCGCCTTCTTCGACACGTGCTGCATCAGGAACTGTGGGTCGTAGTGGTCGTGGTGCTGGTGCGAGACATAGAGGAAATCCGGGTTCGCGATGCGCGCCGGATCGATGCCGTCATTGGCGGGGAAGGGGAACCACGAGCAAAGATATGCCGGGTTGAACCAGGGATCGCACAGGATCGATCCGTGCTGCGTTTCCAGATAGAGACCGGCGTGGCCGAGGAAGGTGATCTTCATGCTGTTGATTGTCGCGGCAGGCGAGCCGGCTGTGACGCGCAACGCGAGCCGTTCGATGATGGGAACCTGCCCGGCCGAAACCGTCGTCGGGGCGCGAATGCCGCCCTCATACGACGATGACAACTTTGCCGTCAAAGGATATCGCGGACGCCGCCAAGCCGCGTGCGGCCTGCACAGCTCAGCTGAACCGTTCAGCGGGCGCGGCGCGGTAGACGTCAAGAGGCCGGCACGCGGCCGGCCTCTTGAAGATCGGTATTATTTCTGCTGCGTGCTCTTGCCGTGCGCGGTGTCGGACTGCTCGCGGGCCATCTTGGAGTGCTGCTGGGCCTGTCCCGCATGCTCTCTGCCCTTGGCATGGTCGCCCTTGCCGTGCTGCTCGGCAGCCGCGCGATGGGACTTCGCCGCGGTTTCGTGATGCTCGGCCGCCTTGGTGTGCGCTTGCTGTGTCATTTTTTCGATCTTTCGGTTGGCCGGAAAGTCCCGGCCGAAGCAGAAACAGCGTCAATGATGGCCGTAGCGAGAGCCAATGGTGGTCTAACTAAGTGGCATGGCGCCGCCGATATGGGGACGAGCCCGTTGATTAATGGAACAGCT
Organism: uncultured Hyphomicrobiales bacterium; assembly: GCA_964479515.1. Classification (GTDB taxonomy): domain Bacteria; phylum Pseudomonadota; class Alphaproteobacteria; order Rhizobiales; family Xanthobacteraceae; genus PALSA-894. Next base: position 36,928 of record CAYZMR010000008.1, on the reverse strand, counting down.
TCGCAAGCGCGGCGGATCCTTGCTAAAATGGCGGCGCGTCGATCAGACGGCGCGTGGCCGCACCAGATCATGCGTGCCATCAGACCAACCACCGCGATCATCCACGCATTCTGCGCCGACCGCTCGCCGTGCTCGCGCGGGCACTCGATCTTCAAGGACGACACAGCGCGCTGCGAAATATCAGGGCGCGCCCGCGGCGCGCCCTGAGCCGCCGTTTCTGCGCTGGACGACTTACCGAAGCGTCAGAGTGCAAACCTCTGGAACGAGGTGGCACAACCAGCGGTGCTCGGGATCGTCCGGAGGATCATTTGGTTGCTCCCTGGTCGTCGCAGGCTTCGGCAATCCGGCGACGGGGCCACTTGCCGTGCTGCCTTCGCTCCGGCCTCGAGAGGAAGCGTCAGCGCATGTTGCCATGGCGAGTAGGACGGTGGCGCTCGCGAGCATCGTGGCGAGGCGAGCGGTCGAGGGGGTCAGCATGGGTCGTCTCCTTCGGTGGCCGGCGATCCGGCGGTGATGGGCGGAGCATAGACACAGGCCCTAGAACCGATGTGCTAGTGGTCACACATCGGTCGATTGCATCGGGGCCCCGCTGATCGGCGGCTGCGACGAGAAGCGTGAATTGCGGATGGAGACGCTGTTATCGACGTAGGACTGCAGTTGGCGTGGCTTTGGCCGCCCAAGCAGAAACTCTATTGAGCCGCCACGTCGCAATTGCCGTCGAGGTGCGATACAAAGGCCACCGCGGCAGTTGGAGTGTCACCGGAGACAAAAAGGAGAGAGAAAAATCCGTCTCTTGGAAAAGTCCGACAATTTCAACACGGTCCCGTAGCTCAGCCGGATAGAGCAGCGGTTTCCTAAACCGCAGGTCGGAAGTTCGAGTCTTCCCGGGATCGCCAATATTTTCAATATGTTGCGCCTCTAGCTGTTACCGACGTGGCACCATTTTGGCACCGCAAACGGGTAGTCGCGTGTGTGCGGTGCGGGGCGCGGATTTGCAATGCGCGGGTGGCGCGGGAGCGCGCGGTTGAGTGATGAAGTGGTCCGCTGATTTGGAGGTCGGGTCGGTTGGCTTGATGCGGACGGATCGCGACCTGGCTCACACGAGCAGGTAGCTTGGCAGCTGGCGGCGAGGCTGGTGTGATATTGTGATGGGATGGCTAGAGAGCGTGCGAAGGAGATTTTCGAGGTAGTGATGACGTGGCCGGCTGAAGACCAGGAGAAGCTTGCGCGGTTCGTGCGCGAGCTTGAACAGTGGCGCGCCGCGGACGATGACATTCCGGAAAGAGAGCTCGGGGTTCTGCACGGCTAATTGCGAAGGGTGAACATCGGCTTCCCAAGCTGAATGTCGTCGGTTCGATCCCGATCGCCCGCTCCATCATTTCAATGACTTAGCTCGGACGCAGCGTTCTCATTTGTTCTTTAGGTACCAATTAGGTACCGGTCTCGCACCGGCGGGCTGAGTTGCGTTTCTGCAGCTACGCTCTTCCCTCAGGATTGATTTCCAGTGTGCGGGTAAACTGCGGAGCGGTGGTACTGACTGGGCTCAAGAAGCCTCATGGTCGGACGGCGCTTCGGGGGAGCGCTTTATGACCTTTGCACGGTCCTCTCCATATGGCGGGGCATAGATGACAAGCAACTTGATGCGATCGCTGATGACCTGAATGTCGTGGAACACTTTGGCCGGAAAAAAAAGCAGATCACCGGCGGAGACACGATGCGTGACGCCGTCGACTTCGACGCTGGCTTCTCCCTCAATGATATAAGTCGCCTGTTCCAAGTCTGGGTGCGCGTGCGCGACCGCCCCCGCATGGCGGGCGATGTCCCCATAGATGATTTCCATGTACCGGGCGCCATTCACGCCGGGAGCCACCAACCGATAGTTTTTTGTGCCACTGTGATTGGCAGGGCTGTACGATGAGACATCTTCAGGTCGCAGGACATATTTCATGATTGGCGTTCGTTTTGAATGGAAGCGCTAAGCGCGGAGTCGGCGTCATTCGGCCTGAAGGTCGATCTCCTTAGCGATCTTACCCCACATTTGATACTGGTCGGCGACGTATTTGCCGAAGACGGTCGGCGTCATGGAGCGGACATTGACGGCGCCTTTCGCAAGCGCATCGATAAATTCGTGCTTTCCCTGTGCCACAATAACGGCTCGGCTGATTCTCTCGGCCAATTCCGCGGGCGTGCCCTTAGGCGCGAATATGCCAATCCAAATTGGAATCTCCAATCCCGGATACCCGGCCTCGGCCATGGTTGGCACCTGATCAAATCCCGGCAGTCGGCGGTCGCTCAAGACCGCGAGCGCTCTCAGCTGTCCAGCCCGCACCAGCGATCCCCCGGAGGCGAGGTCACCAAAGAAAAAGTTGATCGTGCCCCCTAATGTGTCGGTCAGAGCTTGCGGGGCAGATTTGTACTTGACGATCACCACCTTGCCGCCGGCGCGCTGCTCAAGCATCTGCGTTGACGCGAGACTCGACGTGTTGGTCGCGGCGAAATTGAGGTCGGCTCCCTTTTTCTTGACCAGTTCGACAACATCGGAGACCGTTCTTGCCGTATTGGCCGCAGAGGTCAGGAGAGCCGGTGCGGTTTCACCGAGCAGGCCGACCGGAACAAAGTCTGCATTTGGGTCGTAGGGAAGATTCCTGTGAATGTAAGGATTCACCGAATGCGTCGTGTTGGTGGTGAGGAAAAGCGTGTATCCGTCCGGGGCGGCCTTGGCTGCGGTGACGGCGCCGATAATGCCGTCGGCTCCGGGACGGTTTTCGATGACGAATTTTGCGTTCTTGAATTCGCCGTCGTTCATGTTGCTCGCTAGTATCCGGGCGAGCGTGTCGGTGCCGCTACCTGCCGCAAAGGGAACGATGATCGTGATCGGTCGTTGGTCGGGATAGTTTGCCTGAGCATGAGCGCATGGCATGCTTATCCCAAGCATGGCTAGAACCACCGCGGTGTAGGGTTTCATCCGCGTCTCCACTTCCCGTCCCTCTGAGCCGTCGCCACTTGTTTCGCCGACATTCCTAGCGACCGTAGGTCATTGTCAGTGTTGCCTTGTCCAGGGCATTGAGGTTCACCACAAAGCCCGCATGCGATGCCGTTGCATTGGGAGGCAAATTCAGCTTTTCCACCTTGAGTGCGTACAGAACGAAGTTGTAGCGATGGGAAGTTGCCCCTTTCGGCGGGCACGGCCCGCCCCATCCGGCCGAGTTGATGAGTCCAACGTAGTCGTTCGTGATCTGGCGGCTACCTGATGGAAGCCTGGCGCCGTCGGCCGTTCCGGCGCCCTGCTCGATCGATCGAGCAGTCGGCGGTATGTTGATGACCACCCAGTGCCAAATTCCGGCTCCGCCCGTCACCGCGTCTGGATCATGCACCATGAGTGCAAAGCTCATTGTGCCCTCCGGCGGACTCGTCCAGGCTAATGCCGGCGAAACGTTTTGTCCGTGACAGCCAAGGCCGTTGAAAATGAACTTGTCGGGAATAGGCTGGCCTGGTTGTACGTCCTCGCTGGAGAGTTCGAAGGCGCGTGCTTCGGCGCCGATCGCGAAAAGAACGGCGCTTGCGACCAGCCATCTCGCTGCCTGCGCGGCCATCGCCCGCAACGCCATCCGAGGTTGCTTCATGCGACGATGCCTCCCCATAACCCTTATTCTTTGCTTGCGATGCTTGTTCCAGAGCACAAACTTCGGTACGACGAATTATGATACGCTGTAGCGAATAATTGGCAAAGTCGCGATGATGTCAAGAACAGATTCGCCTTGCGAATTTCATTCGTTGCACGGTGAAAATCCTGATCGTGGAGAAGCGGCCTTGGGCTCTTGTTCCCTAACCGCAGCGGAAGGAGCCTCCGTGACAGAGCAGCCAATCCTGTGGCCGGACGAGGAGCATCCCGCGAGCGGACCGCTCCGCGGCGTGCGGGTTCTAGATCTGACGACCGTCGTGATGGGCCCGTTCGCCACACAAATTCTGGGCGACCTCGGCGCCAATGTGGTCAAGGTTGAATCTCAATCGGGTGACACCCTGCGCTTGGTCGGACCCTGGCGGCATGCGGGGATGGGACCTTTGTTTTTGCAGGCCAACCGCAACAAGCGCAGCGTCGTGCTTGATCTGAAAACGCCCGAAGGTAAGCAGGCCATCCTGGCGCTGGCGAGCCGGGCTGATGTGCTGGTATCCAATGTCCGTCCACAGGGACTGCGTCGGCTCGGATTGGATTACGCTAGCGTTCGCGCGAGCAACAACCGGATCATCTACTGTGTGGCCGTCGGTTACGGAAGCGACGGACCTCAATCGGGTCAAGCGGTGTACGACGATCTGATGCAGGCTGCATCGGGCATCGCGGGGTTGTTTCGGGCGATTGACGGAGCGCCACGGTACGCGCCGATCAATGTATGTGATCGCGTCGTCGGTCTTTATTTGGCCAACGCGATAACCAGCGCCCTGTACCATCGCGCGATGACCGGCGAAGGCCAGGGTATCGAGGTGCCGATGTTCGAAACGATGGCGCAGTTCGTCCTCGCCGATCATATTGGCGGTGGCGCCTTCAAGCCGCCCCTCGGCGAGATGGGCTACAAGCGTCTTCTGTCGCGGACGCGCGGCCCTTATGCGACAACAGATGGCCACCTGTCGCTGGTAGTCTATACCGATCGACATTGGCGCGACTTCACGGCATTGCTGGGCTGTCCCACGCTGACGGACGAGGACGAACGCTTCCGGTCGCAACAAAGCCGAACCCGCCATGCCGAAGACATTGGCCACTTCTTGGCCGATCATTTGCGCACTCGCTGCACCAAGGAATGGCTCGACGTCTTGAACCGGATCGACATTCCGGCGTGTCCCGTTAACGCGATCGAGGATTTATTCGAAGACCCGCATTTAAAGGCGGTCGGCTTCTTCGAGGAGATGGATCACCCCACTGAAGGGAAGCTCGTGGTCTGTCGCCACCCGGTAAAATATAGCCGTTCGCCGGCCTCGACCCGGAGCCTCGCGCCAAACCGGGGTGAGCACACGGCCGAAATCTTAGGTGGAAAAATCGACGAAGCTTGAATTCCCGGCCCGGCTCAACGCACTTAGAATATCACCGGCTCATACCGATTGGCGCCTATAAGGCCTCGGCAAAAATTGCGCCCTGGGGCGATTTATGTGGCCGACTGCATTTCAAGTCGCCGACAAATGTCTACGAGTAAGCTGACCGCAGTTTCATGTTTTTGATCGAGGCGCGAAGACGGGCCCGCGATCGTCGCGATATAGACCGACCGGTTCCACCGGAACGGGACTGAAATCGTCGTTACACTTGTCAAGCTCTCCTCCCGGTTGATGTACCAGCCGCGTTTTCGACCGACCTCGATGTCTTTGCGTAAGGCTGCAGCGGACGTGATGGTTTGTTTGGTCAGCGGAGCCAGCTTCGCCGACTTCAGGAAGGCAGCAAGCGCGCGCTCGTCCAAGCTGCCGAGCAGAGCCTTTCCGGCGGAGGTCGCATGCAGACTGCGGATGCTGTCGCCGACTTTCACCAGCATGCGCAACGGATGGTTGGGGTCAAAAACCAGCAGGTAGGTCGCGTTCAATCCGGTGACCTTGGACAGCGCAATTGTTTCGTCCAGGGTGTCGCGCAACGAGCGGAGCAGTTGTTCTGTCCGCATCAGGACGGGGTCGTTATCGACGATCTCCTTGCTAAGCGAATGCAGCCGCAAGGTTGGGTAGTACCCGGCGCGCGGCGCGATTTCGTACAGGTATCCCCGCGCCTGCATCGCCTGAAGAACGTCGTGGCAACTCGACATCGGGATTTTCAGCAGATGCGCAATATCCGACAGCGACAGAGGTCGCTTTTCTTTCGCGAACAGCTCCAGCAGGTCGAGTGTGCGTTCAACGATCTTGGACATGAGCGGCTTCCGCTGCCTCGGCGCGTCCGAAGTCCCATATCGCCTTCGAGGCTGGTGTGGCAAATGCCACGAGCCCGGGATGCCACGGTCCCAGAGCGCGCTCCCGACCGCTTGGGCTTGCAAGGCCAATCGATTGCACGACTGCGGGCCGCGAGATTGACTAACTGACCTAAGCCGGAATCGCTCAGTCGGTCGAGCAGACCTGCGCCTTGACGGCGGAAATTACCAATGCTTAGACATGCGCTATAACGAGTAACTATTCGCTGTAGCGAATAATTATATGTTAGAACTGAGCGAGAACGAACCGTGAGCGGGTTGGGTACGAGGGTTTTGATTGTGGCAAGCTGTGCTTCGTCCGCGATGTTGATCAGAAAGCGATGTGTGCCGCGCACACTCGTCACTGTCGCCCCGATCCCTGCACCCAGGGGTGATGGGTTTGCGACCGCCGCGTCCTAGAGCATCGCGTGACGGCGGTCTCGCGCGAAATGATCCTGTGCTTCGCGGAACGTGAACTGGACTTGCCCAAGTCACATTGAGACAGGCGGAAGATTGCATGGCTAGCAACGAACACGGCCGTGATGTTCGGACCGGGAGGCGCGGGCGTTCCGTCTGGATATGGATCAATCGGGAAGAGCGGCGCAACGCAATCAATAAGCAAGTCATTGATGGCATCGCGTGCGCAGTCGAGGAAACGCAGCGGGACCCTAGCCTGCGAAGTATCGTGCTGACCGGTGTTGGCCGAAAGGCGTTCTGCGCCGGTGCCGATCTGACCGGGGGCACTGGCGCGTTCACGCTTGGCCTCGACGAGCCGATGACGGACTTCGGCAAGCTTGCCCGGCTCGTGCGCGATCTCGGCGTTCCTTTGATTGGACGCATCAACGGCGATTGCGTTGCAGGCGGCATGGGGCTGATGGCGCTGTGTGACCTCGTCGTCGCGGCAGACCACGTGCGGTTCGGCCTTCCCGAAGCGAGAGTCGGCGTGTTTCCGATGCAGGTGCTGGTGTTCCTGCGCAACATGATCGGCGCGCGCCACGTCAATGAACTGTGCCTGACCGGAGACCTCATCGATGCAGCGCGCTCGCGCGAGATGGGCATCGCGAACTACGTCGTTCCCTTCGAGCAGTTGGACGCGCGGGTCGATGCGCTGACGGCCAAGCTTGACGGTCTGTCGCCGGTGGCCTTGCGGCGCGGCAAATACGCTATCGCGGCGATGGAAAGCATGGCGTTTGCCGAAGCGCTCGCATTCGCCGAAACCCTCATCGCCGTCACATCTCTCACCGGTGACGCGGCCGAAGGCATTGCGGCATTCAACGAACGACGTTCGCCGCGATGGAAGCCGCCGGAGACGGAGAATGGCTGAGAAGCTCGTCCGGATTGGTGGCGCGTCGGGAGCATGGGGAGATAGCCCCGGTGCGCTTCGACAACTCCTTGGCGCCCGCGTCGACTATCTGATGATGGATTATTTGGCCGAAGTTACGATGTCGCTCTTGGCCCGGGCTCGGCTGAAGGATCCAGGTGCGGGCTATCCGGCGGACTTCGTCGCGTATCTTAGGAGCGTGTTGCCAAATATCGCGCAGCTGGGCGTGAGAGTTGCGACGAATGCCGGCGGCGTCAATCCGGCCGGCTGCAAGCATGCCCTTGAAGGCGTCATCGCGGAACTCGGCCTCCCGCTGCGCGTCGCGATGGTGGAAGGCGACGACGTGATGCCCCTGGCCGATGCACTGCGTGCGATCGACCTGCGGGAAGCGGTTTCGGACGAGCGGCTGCCGGCCCAGCTGCTGACTGCCAACGCCTATCTCGGGGCACTTCCGATCAAGGCGGCCTTTGACGCGGGAGCAGACATCGTGATCACTGGGCGGTGCGCCGATAGTGCGCTCGCACTCGGAATCCTGATGCACGAGTTCCGCTGGGCGGTCGACGACTACGATCGTCTTGGTGCCGGAAGCTTGGTCGGCCATATCCTGGAGTGCGGTCCCCAAGCGACGGGAGGAAACTTCACCGACTGGGACAAGGTGCCGGGCTGGCACAACATCGGATACCCGGTCGCGGAGTGCCGCAATAATGGTAGCTTCGAAATATCGAAGCCGGACAACACCGGCGGGCTGATCATTCCCGGCGTAATTGCCGAACAAGCACTGTACGAGATCGGCGATCCGGCGGCGTATCTGTTGCCCGACGTGACAGCCGACTTTTCAAACGTGCGCCTGACGCAAGTCGGTCCCGATCGGGTCAGAGTCGAAAATGCCCGAGGATGGCCGCCCACGAGCCAATACAAGGTTTCTGCGACTTACCAGGATGGGTACAGAGCAGTCGCGACAGTGTCGATCGTAGGACCGAATGCGTCGCAGAAGGCAGAGCGCACCGGGCAAGCGCTTGTTGCTCGCGCTCGTATGATCTTTGATCAGCGCGGTCTACCGGATTTCATAGCTACTCACCTTGAGGTGCTCGGGGCGGAAGCTTCCTACGGAGCAAGATCGGCGGCGCGCGCCTCTCGCGAGGTGCTGCTCAGGCTCGTGGTCGTTCATGGCAATCGCGAGGCCATCGAACTCTTCGCCCGCGAGCTGGGCTCGGTCGGACTGAGTTTCGCACCGGGTACGACCGGCATCTACACGGGGAGGCCGAAGCCCACTCCCGTCGTGCGCCTGTTTACGTTCTTTCTGGATAAAAGGGCTCTCGGCCAGCCGCGAATTCAGATCAGTAACGGCCCCGTCAAGGAGATCGATGTGCCCTGTCACGGCGGCTACGTGCCGCCGATACCCAACAGAACGATTGAGGCAGAAGCTGTTCCAGACGAGCCGACGACGGACCTCGCGCTAGCCAAGCTGGCCTATGCGCGCTCGGGCGACAAAGGCAACTCGGCGAACATCGCGATCATCGCGCGCGATCCGAAATATCTTCCACTGCTGCGGCGCGAACTCACGCCGGAGCGGATTGTCGCGCATCTGGGCCACCTGGTCGCAGGACCCGCGGAGCGGTTCGAGGCTCCGGGCCTGCACGCGCTGAATTTCGTGATCTCCGATGCGCTTGGCGGAGGCGGGATGGCGTCCTTGAGAATCGACCCGCAAGGCAAAGCCTATGGACAGATGGTGCTCGAGATGACGATCCCTGTACCCGTATCCTGGGCCGCGGAAATTGAAAAAGGCCTTAGAACGGACGGCCGGTTGGAGACCGTTGCCGGCTAGGATCAGACGTCATTGCTTTTCACGCCGCGGGTGCGGCGACGCTTCTCGGGCGTCCCGCCAGCGCGTAACAATTTGATTTCGGCATGAACAATATGCGTAAGCATGGCGGCCGCAGCGCCGGCCGTATCGCGCCGGTCGAGACAAGTCAGAATTGTGTTGTGATCCTGCATGGTCAGCATTTTCTTCTGCGTGACCTGGGTTCGTTCACTTAGTACCTTGAAGATGGGGCTGAACATGTCCGACCATAAGTCGGTGACCACCTTCACAATCCGCGCATTGTGGGTCGCCTCGACGATTCGAAGGTGAAATTGCCTATCGGCTTCGAGCCGCTCCCAATGCGTACCGTTGAACACCTTCTCGTTCAGTTCGAACGCATCGCGAATTGCCGCCATGTCCTTCTTTGTCGCACTGGACGCGGCGAGCGCGGCGCAAGATGGCTCTATTGCGCGGCGGGCGACAAGCAACTCGAACGGGCTTGGACCTGCGTCGCCGACAGCAGCTCTTTTTGTCTCGGCCTCGTTCGTTGTCACATAGGCGCCCGATCCGACACGCACTTCGATCAGGCCGGCGATTTCCAGGACGACCAACGCTTCTCGTATCGTCGGTCGGCTGACGGCAAATTGTTGCGCCAGGAGCCGCTCAGCAGGAAGGCGGGTGCCGCGTTTGAACTTGCGGCTACTGATCTCGTCCGCGATCTGGTCTGCGATCTGCTGATGAAGGCGGGGATTAGCTGGCGATTGCGTGAGCATCTCTGGTTCCAATCGGTAGCGGTTCCGGAATCCCGAAATGTCCGGCCCATCGTTTCAACCCAGGCAGCGTGTCCTCATGCAGGGTTACACCGTCGCGAAGCTGCTGCTCGCGAAGTGCGAGCCCGCGCGCTCCGGGCATTCGCACGGGTGCCAGTCCCGGTCTTGGTGCCGCCGTGGTGCAGGCATCCGCAAGCCAACCGGTCTCACGGCGGAATTCGTTGAGTCCGCCAAACAGCCGAGGATTGATCAACTGCAAGAACACCGATGCGCCATCCTGTTCGACGCCATCGGCACGGCCGAACCCCGCCAAGGCAGACGTCAACGTTTCGACGATAAGAGCAAGAGCAAAGCCCTTGTGGCCGAGATCGACCCCGCCTAAGGGCAAGATCGCGCCACCGCCGGGCACTGAAAGAATTGCCGGGTCGTCAGTGGGCTCGCCGCTCGCCTTGACGAGCCAAGGCCCGGCACACCGTGCGCCGGCCCGCGCGAGCCGTCCGACCATACCTGCGGTGGTGGTCGAGGGAGAGGTGTCGACGATAACCGGCTGACCCGGGGTCGGCCACCCGGCCGCGATTGGATTTGGCGTGTAACGGGGTTCTGTCGATCCATGCGGCGCAACGATTTCGACGGCCGGGTCGGACGTGGTGAGGAGCATCATGAGGTCGCGCTCAACGGCGAGACGCGGATACGCGGCAAGGCATCCAATGTGTCCGCTGCGGCGAATAACCGCAGTCACGACCGGTAGGCGCCCGCTTCGTTCAAAGCCGATTTTCATCGCTTCGCGCACCAGCCAGGGTCCCGGCAGGTAGCAGCCGTCCCAGGTGAACGCGGCGTCATGATCAGCCACGACAATCGGATTGCCGTCGCGTGCGATCGCGCCGCCAAGAATGCCATCGAGGTGCCGGGAGATCAGCTGCAGCCCATGAGTCGAATGACCCATGAGGTCACCCTCTAGCAGCGCCTCCGCTACAACCTCAGCCCGGGAGGGTTCGAGACCTGCAGCTTCAAACAGCCGCGAGGCGAACCTCAAGAGAGCCGCGGCGGCGTATCGCGGCGAAGGGCTACTGGGACAGTTCATGCTCATTGCGCCTTAGGTCTTGTGGTGCGGCGCGCCGGTCATATTCGTGTCGGCGCGGTTGCAGATTGACAGCCTGACCAATTTTCATAGATTGTAAAGCGGTCAGGCCACTCGGAAGCGGCCAATCGAAGCGGAGATGCGCTCGCCGGGTTCAAGTGTGTTGTCGTCGAGCGTGATTCCCGAATCAGTGCCGAGGAGCAGCCTCAGTTCGCAAGCAGTGCTCGACCCACCGCCCAAGCGACGCTCGTCGCCTCGCCAAAACAACAACGTGCACAAGTCGGAGGAACATATGGCTGTCCCACGTCGTCAGTTCATCGCAAGCGGAGCGGCGGCCGTCACCGCAGCCGCGACATTGTCGTTTCCTCGCCCAGCAGTCGCGCAGTCCGAACCGATCCGGATCGGGTGGCTCGCAGCGATGACTGGCGCGAGTTCGGCTCCGGCGATCGGCTTTGATCGGGGCGTCCAGTATGCCGCGAGCATGATTAACGCGGCGGGCGGCGTCAAAGGGCGCAAGATCGAGGTGCTGACCCGTGACACGCAGGGCGATCCCACCAAGGCGGTCAACGCGACGCAGGAAATGATCAGCCAGCTCAAGGTCCACGCAATATGGGGTCCGACCAATTCCGGCGAATCGCTGGCCGTGACGCCGATCATGGCGCGCAGCAACATGCCTAACATTCATCCCTGCGTGGTCACCTCGCTCATCGACACCAAGAAATATCCGAACGCGTTCCGGACCGCGCCGTCTCTCGGCCAGTGGGACGCCGCCGTTCGCGGCTATTGCCTCAACATTCTGAAGACCAAGAAGATTGCGGTCATTGGCGACACGACCGGCTTTGGTGCCACGGCGGCCAATTTCTCTGTCGATGCCTTCAAGAAGGACGGCGCCGATGTCGTCTATGCGGCCAATATCGACTACAACCAGCCCGACATGACGCCGGACATGGTCCGCGCAAGAGACGCCGGCGCGCAGGTCATCGTGGTCTGGAGCACGTCAACCGGAATGGATGCCCGCCTGTTCAACACGCGGGGCGCTATGAAATGGGACGTCCCGTTCGTCGGTCATTCGTCGATGTCCTCTGGAGATGTCGCCAATCTCATCGACAAACGCGAATACTGGAACAAAGTTTACGTCATCGGCTACCGGAGTTGCAGCTTTGACGCCGCCGGCAAATTGCCACCTCGTTCGCAGCAATTTGTCGACAGTATCAAGGGCAAGGTCACTTTGTCGGACAACTTGCTGTGGTGGGTCGCGGGAGGCGTCGATGCCGTGAACCTGGTTGCAAAGGCGGTCGAAATCACCGGTTCGTCAGCAAGCGCGGACATCATCAAGTACTGGAACAGTTTGAACAAGTTCCCTGGATATTTCGGGGACTACACCTTCTCGCCGGACCAGCACAACGGTTACCCGACCGACGACGTCGTCATGTCGGAAGCAAGCTCGGCCAAAGACGGTGCCTTCTCGCTGGCGCCCGGCTACAAGGCCTGAAACCCTTAAATGATCGGTTCAATTCTAGCGTCGGGTCTCGCCGTGGGCGCGGTTTATGCGCTCATCGGCGTCACCTACAACACCATGTTTTCGGCGTCGCGGGTCATCAGCTTTACCGCCGGGATGCTCGGGATGCTGGGCGGCGTGTTTGGGTCGCTGTTCATCCTGCGTCTTGGGCTGCCAGTTCCGGTCGGGTTCGTGCTGACGATGGGTTGTTGCGCGCTAGTTGGCGTCATTACGGAATTCGTCGCCGTGCGCCCGGTGCTGAAGAGCCTCGATCAGCATCTCTACGTGCTGAGCACGTTGGCGCTGTCGCTGATGATCCAGCAGCTGGTGGCGACCGAATGGAGCACGGAACCGCAACGATTTCCGCGCCTCTTTGACATCGGGTCCGGCCTGTTGGACGAAAAGTTCTGGCTACCGATCGTTGCGTGCGCTGTGGGAATGGGGGCGTTGGACCTTCTCTACCGCCACACACTTGTTGGGAAGGCGTTCCTGGCAATCGCCGAGGACAACTTCGCCGCTCGTGCGCTTGGTCTGCCGGAGCGCAATCTGCGAATCGCAAGCTACGCACTTGCAGCCATCATCGGCGCTTTCGCCGGATTTGCCGGCGGCGAATTGCTGCTGGCCTTCGTGGCGAATGGTGCTTTGCTCAATTTCTACGGCTTCGTGCCGGTCGCATTGGGGGGCCTCGGCAGCAATCGCGGCGCGGTTGTCGCTGGACTTGCTCTCGGCATCTACCAACAGGCCGCGAACTTTGTCGTCGGCGGAATTTTCGCATCGGTGGCGGTCTTTGCGATTTTCATAATCTTGCTGCTGGCCGCGCCGCAAGGTCTTTTCGGCGCACCGGCAGTACGGAGAGTGTGATGAGCGGCGTAAGCGACGCGGTCGAGCGCGTGTCGACGAACGACGTCCGCGAACGCTTGCGGAACGCGTCCGCGTCAATGGTTCCCCTCGTTGCTATTTTTGTTGTCGCTCTCGCAGTACCCGTTTTTAGCAACGACTACTGGGTTCTGATTGCGTCACGGACGGCGATTTATTGGCTGTTGGTCGGTGCTCTTAACCTGGTGGTTGGCTTCGCGGGCCAGTTGGCCATCGGGTATGTCGCGATCCTCACTCTCGGCGCCTACGTAACCACTATCCTGTCTGCCGGAAACGTATCGCCGCCTGTTCCACCCGTTATTGCATTGGCTATCGCGGGTGTTGCCGGCTCCGTATTCGGCGTTATCGTCGGGCTTCCGGCTCTGCGGCTTCGCACGTTCTACTTCGCCATTTCAACCTTCGGCTTTGCAACGATCGTGACCCAGATCGCGCTCGCCTGGCAAAGCGTGACAGGCGGCGGCATCGGCCTGCCGGGTCCCGAGTTTCCCGCGCCATTCGACACCAGGTCAGGTTTTTATTTTCTCTGCCTGGGCTGCGCGGCAGTGTGCACGTGGATGACCGCCAATGTGGCGCACAGCCGCTTCGGCCGTGCGCTGGTCGCAATTCGTGACGCCGAAGTTGCCGCGGAAGCGGCAGGAATTTCGAAAGCGAAACTGCTGGTCATGGTTTTCGTTTTTACCGGGGCTGCGGCTGCGATGGCCGGGGGACTGTTCGCGAGTCTGCAGACCTATATCACGCCGGATGCGTTCACATTCGACCTGTCGATTCTATTCTTCATATCGATCTTGATCGGCGGCCGCGGATCCATCCTCGGTCCCATGTTGGGTACGATCATTTTGACTTTGCTGCCGGAGTTCGCGGCGCCGTTGGCTGCGTGGTCGACATTTCTGTATGCGTGTCTGCTTCTCGGTGTAGTCCTAGCGGTGCCGGGAGGGATCGCTGCGTTACTCGATTTCCGAAATCGAAAGCCGCTCGACCAGCACCGGGCGATCGTGCCGCGTGCAGACGTGATATCGGAGGTGCTGCGTCCGTCGCAAATGAAGGAGTCGCTTACGTTAAGTGATATTGTCTTGAGCTTTGGCGGCGTGCGCGCGGTCGATGGCGTCGATCTCGACATCAGGCCGGCGCAGATCCATGGGCTTATCGGTCCGAACGGCAGCGGCAAGACTACGATCCTGAATATTATTTCCGGCTACTACCGTCCCCAGTCGGGCGAGGTGACGGTTGGAGGCGAGACGCTGCCGGCGGGTAGGCCCGCGACGCGTGCCGCCCTCGGCATCGCGCGCACCTTTCAGACCCCGCGCATCATCGGAGAGGCCTCCGTGATCGAGAACGTTATGATCGGCGGCACCATCAACGGCTGTGGGACTTTTGCTGAGGCGCTGCTGATGCTACCGCGCGGCCGTCGGGACGAGGCAATGCTGCGGCAGATGGGGCTGCTTGTGCTGCGAAGCGTTGGACTGGACAGCCTCGCCGATGTTCGCGCCGATCGTCTGCAGCACAGCGAACTGCGCTTCGTCGAAATCGCGCGCGCTTTGATGTCGCAGCCAGCCTTCATCCTGCTCGACGAGCCCGCGGCCGGTCTTGCGCCGGACGAAATCCGCCGCCTCGGAGAACTCATCCGCGAGATCGTTCGGCGCGGGGTCGGTGTCTTGCTTGTCGAGCACCATGCTGACCTCATCTTCGACATCTGCCACCAGGTCACGGTGCTGAATCTTGGGCGCGTGCTCGCCGCCGGGACGCCCGCCGAAATTCGCGTGCACAAGGAGGTCGTCAGTGCGTATCTCGGCGGCTGAACCCCTGCTCGATGTCAGGGGGCTAAACAGCGGGTACGGCAAGATCGTTGTATTGCACGGCGTCGACATCAATGTTCACAAAGGCGAGGTGGTCGCACTCCTTGGCCCCAATGGTGCGGGAAAGACGACGCTGTTGCGCGCCATTTCCGGCTTATTGCCTTGGAACGCCGGCAGTGTTCATTTCGGCGGACGCGACTTGTCCGGCGTTGGCCCGCGCGAATCGGCGCGCGCGGGTCTTGCGCATGTGATCGAAGGACATCGCATCTTCACTCAGCAGTCGGTGACCGACAACCTGCTCCTCGCAGCGTACGACGTTTCGCAGCACGAACGCATGGTGCGCGTTGAAGAAGCACTATCGTACTTTCCGGAGATTGCCGCGAAGCGGCGAGAACCCGGTTCGTCGCTGAGCGGTGGACAGCAGCAGATGCTCGCGGTCGCGCAGGGGTTGGTGCGACGGCCCAAGCTACTGATGCTGGACGAGCCATCGGCAGGATTGTCGCCTGTTCTTGTCGATCGTGTGCTGACCGTCGTTGCCAGGTTGCGCGAGACGGGTACGGCGGTTCTCTTGGTGGAGCAACTGATCGAGAAGGCCTTAGCGGTCGCGGATCGCGTCTATGCACTCGCGCGGGGCACGGTCGTTCTTGAAGCGGGAGCCGCTGAAGTCGGATTGGCAGGTCGGCTAGAGAACGCATATTTCGGTACGCGAGTGACAGAGTTTTCCGCCGCCATGTGACATCGACGGAACCCGAGCCATACATTCGCCTGCGCGATTGATAATTCGTTACGGCGCAATCAGGAGACCGCCAGAATACGCGCGTGGCGCGCCAATTCCGGTATCAAAATACCAGAACGGCCGCCGCGCCCTTCGGATCACCCTCGGATGACCCTCGGACTCAAAGGCCGGTTCTGGACCAGCGTGCCGATGACGACGAATCTGATGTCCATCCGGTCGCAACGCCGGATTGGCCGCGCTGAAATATTACGCCGTACTGAATGACACTTCGCAGTAGCGAATCGCCGAAAGTCCTGCAAGAATCATCTGATCGCGTTGTTGGGCGCGTCCGCCCGAGCACGCGAACCGTGGTTCGAACGGCAGAACGCGGGGACATGAGTCGCTTTTCCAGGTTTTCGCTCGGTCGTGCAGGCGTCGATCCGGGTCGGTTAGTGCTCAATTCGCCTTCGCGGTAGTGACTGTCGCTTTCGGGCCGGACATGGCGCTGACTTTCAAAAGACTTCGCAGCGCGCTCACAAATTTTCGATCCGATGGGCGCGGCTCGACAGCCGTAATGTTCGGCCTTACCTCGTGCATGATTCTCATCGCGGTCGGGGCGGGACTCGACCTGTCTCGTGCCTATCAAACACGCCAGAAGCTTGCCGAAGTCGCGATGCTGGGATGCCAATTCGCGACGCGGCCGATGATCACGGCGCCCGTGGCGGCCAGCAATTCGGGCACGCTGCAAAGGACCAACTATATTTCTGCGGTCACGTCGTTCGTCAATACGAGTTTGAGCAGCCAGAAGCTTTCCTTCACGCAGACCAACGGCACTCCGTTCACCTACACGACGGGCGGCTCGGCCCAGGTGACCCTGACGGCGACTGTGCCGACGGCGTTCATGCAAATCATACAAGTCTCCTCGATACCAGTTTCCGCTACGTCAAACTGCTTCACCACGATAGCCCAGGTCTCGCCGTCCAGTTCGCCATATCTCGTTCAGGAGGGTTTCGAGACCCATGTCTCGACCCATTATACCTATTACCTTCCCAACAGAACGACGCAGGGATACGGCGGCCCAACGATTTCTCAGACGTCTACCTTCAATGCCAACAATATATATATAGGTTCCAGCGGTGCAAAATGGGTGATAATGGGTTATTGCGTTGAGACTGACGGGGTTGGGCAGATCAACACGACGACGCCGGAGGGAAGCTATACCGCCGAGCTGGATTGCGATAACGGCTCAAATTCAGCGGGTAATTCATCGATCTCGACACGAGTCTATTTGAATGTCGGAAAGTTCGAGCTTCGCTATTTTTACAGAAGCCGCATCGCCTATGATTATTATACGCCGGCTTATATATGCGGATCTCAAGCCAGCGATTTGTCCTGGGCCAACAACTCGAACAGTTCGGGTGGCCCAACGACCACTGCGATCAGGGATAACCAAATCAATGTCTACCTCGACGCGGACAACAACAATTCTGCACCAACCCACACGACCATCGATGGAACGCAGACGCTCGCGGGTTCCAATCTGATTGACATGTGTGTCTACTCCTGGAACTGGATCGAGCGAAGCGTCCGCATCAATGTGACGACCGCCGGATATTATTGGCTCAGTTTTGCGGCCGACGGCTTCAACGACAGCTACGGCGGCCAGATCGACAATATCAGGCTCTGCACAGCGACATGCCCAGGATCGCTGCAGGACAATTTCCCGTTCACGTCAAATCAGGTTGTGTTTGAAGACACGTTCGAAAGCCCCACCTATTCGGGGTCGCCGTACAACACCAACGGCAACGTGAACAACAGCAATGCGACGACTTATGTCTGGAACGCGGGGAACAACGGCTGGGCCAACGCCCCCACCAATCAACTTCCATATTGGACCTCCGGATGCCCGCAGGGCAACCAGTGCGTGGAGCTCGGCTGGAATAGCAACAGTCTGATTAGCCGGCCATTTCTGCTGGCGCCGGGATACTACCAGGTCAGTTACAGGTATGTCTCGGAAGTGACATTCTCGACGCTCAGCAGTGTCTACTGCGGGTCCACGCCCAGCGCCGCGAACATCGCCACACTATCGGCTAGCAGCAGTACCGGCAAAGACAGGGTGTCGGGCGTCAACCATTCGGGGACCATCTATAATGACACCAATACGGTGGGCGTCTTCATGTCCCACGCCCAGCTGGCCAGCACTCCGAACCTCGGCAACGCGCTCGGATCGACGACCAGCTACACTAACCCGGACGGATCGACCACGACGACGCCGACTGTAGCGCCCAATGGAATTAGTCTGACTAGCTACAACGCGTCGCAAGTCAATCCGCTGCTCGACGTTTGCGGTTATGCGGCGACCGCGCAAACGAGGACGGCCGTTATCTTCATTCAGAAACCCGCCTACTACTGGCTGACCCTTGCTGCGCTTGGCACCGCGGACGCATTCGGCGGACAGATCGACGACGTGAAGATCACGGCGCTCACTAGTCCATATTACAGCACGTATTCGGGGAGCGCAGTGACGATCCCGGTTCCCTCGCCCCAGCCTTCCGCGACGATCAGCTATGGCGGCTTCTACATCATTGCCGATCCCGTTGCGCCGCCGGCACCGTGATGAAATGGGCAAACGAGCTGGAGATCTGGTCGCGCATGCGCTCCTTTGCGCGCGACCGGCACGGAGCGGCCGCCGTTGAGTTCGCGATTGTGGCCGCTCCGTTTTTCCTTCTGATGCTGTGGTTGGTGCAACTCGGCCTCTACTTCATGACTCAGTCCGCTGTCGATAACGGACTGCTGCGTGAGGCTGAGGCGATACGCGCGGGGCTGGTCACCGGCACGCTTCCCAATGCCGCGAACATCAAGTCCGGGGTCGTCACATACGCCGGCGGTTTGGTCAGCAACAATTCGACCCTCCAGGTTGAGTTGCGCACGCTTAGCGAGTTGAGTGCCGCATCGGTCGCGATCACCGACGGCGTCGCCAACTACGGCACGACGACGAGCACGCTTGTCCTGCGCGCAAGCGGGCAGGTCATTGCCATCGCGCCGGGCTTCAGCGCCATCAATACGGTCAGGTCGAGCGCTCTCGTGCGGCGTCAAGGGCTCTGATGATGGCCGCCCTCATCCGTAAATTCCTGCCAGAGCGGTCCGGCACCGCCGCAATCGAATTTGCGATCGTGCTCCCGCTGATGCTCGGGATGGTGGCCGGAGCCGTCGAACTTGGCCGCGCGTTCCAAGTTTACAACGCGGTCAATCGCCTTGCCACGCAATACGCATTCACATGGGCGGATTGCTCGGACTCGCCCGCAGGAACCTGTCTCACCGAGTTGAGCTCCTATACCGCTTCCTTTTCGTTGGCCAACATCGCCCCGCTGCTGATAACGAGCAATATCAGCCTCCGCATGTTTCAGGTGACGGTCAATGGATCGGCCGCGAACGTCGTTTATGCCTATCCGAGTGGACAGACCCTGACCAGCGCGGAGACGACGGCTGCGACCTCGACCTTGACTAATGGGCAGACCGGCGTGGTCGTGTCAGTCAGTTACGTTCATCAACTGATCGTATTTTCCACCTTGATGAGCCCGATTATCGGTTCGAGCTTCACGATCGCGTACACGGTTGTACAGGTTAAGGCGTAAGGAGACAACGACGTTCGAAGCCCGTAGCTCGATCGTCTACTGGGAACGATCGTCATGATCGGCTGGTTGCCTGTTCAGCGCCTATCGACGCCCAGAAGCATCATTGCTTGGGCATATCAGTTGGTGCTCGCCGCAATGTTCCTCGCGGCCGCCGTCGCCAAGCTTGCAGGCGCGCCGATCTGGGTGCAGATCTTCGATCAGATCGGTCTGGGCCAGTGGTTCCGAATCGTCACCGGTGTTGTTGAGATCGTCGGCGCTGTGGCCCTCCTTGTGCCCGGCTTTGCGGCTTTCGGTGCGCTGTGGCTGGGCACGACGATGGTTTTCGCCATTCTAATGCACCTCATTGTCCTCCACACCAGTCCTGTCCCAGCTGCGTTGCTGCTGGTCCTTAACCTCGTCGTGGTTTGGATACGCTACGGCCAGTTGGCGGCGCTGCACGCCCGCTTCCTGTTCGATCACCGTGCGTGAACCGTTTTCCACGCAATCGCGTGCGCTCAAAAGTCGGAAGAAGAATACCGAGCGGCGTATAAATATTGACTCAACAGAGGCCTCAAATAGCCACTCGGCCTTGCATCGCCTTGTTTAGTCGTTGGGCTGCTCGTGTGCCACTTTTGCTGCAGTTTAAGAGCATTACCTGGAGGCTTGCTGTCATGTCTTCTAACCATCGCAACCAAAAGCGACAATCCGTAACCATCAATGGCATGCTATTTGATATTCAAGGACGGGTGTTGATCGCGTGCATCGTTAGAAATATCTCGGTCGGAGGTGCACAGATCGAACTGGTGACTGACTTCAACCTTCCAACAAAGTTTTTCTTATTGCTCACCCGTAACGGTGCCGTGCGCCGCCAATGTTTTAAGGTATGGCAGTTCTCGAAATTGACAGGCGTCCGTTTTTTCTCCGATCCGCTGAGGTAGCCTTTTTCCCTGGCTTTGGGTAGCTACTTGTCCGCTGGGCCCATTTCCCTTGGTGGGGACATGAGCGACACTTCCCCTGGAGGCGACACGCCTCTGGCGTGCGCATGCCCGCCTGCGTCGGTCAAGGCCGCCGCAGGTGCCCGCAAGGGCTTGGCCTTGAGGGGCGCGAAGCCGGCGCGATAATACAGGCAGTCAGGGTGAGATATCGTGACGCGGTCGCGGCGTGTCGCGACCAGTCGGGACGCGTCGTGGCAGACCGCGACAGACGACGACCGTTATCGGTCAACGCGCAGCCGAGACAATCTTCCCATCTTGGAAAAGGGGAGAGCATCGAGACCGTGCGTGCTCGGGTTTCGCTCGCGGTCATTGTGGACAGCGAGAGGAGCGCTGCGTTCCGAACTCTGGCGTGCGGCACGATGCGCCGACGCCTCAAAGCTCTTGCTCCGATAGCCGGTAAATTTGAACGCGAGCGGATTGACTGCGCAACAGCTTGTTGCTTCATAATCGCTGTATGTCCGGTCGATCAAGGCGGGGCGTTTTTTATATATCGGTGAGGCGACGCGGGCCTCCGCGCGCACCATTCACCTGGGAGATATGTCGGGACGGACAACCGCTTGCGATCAACATATGTTCCGACTTTTTCAAGACGGATGCTGCGGCAATATCGGCGGGAGAAGCGGCCTTGAAGGACTTTTTGGACCTTCTTGTCCAAGAGAAAGGCGCCCAATCGCGGCCACGATCCAAATCGCGTCGCCCGGGCAGCCGATAGACCCTGTTGCACCGTCCAACTCGTTTCTTGCAAAGCGCGCTATGCCACCTCCGCCATGCATCCGTGGCCTGGCGTTTGCCGCGGGATGTCGGGACAGGACTGGTCAACGCGCGGCCGAGGCAATCTCCCGGCCTTGGAATGCAAGAGGTCATCGAGGCCGCGCCCTGACTGTCTTCGGTGGTGGTAACATGAGTCACCCGACGCTGGAGCGTCGGGTGAGTGCGGCCTAGAATGCCGCTACGATGAGACACGGTATGCCGGTCTCCTCCTCCTTGCGGGTGCACAGCGCAACGAAGTCGCGATAGCTTTTCAGCACACGCTCGATGTCCTCGTCGTCGGTCACGCCGTAGACCGTGCGCTCGCGCGTTTCCGCAACATGGAGCGCATCGGGGAGCCGCTTTTGCAGCTTGCCGGCGTCTATGTGCGCACGGCCATCCTCGAACGCTTCCGGCACGAGGACTTTCGTCGCATACGGTTCGCCGTGATACGCCTCCCGCAGATAGCCGACATAGCCGTGTTCGGTGCTGAACACGCCCGACATCTGCGCAGCCGCGTCCTGCATGCTCATGCGATCCCACTTTGCATAGATATCGATACCCATACGATGGTTGATGATGAGAGCTGATAAAGTTCGACCTTCTCGCGTTCGCTCCGCGAGACGCTCTCCATGCGAGCGGCCGTCACAGCACGCGGTCACAGGGGGAAAGCCTCCACGAGCGTCGCCGCAAGCCGTGAAAGCGACGCGGCCCTTGACGGCGTGCTGCGGCCGCTACCATGAGGAGAGCGTGCGGAGCAGCTGGGTGTTGAACGCGGAAAGCGGTGCGCAACATCACCTCGGGCGTACATTCGGGGGGCGCACCTTTGGGCGGGTGGGAGCCTTCCCGTGGAGGCGAAGGGGCGGCGGAGGGCGCCGCAGGCGTCCTCCGCTGTCCGTTCGCATCCGCTCGCCCGGGCGCCGCGCGCGGTGAGGGAGCAACGGCTTGCCCTTGCTGACTTGCCGTGCGCCGCGACCACGGGCGAGCGACAGATTGAGGCTGGGGGAGTGGTTGTGCGCCCCCCGGGCAGGAGCGGTCGGGCGGCTTGCTCCATCGGACGGATGCGGGAAACGATCCAGCCGCGAAGTCCGGCCTGCGGTACTCCGCGGGCCGAGCGCCGCGCGGCTGCGGTCGTTTCCTTCCTTTGATGGTTGAGATGCGGGCCGGCTTCGGCCGCCCGCGCAAGAGGGAGGGAATCGAACGAGGGACAGTGCCGGCCAGCAGGACGGCTTGTCCCGAGGCACCAGCATCCGACGATCAGTCCTCGACCCGCGCATCCCGCGACACCGGCCAGCGCACGCTGGAACGAACAAAAACAACCAACAACGTATTCAGTCGCGGCCGGAATTTGCCAGAGCCGGAATCTTATCCGCTTGAAATGCCCGCAGAATTCGGCCTGCGCCTGTCGATACTGGGTGTCGATACAGTATGAAGAGGCGTATGCAGGGGCGTACTGACACCCGTAACGACACCTACGGAGCGCGGATAGGTCCCGCGCGCGAGGCGAGCGGCTCCAATCGCTCACCTCGCGCGGCTTTCATCGCGGCAAGCTCACGCTCTTGGATTTGCCCTAGCGGCTTTTGGGAGGCGGACGGAGGTCTTGCCTCGGATCGAGCGCCGGCCATGCGGCTGAACGCACGACGTCAATCGCACACTCGATCATGTAGCCGGCGGTCCCGTCTTGAAGCTCGTCTGAGCAAGCGAGCGCTGCTTCCAGATGCTCAAGCATCTTGGCTTGCAGTTCTTTGGTTTTCTCAGGGCCGACCGGCATATTGAGACGGTATCAGAAATGACGAGGCCGCCAACTAGGGCGGCCTCTATCGGTGAGGTGGGGCAAGCTCGTCTTGCCTGAGGAGCCGGCGCACCCGTTCGGCTTGATGGAGCGCCTCTCGAACATCGCTATTGGGTGATCCCGCCTCGAAAAAGATCACTCGCTCGCAGCTAGGGCACTCCCTCGAATATCCACTTTGAACTCGGCGCGCCCTATCGCGGAATTTCGATTTACACTTCGGACAGCGGATTTGAATTGAATCGTCTGTACTCATGACGGGACATCCTGCGCATCACCTAGATACCCTGCGGTCGAATGTCGCGCAGAACCGTTAAGAGAGGCGCAACGACGATCTGTTACCGGGTGGTATCCCCGATTGTCTGACGGGGGCGACACTAGGACGGCCGCCTGACCTCTCCCGAGGGGCGGCAGTTTTTTTTGAAGGGACCAGAACGAGCCGCCAATTAGGGGCGCGGCCTACTTGAACTTGACGACTTCGCTGATCTCGTTGCCGCAGTTCACGCACTCGAAAAAGCGCTTGTCATAGTCCGGCCTATCCCGGACGAGGGTGACGCGGGCAAGCATCATGCGTGTGCCGCAGCGCGGACAATCTGGACCCGTAATCGTCGCTGGTTTGTAAAGCGTCATCCGCCGGTCCCCGGCGAATTGTGCGCCCCGTGGCTGTTTGGAGCGAGTCAATTGTGAAAAGGGACCAGTGGGTATCGAAAGGGACCAGTACCCAAAACATCTATGAGAACAAAAGCTGAATCGCGGCACCTTGTTCATTGACTCTAAGGGAGGCCCCTCCAGATTCGAGGTTTGCTTGTCCCTGTGTAGGAGTGTTCCGTGGCGCCACGTCCGTACTGGAAAGGCTACCTCAAGCTCTCGCTCGTCTCGTGTCCGATTGCTGTTCACTCCGCGATCAGCGGCTCCGAACGCGTTGCCTTCCGACAGATCAACAAGAAGACCGGCAACCGCCTGCGCCAGCAGCTCGTCGACGACGAGACGCGCGAGGTCGTCGAAAGCGACGACAAGGGGCGCGGATATGAATACGCCAAGGGCCAATACATCCAGGTCGAGGATGAGGAGCTGGACGCCGTCGCGATCGAGAGCAACCACACCATCGAGATCGACAGCTTCGTGCCACGCACGCAGATCGACGAGCGCTACTTCGAAAGCTCCTACTACTTGACGCCAAACGACGCCGTGGGCGTGGAAGCCTACGCGGTCATCCGCGACGCGATGCGCGGCAAGGACATGGTGGCGCTCGGCCGTATCGTCCTCTCGAAGCGCGAGCGCGTCATCATGCTTCAGCCGTGGGACAAGGGCATCGTCGGAACGACGCTGCGCTATGCCGCCGAGGTCCGCCCGGCCAAGGACTACTTCGACGAGATCCCGGATGTGAAGGTCGCCGGCGAGATGCTGAAGCTCGCCGAGCACATCCTTGAGAGCAAGCGCGGAGACTTCGAACCCTCCACCTTCGTTGATCACTACGAAGAGGAAATCATCAAGATGCTTCAGCAGAAGCAGGCCGGTGCGCCGGTCGCTAAGGAGAGCGCAACTTCAGCACCGCGCAACGTCGTGAACCTGATGGACGCGCTGCGCCGGTCGGTAGCGAACGACACCGGCAAGCCGGCTGCCAAGGCGTCGCCGAAGAAGAGCAAGAAGCGCATCCAGGGTCAGGGCGAGATGCTGTTGCCGATCGCAGGAAAGAAGAAAGACCTGGCAAAAGAGATGCCCAAGCCGGCGGCGCGGCGGAAGGCCGGATAGCGAATGAAAACTACCCGTGCTGCTCCGGTCCGGTCAGAGAAAGCGATCGGAAAACGGGTGACATTTGATGCCGCCACGTGGGCAGCGCTCGATCTCTACGCACGCGACAGCATGAGGAGCTTTCAGGAATTGGCGGACGAGGCGTTCGGCGACCTTCTCGCCAAGCATAACCGGCCGACCGATCTTAAGGACGCGTTGCGGCGGAGCGCACGGGCGATTGGGGCGAACGACAATCCGAGCGAGGGAAGATCGAAACGGCGCAAATAACGATCTGCGCCGCCGGTAAGTCGTGCCGGAGGGGAGACGGAAATGAAATTCTCTCTCGGCGCCCTCACCCAAGCCTTCGAAGCGGCTGGAAAGGAAGCCGCCAAGGCGTATCTGGCAATCTTGGGCCTCGCCGTTCTTATAGCCTTTCCGATTCTCTGCATAATCGGCTTGATCTATCTAAGCGCCGGCATAGCCGCCCTCGTTGGAGGGCGCACTCTCGGGGCAATCATGTTTTTGGGATTTCCCTTTCTCGTGCTGCTATTTTTTTCAATCTACGCTTGGCGACCCCACGTCTGGCCAGCAGTCAGCAAGGCGCTTACCGAGCTATCGGATACAAATTAGGATACTCAAGAAGGGTGTTTTAATTTGACTTAGGCAGGTGTGTGCCTATAAGGCCGCGTTCTTATCCTGAATAATGGAGGCAATCATGGCCGGCCAGCAACTGAGAACGATGGATACAGGCGCTCTGATCACGCTGCGGGGCAAGATCGACGCTGTGCTTGCGGCGCGGCGGAAAGACCTAGAAGCGCAGCTAGCCGCGCTGCATGCCCCGGACAAGATCGGGAACGGCACAGCCGCGAAAGGCCCGGCAAAGAACGGCCGCAAGGGCGGCCGGGCGAAGGCGAAGCCGAAGTATCAGAGCAAGAAGAGCAAGACCCTCAAATGGGCCGGCCGCGGAATGACGCCGATCTGGATGCGCGAGGAGATGAGGGGGACGAAGCTGAAGAAAGAAGATTTCGCGATCAAGTGATTATTGGACGGTCACGGTCCGCGTCGATGCCTGCCTTTACTCCAGATAACAAACGGCGTCGCCACTTTGCGGCACTGTCGCTGCGAGCTTAAGTTCCGATGTGGGCTTGATCGCCTGCTCGATACGGTCCGGGTCTACGAGCTTGTCGAATTTGACCGCGAAGCCCTCGTCAAAGTGTCTGACGACATGTCCGACGCTCCGGCCGACCGCGAGCCGCGTTCCAATCACAACGTCGATGTCAGCCGACACCGCTACGCCCGATGGCGAAACGTCGATCACGAAGCACGTGCGCGCGGTTCCATCACCGAAGAGAAGAGTGGTGTACGGGTCCTCCGGAACGACGCGCTCCTGCTCGCGCACATCAACGATCGTCGGGTCGCTCGCGCGCGCCTCGATCCATTCGAGTTTGTTCGCGAGCTGTCGGCGCTGACTTTTTGTCGCCTGCAGTTCGACGAGGAAGCCGCCAGCCACGAAATCCGAAATGAAGCCTTCAAGGTGTCCCAACTGGCCGAAATGGCTGATCACGCGTTCGCCAACGGGGCCGAGCACAGGTGCGGCGACCAGCATTTGAAAAGGAGAGATACGACTTGTGCGGCAGGCAAACTGACGCCGTTTGCCGAGTCCGTCGAAGCGGCTGGCGAGGCTGTAACGGCCGACGGCCTGTATGTCGACGGCGCGTCGCTTCAAGAAGTCCTGTGCTGCTGACACGACACGAAGCTTTCTCCATCGAAGCTCGCGCCAATTTAGTCATGCCGCGCTATAGACCAGTTTAATCGACCATTTGTTCCATACGCGATAGTTAAATGTCAGTGAAGGACAAGATGAAACATGTCTTTTGACATTCATCATGAGGAACTAGGACCGATTTTGCCCGACACTGTGAGACTCGTTCGATAGAGTATAAGCGTTCGTCGGCCGTTCCAGTTAACGCGTCTCGAATCCCGTCCGAAACACGCGATCCCAGAATCCGCTGGACACGCCGAAATTGCATGATTGACGCGCGAAATGGTGGAGGGCGTGGCGGCGCTTGGCGCAAAACAAATACGTGCCCTGCCTGATCTGCCAGTGATGCACGGCATGATGGATGCCGACATACCACAAGTATCCCGCCATGAATCCCGTCGTCAGTCCGCTCGCGAGGTCGAAGTTCGTTCCCCACCACAGTGGCAGAAGGATGCCGAACAAGATTGCAGCCGCGCTGAGCCAGGTCGGCGTCCCGACGTAGCCGGTGGGATCGGCGTGGTGGGCGTCATGCAGGCGCCCGAAGAACGGAAAGTCGTGCAGAACGAAGCGGTGGAAAATGTATTCCGCCAGCGTCCAAGTCGCGATGCCGGCCACGGATGCACCGACCCATTCGATCCATGCATGAGGGGCCATGCGACTCGATGCGACGGCGAACAGAGCCAACACTAGAAACGGATAAACCAGGAAATCGGCGTAGTAGCCCAATCGGCTGAGGCGCATAGCGGCCAAGTCCCTCCTGGGTCGTTCAGGTTAACCGACATTCCTCAGATGACCCCGAGCTGGCGTGAATGGTAGCGGCATTTCAGCTTCCCTGGAAGCCAGACGCGAGGCGCGGGCGACATCCCGCGGCGAATTCTCGACAATAGCGACGATAACGACTGACCTTATGAGCGCGGCCGGACACGGGGCGGCAATGAAATTGCTTAGCGGGATGCCAGTTTATTCCAGGTGTTACGCACGCCTAGCGACCACCCCTGCCAGTTCCGGCTGACGACGTCCCAGTTCACCATCGGCCGCTGCTCGACGCTAGTCTGTGCGGCCGCATCGGACGTGCGAGTTGTCGACGCGTCGTACACGTAGGCGAATCCGATCGTCAGAAACACTCCGAGAATGATCCCCAGTAATACCCGCATGATATACATTCCTTTCATGCGGTGCATCTTTGGGTCCGCTTAGCGGAACGCGCGGAGGCGCTTGTGGTTCCCGACGCTTCCAAAAATCAAATCGCGGACGTGGCGTTTGACGCCCCGAGCTGGTGCCGCGCACACTTCTCAACTTGGTGCCGCGCGTCAGAAGGCGACGCATAGGAGCGCAGCCATGGCGGCCTGTCGGGTCTATACTCTGGGGGACGATCGCGTTGTCATGCGCGTTAACGTCATAGAGGCGCGCACGGATGCTGAGGCTTTGACGGCCGCAAAACAGCTTTTGAAGGATCGCGACCTGGAAGTCTGGACCGGCAGCCGCCGTGTCGACGGGCTTAAGGCGAAACGCGACCGATACTAAATCAGGCTGGCGGCTCCGGGGGAACGGTGGAGACAATGGCGGGAAATACGCGGACTTCCGGCTCTCGTCGAACCGGCGTTCACGGCGCTCATGTATCCAATTTATCGTCGCGATCTATTTCCGGCTTCTCGTGCAGAACCACATTCAACAGCGAGCGATGCACCTCAATGTGGCCGTTGTAACTGATCAGCCCTAAACGCCGAAATTTGTTCATGAATACGCTGACGCGGGATCGGGTCGTACCAATGATCTCCGCAAGTGTCTCTTGACTGATCTTGGCTAAGACCGGCTCCGGCGCACCTTCTTTGCCAAAATTCGCAAGAAGCAGAAGAGTCCGCGCCAAGCGCTTTTCGCTCGAATTGAACAGTTGATCGACCAGATCCTCTTCGACGCGACTGTTGCGAGCCAAGAGGTGGGCGATAAACAGCTCGGCAAACGCCGCCTCTTTGTGAATGACGTCGATGATTTCCGTCTTTGATATGCATGTGACCAAGCACGCCGTCAGAGCGGCCACTGTTGCCAAACGTAACGCCTGTCCGCCCAGACATCCTTCGCCGAAGAAATCGCCAGCTCCCAAAAATGCGACCACCGCTTCCTTGCCCTGCTCGGATATCACGGTGACTTTGGCTTTACCCTTCTGCATGTAAAAAACAGAATTCGCGGAATCGCCCTGCCGAAAGACAAATTGTCCTTCCCGGTATTCGGAAATAACTCGTCCGCCGTTCATTTTCGAGAGAAAGACTTTCGGATCGAATGGGAGCTGTTGCGACTGAAGCTTCATAAAAGCCTCCTGTATCGTGGCACTCCCTTACAGCTTTCTAACGGCATCGTACTCCTATTGCAGCGCTGCCAAAAGCTCTGTTCGAGCGAACAGAAGGTACAGGGGAACCGGTGTCAATGACATTAGCAGGGATCCGCGGCCGGCAACCGCCTGCTGATCTAACGGAAGCTGCACTCTAGACGAGCGTGAGTTGCTCCGCTGTCGGCCGCTTCGGGTAACGAGGCGACCGCGATTGCGGCAAGCAGACTAGCTTGATTTGACCCTGCGCTCTGTCTGGGTGCCACACTTCTCACATGCGTAGCTGATGTCTTTGCAGCCTTCTCTCAAAAACGCGGGAGCAATGGTGACCACGGTCATATCATAACCGCACGTCGGACACGCCGGGCTAGGACACAGGTTCGTCTGTGTTCTGTTGCCAACATGGAAGGACAGATGCGTCATGCGATATGTCCTGTCGCCCTTTCGTCAGTGCAAATTTTGCCGCGATAGGGTCGCTGCCTTTACACAGTATGCGGCTTTGTCTGCGTGCGTTCAATTTCGCGCATGTCTCCGTGGTGAACTCTGGCCACCCGCCCATTGTTCCAAGCGATCGTGACCGCGTCCCAACTCGTTTCGGTGATAATGCCGCTCTGGGCGGCATCGCCACGCCATAGTACGGCAACCCGCGCATCGTGGTCTTTTCTCCTTGCTTTGCAAATAGAGCCCTCGTCGGCCGCCAACGGCGCATTCGGCGCTATTGGGTGGGAGTGGTCCTGGTCGCATCAGTGAGTGGCGCGATCGAGGGGGATTCGATGATGACGGTTCGTGTCGATGTCGCCGCATTGCCGGCGCTGTCGGTTGCGACGTAGTCGATGGTGTCGGTTGCTACCGCGCTCGTGTCTACGAGGATATTGCTGACGAGTTGGCCGTTGAGGAAGATGCTGATGCCGAGGTTGAGGTCCGCTTGCGGGCCGGTGA
Source organism: uncultured Hyphomicrobiales bacterium (assembly GCA_964479515.1). GTDB lineage: Bacteria > Pseudomonadota > Alphaproteobacteria > Rhizobiales > Xanthobacteraceae > PALSA-894. Next base: position 7,264 of record CAYZMR010000008.1, on the reverse strand, counting down.
CGGTCGCGCCGAGGTCTTGGTACGTGTCGCCAACGTTGACGTGCGCGGGATTGTCGCCGTTGATCGCGATGACTGGTGGCGTGTCGGTCGCTTCGGTCGAACCCACCTCCGACGTGGGATCACTAGCGGAGGTGGGCGCGAAAGAGCTGGGCGTCGGATTTGCAAAGCCGGCGGAGGCGGATTGGCTCAAGAGAGCGGTGAGTTGGGCCTTGGTAACGCAGACGGGGCTTTGGTCGGAGGGGCCGGTGGTGACGCAAAGCTTTTGAGTGTTGTCGGTGGTCGAATTGACGGTTTGGAAGTTCCCGACGTTGGCGAAGAGTTCGTCGATGCCATTTGACTCATTGCCGAGCCACGCGATGAGATTTGTTTTGAACGTGTCGGAGAGGTTGGCGATGTCTTGCACCGCTTTGACGAGTGGAACGATAAGGCCCGTGTAGTTGAGACCAAGGGTATTCGTGACGATCGTCGTCGAGCCGTCGGCGTTGACGATGATCGTCGTGCCGCCCGTCGAGACAAGCTGCGGAAATATTTGCTGCACCTCCTGGGCGATGAAACCGAGTTGCGTGCCGACCTCTGCGTTTTGGTTTGCATCTCTCCAGTTAAAGGTCACGGGGTTGAGGGCGAGGATCTGGTCGAGGCTCGAACTCGCGAGCGTCGTGATGTTTGTCTTGAGCCGCTGGTCGGAGAGCGAGTTCCACGACGTGCCGCCGGAGGCGAGGTAGACGCCGCCGCCGCCCGCGCTCGAAAACTCAAGGTGGCCTGTGGAGCGGTTGGCGGTCTCGGTCCAGGTATTTTGTCCATTGGTCGTAAGGCGCAGTTGCGCGTTGTTAACGCCGTTTTGCGTCGTCGCGCTGATTACGGCATCTGTCCCCGACGGCGACCATACATCAAGAAGGAAACTCGGACTGACTCCGATGCCGACGTTGCCGCCGTTGGGATTGAGCTCAAGATTACGCCACGCAGTGTTGGTTGTTTGCGCCTGTATCATGCCCGCATTGTTGGTGCCGTCCCAATTGAACGCCGTAAACGAAGCGCCGGTGGTCGACGGATTGGTTGAACCGGCGCCAACATAGAGAAGGGTTCGGAAGTTGACGGTGCTGGCAACGTCAAGTGAATTGTACGGGTTGGTCGTCCCGATGCCGACGTTGCCGGTTCCTCCGTTTGCATTCAACTCGATGTTGCCCGTACCTTTGGCGTCAAGCGTGAGATTGTTATTGGTATTAGAACCGATTGCTGAAATCCCCTCAAAGCCTATTCCCACCCCTGCCGTGAGGTTGTTGGCATAGAAGTTTGCGATATTACTGAAGGTGTTTCCATTTCCAGAATCCTGCACAGTTAGTTTCTGCGATGGACTCGCCGTCCCGATCCCGACGTTGCCCGCGAACGTGTTATTTCCCGTGTTTGTGAACGCGTTGGCGGCGTTGAGAAGCGGCACGTTGGTGCTCAAGACGCCGTCGGGCAGTGTGTGCGAGCCCGTAATGTTGGCGGCGGTGAGGTTGGTGAGGTTGGCTCCTGTCACGGCGCCGAAGAGTCCGCTCCAGGTGCCGGTCGTGATGGTGCCGAGCGTGGTGATATTGGTGCTGCCTGCCCATGTCGAGAGCGCGGTGTTCTCGACGTTGTTGAGCCCGAGTGAAGATTTGAGGTTGGCGGTGGAGGTCGAGGTGATGGCGCCCGTGCCACTTCCGACGAGCACCTGGCCGGCGGTGAGGGAGGTCGCACCCGTGCCGCCGCGGTAGGTCGCAAGAGTTGATGATGCGCTCCAAACTCCCGAATCAACGACGGCAATCCCCGAGCTTCCCGAGGTGTCGATACCGGTGCCGCCATGCGCCGCGGAAAGCTGCCCGTTGAAATCGGAATTGCTCACTGACGCACACGTCGCGACTCCCGCACCGTTTATTGAGCGGACGAATTGATTGGAGCACGCACCACTGCCGCCGTATGCGGTCGTGAGTTTGTTTGCGTCGGCGAGAAGGAGCGCGGAGGTGATGGGGGTGTAGAGCGACGCCGAGGCAGTCAAGTCGGTGCTTGATGCTGCGGCGAGGGTAATTTTGCCGGTGAGTGTGGGGGAGCCCGCGAGGGCGACCGCGCCGATTCCTGTCGTGCCATTGGAAAGATCGCTCGCCGCGAGCTGGCCCACGGTGATCGCCGCGCCCGATGCGGATTGGCGCAACACCTGCGATGCGCCGCCAGTTGCAGAGAGGTCGACGTTGGTTCCCCCGTATGCGAGGCCGATCTTGGTGGCGCTCCAGACGCCGGTGCCGATTGTGCCAACAGTCGCAAGGTTGGCTAGCGTCGTGATGCTGGGCAGTGTGGAGGTGGCGGAGAGACGGATGTCGAAGAGTCCGCCGAAGGTCGTGGTGTACACGCCGTTCGTCACCGTGCCGGCGTTGCCGGAAATGTTCCCGGTGATGGTGCTGGAGAAGCTGTTGGTGCCCAAGAAGGTGTTGTTGTCGGCGAGGAGTGTGGAGGACGCGGCGGTGATGGTGCCGGATGAGCCGAGCGAGATGGGCGTTCCGTTCACCGTGAGCGATGGGTGCGTGAGGCCGGTGTTGTCGAGGGTGCCGGAGATGGTTGGCGTGAAGAGCAGGCTGCCGGCCGACGGTACGATGGTGAGACCGAGGGTCTGGCCATTCGTTGTGACGGTGCTCGTCGTGAAGCTGATGGTGGTGCCCGTCGTCGTGGCGAAGCCGGAGCCGAGCGAGAGCACGCCGGTGTTCGTTATCGTGTTGCCCGATCTGTTGAGGCCGGCCGAGAACGTGAGTGGGAACTCGTAATCGGTGCCTCCGACAGCGGTTTGGATCGCACTCGTGCCGTTGCCCTTGAGGAGACCGGAGAGCGTCGAGGAGGCAGTGCCGCCGCGCACGACGCCGAGGATTCCGGTCCAGCCAAGGGTCAGCGCGTTGCTTGCGATGGAGCCCGTGACGTTGGCGTCGTTCGCGACCGACGTGACGACATTGCCGCCGAGCGAGATCGTGGCGTCGGCGCCGAGCAGCGCATTTGACCCTCCGGAGATGGAGAGATTCGAGCCGACCAGCAGGTTGTTGCGGGTGGTGGTCGCGACGGCGGCTGCGCCGTTGCCGAGGAGCACCGTGCCGCTTGTGATGTTGCTCCAGCCGGTACCGCCGTATGGTACGCCGAGGATGGAGCCGTTCCATGTGCCGGAGGTGATGGTGCCGACGCTCGCAAGGTTGGCGAGCGTGGTGATGTTCGGGAGCGTGGTTGTTGCAGCGAGACGGGTGTCGAAGCGGGTGTTGGTCCAATAGAGATTGGTCGAACCTTCCGGAAGATTGTCGGCCGTTTTTGTCGAGAGCCAATAATCTGCTGAGCTGGTCGCATACGCGTTCCCTTGGTTTCGCGAAAGAAAATAACTTGCTGAGGAAGTCGAGAACGCGAGCGGCTGGTTTTGGCTGAGGAAATACGAGGCTGAAGTGGTGGAAAATGAATTGTTTAGATAATAGCTCGGCGTATCGCCTCCAAAAGTGCCCGCCCAATCTCCGGTATTGGACGTGATGCCGGTATTGACGATCGCGCCCGTCGCGGAATTGTAGGAGATGCCGGTGCCTGCCGAGAGCGATGTGGAAGCTATTTTATTGTTGAAATTCGTCCAGTCGGCCGCCGCTAGGTAACCTGCTTGCGAACCGTTCGCTTGGTTGATGCCGATCAGTCCTGAGGAGTAGGTGAGCGGTGCGCCGGACACTGAGATTGCATTTTCGGCCCGGGCGTTGGTGAAATATAGATTCAATCCTTCCGCAAGATTGGATGTGGACTTCGTTGAGAGCCAAAAGTCTGAGGATGTTGTCGCGAACGCAACGCTCTGGCTTTGCGAGAGAAAGTACGAGGCGGAGCTTGTCGAGAACGCGAGCGGCTGGTTTTGCTCCAGGAAGTATGCAGCCGACGAAGTGGAGAAGGCAGCACCTTGATTGAGCGATAGGAAATAGGCACTCGACGTGGTCGAGAAAAAGTAGCCCTTCCCCAGCGTGTCGAGGTAGCTCTGCACCCGGCCGTTGGTGAAATAAACGTTGCTCGCTCCTTCTTTCAGCGCATCGGTCGTGGTGCCCGCAATCACGTTCGCGACGCGATTGGTGGTGAAATAGAGGTTGCTTGAACCCTCCGTCAGCCCGTTGGTTGTCGTCGCGTACCAGGACGAAAGCGGGAGGTAGCTGGCGAGATTGCTCGTGAGATCGGCGAAGGTCGGGAGACCCAGCGAGGAGGTGGCGATCTGCTGCCAAGTAGCTCCCGCATATGAGCCGAAGAGTATGCCGGCTGCGGCGGGGCTCGCAATTCCGGTGCCGCCGGAGCCGGCTGCGAGTGGCGAAGCGAGCGTCAGCGCACCCGTTGATGAGAATGATGACGTTGCCGTCGCGCCGAAGAATGCTTGGTATGCGGATTCGACGCTGGTGGAGGCATTCGCGAATTGTTGGAGCGCGGTCCACGTGTTGGCGTTCCCAAGGTTCAGCGACAACGTTCTATTAGTAGAGAGGTCTCCGCCTCCCGAGAGGCCGGTGCCTGCCGTGAGGGTGGTGGCGGGGGCGACGTAGTCGGTGCCCGCTGCGGCGGCAGTGAATGCACTCGTGCCGTTGCCTTTGACGAGGCCGGTGAGGGTCGTTGCGCCGGTGCCGCCATTTGAGACGCCGAGCGTGCCGGAAATTGTCGCGAGTGTTGTCGTGGCCGTCCAGGTCGGCACTCCATTGAGATACGCGAGGACGTAGCCGGCCGCTCCGGCGCTGGTTGTTGCGAGTGCGCCGGAGCCGTTGCCGTAGGGGATGGCGCCGGCGGCGATGTTGCTCCAGCCGGTGCCGCCGTTTGCGACCGGCAGAATGCCCGTCACGTCGCTGGCGAGGTTGACGAGCGAGGTTGCGACCGCGCCTGCCGTCGCCTTGAGGAAACCGTTGAAGGTGCCGAGCGTAAAGGAGTTCGAGGCAACGAGGTTCGAGGTCGAGGCGTTGGTGACGGTGAGTTTGTTGGTGCTTGAGCTGAATGTGAAATTCGTGCTGGCGCCGAGCGAGCCGCCGCTGTTGAACTGCACTTGCGTGTCGGATCCGGCCACCGTTGAGCCGGAGCCGCCCTGATCGGCGGCACAGACGATATCGCCAAACGCGTCGGTCGTGAGCTTGCCGCCGTTGCCGAAGCTGGAACAGTTCTCGGTAGAGAGATTGATACCGGCCAGCGTCGTCGTGCCGGTTACGCCGAGAGCCCCGAACGATGCAGCCTGCGCGAAGAGGTTGGTGCTGCTCGCGGTCGTCGAGAAGAGGTTCGTAGTGGTCGCGTTGGCAAAGGTATCGTTTCCGGTGAAGGTGTTGTTGGCATACGTCTTCGCTATCGTCGAAGAGCTGTTGACGAAATCGCCAACACGCGCGTCGGTGAAATAGAGGTTGCCGGTTCCTTCCTTGAGCCCGTCGGTCGATGTTGCGTACCAATCCGAAAGCGATAATTTCGCAGTGAGGGCGTTTTGCAGATCGGTCTGGTTCGCGAGCGTCCCGGTGATGGCACCCCAGGCAGTGGCAGCTTGCGAGGCTCCCGCGTTTGAATTGCTTGATGGCGGCACATACGAGGCGGCCTGATACGCGCCGAGAAGCTGTGCCGAGTTCGAAAGCGAGAGCGCATTGATCTGCGACGTAACCTGGTCTTGAAGCAGGCCGAGGCGTTGGTCGAGGATGTTCTCGGTGATGCCGTCTTGCGTGACGACGCGGTCGGTCTGCACGACGCGCTCGATCACCGGCTGGTTGATGGTGGTGGTTGCGCGCGGCGAAGAGGGGAGTGTGGCGGTGCTTGTCGGCGGAGCGGACGTTGCCGCTCCCACTTCCGTGGTCGACGACGGTACCGATGGGATGTTGCTGGTGGTGTCGCCCTGCGCGCGATAGTAGGTGAGTGTTGGATTCGGGAGCGCGACGCCGAAAATGAAATCATCGATGCGCGTTGCGAACGAGCGCGCGAGACTTGCGGTGCCATCACCGAGCGCCGAAAGAAATCCTCCGGGATTCGCCGCTGCGGCTGCGAGTTCCGACTGCGCGCGCACCGATGCGGTGCGCGATGCGTCGGGAGCGACGAACGCGGCAGCTCCAGCAGCGAGTGTGAACACGAGCGTCGCGGTTGCGATGCCGGTTGTGAGTGCCGCTCTGCGCGCTGCTTGCATTCGCAGTTGCGATACGTGAGCGTGCAGCGTGCTCGGCGGCGCCACGGTAATCGCGCCGGAAAATGCTTCGCGAGTTACGCGGGCATTTTTTTCGTATGCGTCGCGAAGCTCGACAGCGCGCTCTTCCTTGGCGCGCGCTTGTTCCGAGAGAAAGTGGCCGAGCGATTTTTCGTCGACGTACCAATTCTTTCCGATTTGACGCCCACGGACTTTTCCGTCGTGGCACAGGCGAGCGACATAGTCGCGCGACAACCCGGCACGCTGTGCCGCGTCGGCCGAGCTGACGCATGGTGTCCCGTCGGCGAAAACGGGATCCGTCATACCCCTCGGAGTGAGCGCGATGCGGCGTTAATGGGCATACGTCGGCTGATGCCATTAGTGTACCCCGCTGCACGCGTACTGCTGCGTCTGGCGCCCGATGTGGTGCATAACTCTGCGGAAAATCGGGTAGCCGGAATATTCAAAAGCCGGGCACTCGGGTCGGGGAAAGCGGGCACGTCCGCGAGTGCGTGGTCGGACAGTTGAGCGGAGATAGCCTGCGACCAGGTGGGTGAAGCGGCGGGTGCTGAAGGTGCAAAGCCCAGCGGGCGAGCCGGCTGTCTGGGTGCGGGGTTTAGGGTCTCCTTGAGAGCGCACACGAAGGCAGTCGGGGGACTCGAAGGCCCGGAACGAACGGGCGCTGTGTCAGTGAGGTAAGGCGATCTCGGCGGGGCGAGATATGCCGAGATATCGAGGCGAGATACGCAATTGCTGGTTATTTTTGACGAGTGCAGGAGCCCCGCGACCTGACAGCGTGGTTGGGAAGCCGCGGGCCGGGGGTACGAAATGAGCCGTCGGGGGATGCCCGGCGGCTCTTGAGTCTGCCCTCGCGGTGAGGGCGGTTACCGGCGTCGAGAGCCGGGTTTGTTGTTGCGGTTTCGCGCTGCCGCGGGCGCAGACCTGGGTTAGTCATGTCCGGTGTTGGGGATAGCGGACGAGAGAACGGACATGGCAATATCGACGCAACTGACCCATAGCGGCCGTCAGCGGCGCTGCGGAGATAACAAGTCGGCTCTTCCAGCAATTTTTCAATGCTCGGCCTTCACAGAACCACCGAACGCGTCAATCGGAATGCTTCGTTGCTTTAGCCAG
>CAYZMR010000007.1:40017-46354 GCA_964479515.1 uncultured Hyphomicrobiales bacterium | reverse complement strand
GCTCGGATTTCGGGAGGAAATGCCATGCGGATGACCGCAGCCGTCATGTACGAACAGGGCCGGCCGGCGCCCTATGCGACAAGCGAACCGTTCAGAATCGAGGACGTGGACCTCGACGGGCCCGGTGAGGGCGAGGTTCTCGTCGAGGTCATGGCGGCCGGGCTCTGTCATTCGGATCTGTCGCAAGTCGCGGGCTTGAGGAAGCGCAAGCTTCCGGTGGTCGGGGGACATGAGGGCGCCGGCATCGTCCGCGAGATGGGTCGCGGCGTGACGCGGCTGAAGCCGGGCGATCACGTGGTGATGACCGTCGCGTCTGGTTGCGGCCATTGCCGGCCATGCACGGAAAGCCGGCCGGTGCTCTGCGAAGGCGTCACCGTCTCGCGCACGCAGGGCTTGCTGTCGAACGGCACGCGACGGCTGAGCCGCAATGGAGAGCCGCTCTATCACTACAGCGGCATCTCGTCCTTTGCTCAATATGCCGTGACGGTGCCGAACTCCCTGGTGAAGGTCGATCCTTCGATTCCGATCGACGTCGCCGCCATGTTCGGCTGCGCGGTCGTGACCGGCGCCGGCTGCGTGTTCAACGCCGCCAAGGTGCGTCCGGGCCAGAATGTCGCCGTCTTCGGGTTGGGCGGTGTCGGGCTCAACACCGTGATGGCGGCGCGAATCTCGGGCGCTGCCGAAATCATCGGCATCGATATCCTCGAGTCCAAGTTTCCGCTCGCCCTGGAATTGGGTTGCACGCGAACGCTTTCGGCCCTCGATCCGAAACTCGTCGAGACCGTGAAGGACCTGACGCGGGGAGGGGTCGACTTCGCCTTCGAGATCTCCGGCAGCAAGGCCGCCATGGCGTCCGCGAACGCGATAACGCGCAAGGGCGGGGAGATCGTCTGCGTCGGGCTCGGCGCCTCCAGTGACCTCTATCAATACGCGCATGCGGCGCTGGTCTCGGAGGAAAAAGTGTTCCGCGGCTCCCTGATGGGCAGCAGCCTGGCGGAGCGCGACATCCCGCTCTATCTGGAGTTTTTCCAGCAGGGAAAGATGCCGGTCGACCGGCTGAAAAGCGGCAGCATGGGCTTCGACCAGTTGAACCTCAGTCTCGATCTGCTCGATCGTGGCGAAGTTGTGCGCCAAGTCCTGCTGCCGAACGGTTGAGTCGTGAACGCATCGAAGGATGCCTGATATTCATCTAAATCATTTGCATTCTTGAGAACGGCAGTGTATATGGTTCCCGCGCGCCACCGCCAACGGCCGCAGGAAAGACCATGGGAGGAGATCGATGCTTCAAACCATGCATGCGCAAGAGCATCGCGACCGGGCGGCCGCCGACCGACGCTATCCCCTGTCGGGGATAACCGTGATCGATCTTTCGCACGTCTATAACGGCCCCTACGCGACCTTTCTCATGGCTTTGGCCGGTGCGGACGTCATCAAGGTCGAGCCGCTCCATGGCGAGCATCTGCGCAGCCGCGGCGACATGGGCGGCGCCGCGCTTCCCTTCGCGATGCTGAACTCCAACAAGAAGCCGGTCACGCTCAATCTCAAGACCGAAAAAGGCCGCGACCTGCTGCGGGAGCTGGCGGCCCGGGCCGATATCCTGCTGGAGAACTTCGCGCCCGGCGTGATGGATCGCCTCGGCCTCGGCGCGGCGGATCTCCAGAAGATCAATCCGCGACTGATCTACGGCTCGAGCTCGGGCTACGGGAAGGACGGCCCCTATCGCGACTATCCCGCGATGGATCTCGTCATGCAGGCGATGTGCGGCGTCATCAACTCGACCGGTTATCCGGATCAGCCGCCGGTCAAGTCCGGCGCGGCCATGTGCGATTTCAGCGCCGGCATTCATCTCTATGCGGCCATCATGACCGCGCTGTACGAGCGCGAGCGCACCGGCAAGGGTCGCGTCGTCGAAGTCTCCATGCAGGACGCGACCTACGCATCGCTCGCCTCAAATCTCGGCATGCTGCATGCGCGCGGCGCCGCCGCTCCGGCGCGCACCGGCAATCGGCATGGCGGTCTCGGCATCTCGCCCTACAACGTCTATCCGACGACCGACGGTTACGTCGTGCTCAACGCGCCGGGCGACCACCATTTCCGCTCGATCCTCGACGTCATGGGCCGGTCCGACCTCAAGGATGATCCCCGTTTCCTCACGCGTTCGACGCGGGTCGCCAATTTCGCCGCCGTGGACGCGCTGATCGAGGGTTGGACGAAGACGCTGACCAAGGATGAGGTGGCGCGACGCATGCTGGCGGCAGCGGTGCCCTGTGCACCGGTGCGCGATCTGTCGGAAGTCATGCACGACGAGAACATGCACGCCCGCGGCAGCCTGCAATGGATCGACCATCCGGATCTCGGGCGCGTTGTGCTGCCCCACTCGCCTCTCGTTTTCGAGGGCACGGAGCGCCGGCCGATCGAGCCCAGCCTGCCGCTGGGTGCGAGCAATGACGCCGTCTTCGGCGACTGGCTCGGCCATTCGGAGCAGGAATTGGCGGCCTACCGGGCGGAAGGCGTCATCGGCCGTTCAGAGGAAGAGTCGGCGGCGTACAACGCTTGAGCGTCGTCCGAGGCCGCCGGCTCATCGCTCGCGAGGCTCCCGCCACAGGAGGAATGCATGAGCTTCATGAAGGCGACCGCGAAACGGGCCGTTCTGATCGCCGCTGCGCTCGCGGCATCGACGTCGTTCGCCGCTGCAAAATGGCCGATGGACAAGCCGATGACGATCGTCGTGCCGTGGCCGGCAGGCTCCAGCTTCGACCTCGTCGCCCGCGTCATCGCCGAGGGCATCCGGGCGAAGTACGGCAACACGGTCGTGGTTGAAAACCGCACCGGTGCGTCAGGCAATCTCGGTCAAGCCTTCGTCGCGCGGGCGGCGCCGGATGGCTACACCTTCATCGTGACCACGCCAGGACCTGCCGCCAACAACATGCTGACGTTCAAGTCGCTGCCCTACCACCCGCTCACGGACTTTTCGTTCATCTCCCGCACCAACGAAGACCCCTCGATCCTGGTCGTTGGTCCGAGCCTGAAGGTGAACACTTTCAAGGAATTCATCGCCTACGCGAAAGCCAATCCCGGCAAGGTGCAGATGGGCAGTCCCGGCAACGGCACATACTCGCACATGACACAGCTCGCGCTTCAGGATCTTGCCGGTGTCGAGTTCAACATCGTTCCGTATCGCGGCCCGCCGCAGGTCCTTCAGGACATGCTGGGCGGACAGGTCGACGCCGGAATGTCGCTGGTCGGCAACTTCATGCCTCAGATCAAGTCGGGCGCTCTCAAGCCGCTGGTCATCTTCGGAAACCATCGCGATCCGGCGCTGCCGGATGTCCCGACCCTGATCGAGGAGGGTTACAATTTCTCGTCCCAGCCGTGGACCGGCATAGAGGGCCCCAAGGACCTTCCACGCGACATCGTGGTCGAGATGAACCAGGCGGTGAGTGAAATTCTCAAGGACAAGGTCAATGCCGAGAAGCTCGCGGCGTTTGGCATGACGGCCTCGCCATCGACGCCCGAGGAATTCGAGAAGCTCGTGAAGGACGAAGTCGAGAAGTGGCGGCCCGTCGTCACCAAATACAAGATTTCGTTCTAGCGACCGCTGCTCATAAGTTGGAGGCAAGCACAATGACCGACAGCCCGCTGCGCGCAAAAGGTCGCGCGATGCGCCGCAAGCTCGTGGGCGAGACCTATGCGGCGAAGCTCGACAGCGACGTCTACACCGATCCGATCATGGAGAAATTTGCCGAAGTCACGCAGGAGATGCTGTTCGGCACGCTATGGAGCCGTCCCGGCCTCGACCTCAAGACCCGGACTCTCATCTGCGTCATTTCCGACACCGCAACGGGGCGTCTCCCCGAGCTGAAAGTGCACCTTCGCTTCGCCCGCAACCACGGCTGGACCGAGGACGAACTGGCCGAGTCGATCCTGCATCTGCTCGGTTACGTCGGAGCGCCGTTGGTGCGTGAAGCGCTGATCGCCGCCAAGGAGACGTTCGCGGAGCTGCGCGCCGAAGGCTGATGTTGCTCAACTGGACGCGTTGCGTCGCCGGCGCGTTCGGCCTTATTCATTGCGGGCCGACGAGTACGCTTGCCGGTTCGAGACGATCAAGGCCAGGGGCCTTGGTCGACGACACCAGCAGCTTCAGCTCCTGGCGGATATCCGACTCGGTGAGGAACGGCTTGGTCCAGTTTCGCCATTGCCGCGTGAACGCGAGATCGATCTCCTGCGCGCTCAGGTCCGGATAGCTGGCGGCCAGCGCCTGCTTGGCGTGCTCCTGATCTTTCTCGACAAAGTCCGCGATGGCCACGATGGCCTGTTGCAGCTTGCGGACGGTGTTCCGGTTCGCCTTGAGATAGGCGCCGGTCGTCTGGATGCTCGAGGAACTGGAGGCAGCCACATCGGCCGGCAATTCTCCGCCGGGGCCGTCGATCCACAGCACGCCGGCGCCGCGCAGCACGGGCGTGCCGGCGAACGGAAAGCTCGCGACCATTCCCTGGATCGCGTTCGCTTCCAACGCCGCCGGCATGGTCCCCTGCGCCATATAGGTGAACCGCACCTTGGCGCCGTTGTCCTCGGCGGCCTTCTTGATCGGCGCAAGCAAGACGGACGTGGCGCTCGGCACGGCCAGCAGCAGCCCATCCAGCGCGCGGAAGCGATCCTTGATCGGCGCCGTCGCGGGCACGCCGAGTTTTTGCGCGACTGACGTCGCAAGCACGACGGAGCCGGCAAATCCGGCGTACAGGTTGGCGGCGATCACGATGTCCTGGCCGCGCGCATTGGCCATGAGCGCATCCGGCGGCCCAGTCACCGCAAATGGCACCGAGCCCCCGATCAAGGCGGCCATGGCGGCATTGCCGCTTTCCATCACGACGATGCGCAGATCGATCCCGTTGCGGGCAAAGAGCCCGGCCTGCTGCCCGATCTTCACGCCGGCCAGCACGAAGCTGGTCGAGCTGACGGCGATCGTGACGCTCTCAAGCGCCGCCTCGGCGCGGAGCCGGCGCGAAGCGGCCGGCCAAAGCAGGCCTCCGAGCGATCCCGCCAGCAGAGTTCGGCGCGCAATCATGATCGTCCTCCCGACCGCGTCGTTGCGCGGTTCTGTCTTGCTACTCAGCCGCGGCCAACACCCGGAGTGCCGCGCGGTGGTGCGGCTTGTCGAGCATGCGGCCGTCGAGCACCGCAACACCTTTTGCATCTGTCGCCGAAAAGGCTTCCACCACCTGTTTGGCATGGGCGATCTCGTCGGCGGTCGGCATGAACGACCGGTTGATGATCTCCACCTGGCCGGGGTGGATCGCCGCCTTGGCGACGAAGCCGCTGCGCGACGCAAAGATCGCCTCTTCTTCCAACCCACGCTCGTTGCGGATATCGGTGAACACGGCGTCGATCGCCGCGCAGCCGGTCGCCGCCGCGGCGTACAAACACATCGAGCGGGCGAGTTGATAGGGCTGCGCGTAGCCGCGCCCCGCCTCGTCGCGGTTCGACTTCGCGCCGAGATCGGCGGAAAGATCCTCCGCGCCCCACATCATGCCGAACAGGCGCGGCACTTGCGTCTCCGCGTAGCTGCTAAAGCCCAGCATGGCGCGCCCGGTCTCCGTCACGATCGGTAGCACCAGCGTTTGCCGCGGGGCCAATCCTTCGCGTGCTTCCAGCACCGTGAGCATGTCGTCGAGCCGCAGCAGGTCGCGGGCCGACTGGCATTTCGGCACGACGACCCCGAACGGCCCGCCCTGCATGACGGCGGCGAGATCGGCCGCCGCCTCCGGCGTGTCGAGCGCGTTGATGCGGACGAACAGCTTCGGTCCCTTCGAGCCGGCCGCCAAGGCGGCGCGGCAAATCTCGCGCGCCGCGGGCTTGCGGTCGGGCGTCACCGAATCCTCGAGGTCCAGGATCAGCGCATCGGCGGCACAGGTGAGTGCCTTGGCGATCTTGCGTTCACTGTCGCCCGGCACGAACAGGAGGGAGCGGATACCACGCATGATCAGAACGCCTGCATGCCGAGGAAGCCATCCTCCGGGAAGCCATCATAGATGCGCTTGCCGACCAGATCCTTCAGCGTCTCGGTCGTGCCGCCGCCGAGCGAGCCGTAGCGCGCGGCGCGATAGAACAGCGATACCGGATATTCGTCCGTGAAGCCGTAGCCACCATGCACCTGCAGCGCCTCGCTGGTTACGCGGATCGCCATCTCGTTGACATACATCTTGGCGATTCCGGCGAGATAGGGATCCGGGAACGGATCGGCGGACGCGGCGGCGCGATAGAGGATCGAGCGGCCGACCTCGATGTCGCGGTACATCTCGGCGAGCTTCCAGCGCATGCCCTGCATCGTTCCGATCGG
>CAYZMR010000007.1:6339-39917 GCA_964479515.1 uncultured Hyphomicrobiales bacterium | reverse complement strand
ACGCAGCCGATGCCCTCGCGGCCCGGCGTGCCGTCGACGCGGGTGAAGACGATGAAGCAATGCGCCTCGTCGGCGCGGCTGATCAGCGTCTTGGTGCCGTTCAGCACCACGCGGTCGTTGTGCACGACCGTGTTCGTCTTGTAGTTCGCGACGTCCGTGCCGGCATGCGGCTCGGTCATGCAGATGGCAAGGATCGTGTCGCCGCTGACGACGCCCGGCAGGAACTTCTGCTTCACGTCCTCGGGCGCATAGACCGAGATGATGCGGTTCTGCGCGCCCATCGCGCTCATCACCGCCATCGCGGTCACGTAGCAGACCTTCGCGATCTCCTCGAGCACGACGACGCAGTCGAGCACCGGCAGGCCGAGCCCGCCGTATTCTTCCGGAACCGCCATGCCGAGCACGCCGATCTCGGCCAGATCCTTGATGTTCTCGTGCGGAAAGGTGCCGTCCTGCCAGTTCTTCACGCGCGGCTTGAATTTCTCCTGCGCCAGAGCGCGCACGGACGCGACCATCTGGCGCTGTTCCGGGGTCAATTCGAAGTTCATCGGGGACTCCTTATTCGGCAAAGACGGGGGTGCGCCGTTCGGCGAAGGCACGCAGGCCTTCGGCGTAGTCCGCCGACGCGAAGATCTCGGCGAGCGCGGCGCGCTCGGTCAGCAGGCCCTCGCTCAGGCTCTGCTCCATCCCGGTGCGGACGACACGTTTCAATGTGCGCACGCCGCGCGGCGAGCGAGAGGCGACGAGGCGTGCGTAGCCGAGCACGCGCGCGTCGAGCTCGTCATCCGGCGCCACGGTCTGCACGATGTTCCACGCCTCGGCGGTCTTGGCATCCACCGGCTCGCCGGCCAGCATCATCTGCATCGCGCGCGCGGTGCCGATCAGGCGCGGCAGGCGCTGCGTGCCGCCCGCGCCCGGGATCGCGCCGACGCGCGCCTCGGTCAGACCGATCGTCATGCTGGCGGCGGCAAAGCGGAGATCGCAGGCAAGGGCTATTTCGAGCCCGCCGCCGAGCGCCAAGCCGTTCAACACCGCGATGGTCGGCATCGGCAGCGCTTCGAGCGCGTCGACCGCGGCGTTGATCGCGCGGTTGTGGGCGATGCGCGCCGGCGGCTCCATGCCGGCGCGCTCCTTCAGGTCCGCGCCCGCGCAGAATGCTTTGCCGGTGCCGCGGATCAGCACGACCCGGGCGTCGGCGACGGCCGCAATCGCCCGCTGCAACTCCTCGACCGTGGCGACGCCGAGCGCATTCATCCGCTCCGGCCGGTTGATGCGAATTTGCTGAACGCCGGGGGCAAGAGTTTCGACGAGAACGGTCATTGCGCCGCCTGCATAAAGGGTTGAGAAAGTGCATCGCGGAATTTCGGATGGGCGACGGCGAGGAGCCGGCGCGTCCGTTCATGCAATCCGCAGCCGCGTAGATCGGCGATGCCGAATTCGGTGACCACCATGTCGGCATCGGAGCGCGGGCAGGTCACGGGCCGCCCATCCAGCGATGCCACGATACGAGAATGCTTGCCGTCCGCCGTCGTGGAGGGGAGCGCGATGATCGACCGGCCGCCCGGCGAGCGCTGCGCGCCGCGCACGAAGTCCAATTGTCCGCCGACCGCGCCCAGATAGCGCCCGCCCGCGAGCTCGGAATTGACCTGGCCGGTGAGATCCACCTCGATCGCGGAATTGATCGCGTGCAGCGCATGCAGGCGGCCAAGCGTGTCTTGATTGTGCGTGTAGGTGGACGCGCGCATCGCGATCTTCGGGTTGCCGTCGGCATAGGCGCGCAGGCGCTCGGTGCCGAACAGGCCGCCGGTGACCGTGATCCCGGTGTCGATGCCCTTGCGGGCATTCGTCACCACGCCGGCTTCGACCAAGTCCACCAGCACATCGGTGACGACGCCGCTGTGGACGCCAAGATCGCGGTGCGCATGCAGCGCGGCGGCGACAGCGGCGGGAAGGCTGCCGACCCCGAGCTGGATGGTGGCCCCATCGGGAATGATTCCGACGACGTGCTGCGCGATCGCTTGGTCAACGTCGGACAGCGCCGGGTCGGGCATCAGGATGTCGGCGCCGAAAGCCGGAACGAGATGGTCGATCGCCTCGGCGGGGATGAGCGCATCGTCCGCGGTCAGCGGCAGGCGTTCGTCCAGTTCGGCCACGACGACGCGCGCCGCGTCGACCAGCGCCTGCGTGAAGTCGCTGATCACGCCTGTCGTGTAATAGCCCGGCGCCGTGTGCGGTCGAACCCGCAGCAGCGCGACATCGACGCGCAGCGCGCCGGAGCGGATCAGGCCGGGCGTCTGCGAGATGTAAACCGGGACGATCTCCGCAAGGTGGGTCCAGCTCCGGTTGGTCCCCGCGCCGTTGAGCGCGCGCAGCGTGATCTTGTCCGCGTGCTCGGGCCGCACCGTGCGGCTTGCCCCAAGACCGAGCAGGAGCGAGAACGCCGGAAGATCGTGCCGCTGCGCGATCAGCGCTCCTGACAGTCCGGTGGGCTCGCCCGGTCCCTGCGGCCACGCGACCGTGTCGCCGGCACGAACAATGCCACCGAAGTCAAAGGCGCTCATGGCCACAGCACCGACGCGGGATCGATCTTGTCGACGCCGGGAAGCGCGCCGGAGCTGACCTGGATGTCGATTTCCCGCTTGATGTCCTGCGGGGTCATCTTCGGCATCGACCAGTTCTTGGCATTTTCCGCGAAGGCATCCTTGGCGGAGGCGGCGTCGAGCGACGGATAGGCCTTGGCCATGATGACGAGCGCCTCGACGGGCTTGCTCTGAATGAAGTCCGCGAGATCGGCGCCCACGCGGCGCATCGCCGCGATGATGTCCGGGTGGGCCTTCGCGTATTCGGCGGTGGTCTGCAGGCAGGCGGAACTGGTGGGGCGCACCGGCTCGGGCAACTCGTCCTTCGGCCCGCTGATCCACAACACGCCGCTGCCGTTCGAGACCGCAACCAACGAGAACGGCGCGCCCGCGACGATCCCATCGACGGCGCCCGCTTGCAGGGCGGCGACCATCGCGGGCTGCGTCATGTAGACGAACTTGATCTTCGCGCCGACGGCTTCGGAGGCCGCCCTGTACGGATGCAAATAGGCCGAGGTCGCCGAGGGTTCGGCGATCGCCAGTTTATCCAGTACGCGCAGCTTTTGTTCGACCGGCGCATCCGGCGCCACACCTGATTTGGCGGCAGCCGCCTTGGACAGCACGAGGGAGCCGGGCAGCCCACGATAGAAGTTCTGCACGATGACGAGGTCGCGCCCGCGGACCTTGGCGGCCAGGACTTCGCCCGGTCCAGACGACGCGAAGTCGGCTGAGCCGCCGAGCACGGCGGAGATCGCGGCGTTGCCGCTGTCCATCACGATGATCCGCGGCTCCAGGCCGTTCTTGGGAAAGAGGCCGGCGCCTTCCGCGATCCGCAGGCCCCCATAGGCGAGCGTGTTGGAGCTGATCGCGAGCGTGACCTGGGTCGCGGCGCGCGCTTGACGAATGAGGGCGGCAGCGCCGATGCCGCCGAGCAATGCGCGACGCGTGATCATGTTGTGCCCTCCGCGTTCAACGTATTGCTGGCCGTTTGCCAGCGCAGCACGCGGCTCTCGATCAGCTTGAGGCCGCCCAGCAGGATCAGGCTGATCGCCATCAGCACGATCAGGCCGGCGAAGACCGAAGCGGTGTTGAAGAACGAGGTCGCTTCCTTGATGCGGAAGCCGACACCGGATTCGGCGGCGACGAACTCGCCGACGATCGCGCCGATGAGCGCGTAGGGCAGGCCGATGCGCAGCCCGGTGAACACCCAAACCGCCGAATAAGGCACCGCGATCTTGGTCCAGATGCCCCAGCGCGAAGCGCCCAGCAGGCGCGCATTCTCCACGAGCTCCCGATCCACCTGGCGGGTGCCTTGATAGGTGGTGAAGAACACCATGAAGAAGACCAGCATCGCGGCGAACATGATCTTGTTCATGACGCCGATGCCGAACCACAGCACGAACAACGGCGCCAAGGCGATCTTCGGCAAGGTGTAGAGCGAGAGCACGAAGGGTTCGAGCAGGTCGCCGAGCTTGCGGACCCAGCCGAGCACGAAGCCGACGATTCCGCCCGCGATCGATCCGACGACAAATCCGATGCCGGCTTCCAGCAACGTGATCTTGAGGTCGCTGCCGAGGTCGCCCGACTGGTACCAGGCGATCAGCGCGGAGAGGACGAGACTGGGCTTGCTGATCCAGAAGTCGGCATGGAACACGCCGGAAAGCCATTCCCAAGCGGCGAGGAACGTCACGAAGATCAAGAACTGGATCGACGCGTTGCCGGAGAAGGCGTCGCGGATCCGGCGGCCGGAGCCGGTGTTCGACAGGTCACTCATTGATGCACATCCAGTGCAGACCAGAGCTGCTTGAAATAGGCGCCGAACGCCGGGTTGGCCTGCACGTCGATGACGTCGCGCGGACGCGGTAGATCGATGTCGACGATCAGCTTGGGCTTGCCGGGCCGCTTGGACATGACGACCACGCGGTCGGCGAGCGTGATCGCTTCCTGAAGATCGTGCGTGACGAAGATGAAGGTGCTGCCGGTCTGCTCCCACAGCTTCAGCAGCTCGGCGTGCATCTTGAGACGGAGCTGGGCGTCGAGGCTGCCGAACGGCTCGTCCATCAGGTAGGTGTGCGGCTCATAGGCGAGCGTGCGGGCGATCATCACCCGCTGCAGCATCCCGCCCGAAAGCTGGCGCGGATACGCCTTCTCGAAGCCCGACAGGCCGACCTGCGCGATCGCGCGTGCGACGCGCTCGTTCATCTCGGCCCGCGGTGTGTTGCGAAATTCCAGTGGCAAGCGGACATTCGCTTCCACGGTGCGCCAGGGCAGGCAATGGTTCTTCTGCGTGATGTAGCCGACGTCGCGATTGGCGCCCTCGATGGGTACGCCCGCATACGTGACCTTGCCGGATGACGGACGCAGCGTCCCCGCCACCATGTTCAGCAGCGTGGACTTGCCGCATCCGCTGGGGCCGATGATCACCAGGAATTCGCCCTGACGAACTTCCAACGTCGTCGGGCCCATCGCGTGCAACGCGCCGAAGTGGGCCGTGACCGCGTCGAAATCGATCAGCACGGGAGCGGGTGCCGGGCTCGTCGCCATGTCTCTGAGTTTGACCACGTTCATGCCTGTGCCTGCATCGCGAGGGAAAGTGTGCGTGCCTCTGGTAACTCCGCCGCCTCGGCGACGAGCTTCGTCAGGCGGTCCGCGGTACCGCCCGGCCAGCTTGGGCCGCCCACGCGAAGGCAATCGAGCAGCTTGGCGCGACGGGCTTGCGGCGACATCGGCGCCTTGGGATGGCCGCTCGGCAGATCGACGCGCTGCTGGAACGAGACATTGCCGGCCTGGACCACCAATGCGGTCGGCGAGACGCTGCGCGACCAGTCGCGTTCGATTGAGTCATCCACGCCGCACTCGACGCGCGCCGCCAGCGCGAGAATGTCGGGGCGTCGCAAGCCCTCGTCGGTGAAATGGCGCAGACCGATCTCGCGGTCGATCAAGGCGGCCGCGACCGTGAATGGAAGCGAGAACTGCGCCTGCACCACGGTGGTCGGGTGGCGGCGGATCTCGGGCGGCGTGCAGACGGCCTGGTAGGTTTGATGATTGACTCCGGCCGTGATGCGCGTGACCGCGGCCGGGTCGAAGCCGGGTTGGCTCGCGATCGCGAGCGCCGCGTCGATGCCGGTGTGGTTCAGGCGGCAGCACGGATAGGGCTTGTAGCTCAGATCGGTGAAGTCCCAGCGCTCGCCGAGCTGCGCGCGCAGGCGCGCCGGGTCGTAGCCGTTGCGCAGGTAGATGCGGAACAACCCGTCGATCCCGTCGAACACGTTCTGCGCGCCGCTGATCCCGCGCTGGGCGAGTTGCACCGACATCACTCCCGCCCTGGCGGCGAGGCCCGGCTGCATGCGCTTCATCAGCGCGGCGTCACGCGTCACCTGGTGCGTGCCGGCCGCCTGGCTGAAGGCGATGCCGATCGCATTCTGGATGCCGGCCGCATCGAGCCCGGCGACGCGCGCGGCCGCGACCGCGGCGCCGAAATAGCCGAACAGGGAGGAGTAGATGAATCCGCTGTCGATGATGCCGATCGTGGTGGCGACGCCGAGCCGGCACACCAGCTCAAGGCCGGCGGCGACACCCGCCAGCAGGTCGGCGCCGGTTGCGCGCGGGTTGAGCTCCGCCGCGGCCAGCGCCGCCGGCACCACCGAAACCCCGGCGTGAAGAACAGCGGCGTCATGCGTGTCGTCATAGTCGCGGGCATGGGCCATCATGCCGTTGACCCAGGCGGCGTTATGCGCCGGAACGCGGGTCTGAGTGCCCCAGATCAGTGCCTGCGGCGCGCCGCCCCATTCGGTGGCAAGCGCCATGACATCGGTCACGCCCGGTGCGGTGCGCCCGGCGGTGGCGCAGGCCAGCGTGTCCAGGAGGTTGATGCGCACCGCTTCGGCGACGTCCGAAGGGAGGGCTTCCCCGCGCAACGCGGCAGCAAAGGCCGCATACTCGGCTGCGAACTCGCCATAGCCCGGCGTCGGCCCGAGCGCTGCTGCGGTGAGGTGCATTCACGACCTCCCTTTAAACGGCCGATTTTTCAGCCGGGCGTTTCTCCTGATATTCATTTAGATGATTTAGAAGACCAAGTCAACACTGCAGAGCCGGACGATCCCCTGCGTTTCGGCATACCTTCTCCGGCGAAAACGGGGCCCCGCAGCCGGCCTTCGGTCATGCGGACGTGCAGGTTGCTACCCGACGCGACGCCCCGGCCGCGCGACGACCCGCGTCGGCTTGTTCAGCAGATGCTGGTAGCGGCTGCGTACGAGAAGCTCCAATTCGCTGACATGCGCCGCCATCCTGGCGGCCGCGGCCTTGCCATCCCGCTTCCGGCACGCATCGAGGATGCCCTGATGCGCTTTGATGACATGGTCCTGATTTCCGAACGAATATCGGACGCCATGCTGTTCGCCATGCGCCATGATGCTGATCGTCGACCAGAACGTTTCCAGGACTTGGTTGCCGCTGGCGCGCGCCACGATGCTATGAAAGACGCGATTTTCTTCCACGAATGCGTCCTGGTCGCCCTTCATGGCCGCCATCCTGGCGATCGAGGCCGCAAGCGCGTCAAAGTCCTCTTCGGTGCCATTCATCGCCGCTTCGAACGCGAGCGCCGGCTCGATCACTTGGCGGGCCGTGAGCACGGCGATGAAGGGCACATGGTGCAGCCGAAGAAACACCGACAATCCGTGCGCAAGCGTCTGAATGCTCGGCTGGCGGACGATGATCCCGCCGCCTGGACCGGGCCGAAGCTCAAGCACGCCTTGCGACTCGAGAATGCGCAGGCTTTCGCGCAGCGTCGGGCGGCTGACACTGAACTGCGTGAGCAATTCCGCCTCGGTCGCGAAGCTGGTTCCGGGTTCGAGGCCGGCCGCGATGATCTTCTCGAGCAGACTTTGGGCCACGATCTCGGCCTTGCTCTTCGGCATCGTCACGACTTCGTTCATTGGGGGGTGCACCCTTCTTTGAAAATTGCGGCGGCCCGGTCTGCGCCGCAGCATCGGAACGTTCAGCCCACCTGCTGATCGTGAATCGGCGTGCGTACGCCCGCGGAGGATAGTCGCAGCCGCCAAAAAAGTAAAATGATATAGATGAACCGCTGGCCCGAACGAAATGCGGCCCCACATGCTGCGGCAAACTGCTCGACGCATCGTGGCGCAGATTCTGATTTTAGTGGCTTCGGCGCCGTGTTGTATCGAGCAATGGCGCCGACCCTTGCCATCGTCCCCTGGCGCTCCCTATGGTTGGCGCAGCGAGCCGCCAACGAGAAGTGATCTGGGCCGATGGCGGAAGTCCGTCTCGAGGGCATCACCAAGACATGGGGCGCCGCTGCCGCGGTGGAGAATGTCAGCTTCTCGGCGCCCGCCGGCCATCTGGTCGCGCTGCTCGGGCCCTCCGGCTGCGGCAAATCCACGACCTTGCGGCTGATCGCGGGACTTGAGATTGCGAGCGCCGGCACGATCAAGATCGCGGATCGCGACGTGACCGCGCTGCCGCCGGCCAAGCGCGGGGTCTCGATGGTGTTCCAGAGTTACGCGCTGTTTCCGCATCTTTCGGTCGCCGAGAACATCCTGTTCGGGCTCAAGGTGCGCGACGTGGCAAGACCCGAGCGCGACGCGCGGCTCAAGCGCGCCGCTGGCATCCTCGGGCTCGAGACGCTGCTCGACCGCAAGCCGTCGCAGCTTTCCGGCGGCCAGCAGCAGCGTGTCGCGCTCGGCCGCGCGATCGTGGCGCAGACGCGGGTGTGCCTGATGGACGAGCCGCTCTCCAATCTCGACGCGCAGCTTCGGGTCGAGATGCGGCGCGAGATCCGCTCGTTGCAGCGCCGGCTCGGCATGACCATGCTGTACGTCACCCACGACCAGGTCGAAGCGATGACGATGGCGGACCAGGTGGTGCTGATGCGCAATGGCCGCGTCGAGCAGGACGCGGCGCCCGCCGCGCTCTACGAGAAGCCCGCGACCATCTTCGCGGCGCGTTTCGTCGGCACGCCGCCGATGAATGTCATTCCGGCGGCGCTCGTGCCGGATGATCTCGCGTCCACACCCGTTGGACATGCACGCGACACGCTTGCGATCGGCATCCGGCCCGAGGCCGCGCGCATCGGCACCGACGGCATGCGGGCAACCGTCGTGGCGGTCGAATATCTCGGCGCCGACACGCTGGTCGACACGCGGATCGCGGATCAATCCTTCATCGTGCGCCTGTCCGGCCGCGCGCCCGCCACCGTCGGCGACGCGGTGCGCGTCGGCTGGGACCCGCCCGCCGCGCACTGGTTCGATCTGTCGTCACAATGTCGTATCGATCAATAAAACAAGCAACATAAGAGGGAGAACATCATGGATCGCAGGCAGTTCTTATCCGGCACCGCGGCGCTCGCCGGCACGGCCATGGCCAAGCCGGCATTGGCGCAAGGGGTGACGGAGGTCTCATTCTTCTATCCGATCGCGGTCGGCGGCCCAATCACTAAGATCATCGACGGCTACGCGGCGGATTTCGAGAAAGCCAATCCGTCGATCAAGGTGAAGCCGATCTATTCGGGCACCTATCAGGAAAGCATCACCAAGGCGCTGACCGCGCACAAGAGCGGCACGCCGCCGGTCACCTCGGTGCTGCTCTCGACCGACATGTTCACGCTGATCGACGAGGAAGCGATCGTGCCGATCGATCCGTTCGTGAAGACGGACGACGACAAGAAATGGATGGCGAGCTTCTTTCCGGCCTTCATGGAAAACAGCCGCACGCCGGGCAAGACCTGGGGCGTGCCGTTCCAGCGCTCGACCATCGTGCTCTATTACAACAAGGACGCCTTCAAGGAGGCGGGGCTCGATCCCGAGAAGGCGCCGGCGAACTGGGAAGAGATGCAGGCTTTCGCCGAGAAGCTCACCAAGCGCGACACGTCCGGCAATACGACGCAATGGGGCGTGCAGATCCCGGCATCGGGCTTTCCCTACTGGCTGTTCCAAGGCCTCACCACGCCGGCCGGTGCGATCCTGATGAACGAGGCCGGCGACCGCACCTTCTACGACAAACCGGAGGTGGTCGAGGCGCTGCAGTATTGGGTCGACCTGTCGCGCAAGCACAAGGTCCATCCGCCCGGCATCGTCGAATGGGGCACCACGCCGAAGGACTTCTTCGAGCGCAAGGTCGCCATGATGTGGACCACCACCGGCAACCTCACCAACGTGAAGGCCAACGCCAAATTCCCGTTCGGCGTCGCGATGCTGCCCGCGCACAAGCGGCGCGGGTCACCGACCGGCGGCGGCAATTTCTATATTTCCAAGAAGGCGAGCGCGGCCGAGCAGAACGCGGCGTTCCAGTTCATCAAGTGGATCACCAACCCCGAGCGCGCCGCGCAATGGAGCATCGACACCGGTTACGTGGCGGTGCGCCCCGACGCCTACGAGACCGACGCGATGAAGAAATATGTGGCGGACTTCCCCGCCGCCGCGGTCGCGCGCGACCAGCTCAAGGTCTCGGTCGCGGAGCTGTCCACGCACGAGAACCAGCGCGTCACCAAGGCGCTCAATGATGGGCTGCAGGCAGCGCTGACCGGCACCAAATCGCCGGAGCTGGCGATGCGGGACTCGCAAGCCGAAGCGGAGCGGATTCTGAAGCAGTATCGGTGAGTCTATCGTTCGTCATGGCCGGGCTTGTCCCGGCCATCCCGCTTAGGATGGCAAGACCGTGCTCGCTCTATCGGGATGCCCGGCACAAGGCCGGGCATGACGAACGCGAGATTGGAGCTCGTTATCGATGAACTCCCGTCTCACCGCCACGGTCCACGGCTGGCTGCTGCTGCTGCCCGCCATGGCGCTGCTCGCGCTGTTCACGCATTGGCCGGCGCTCGCGACCTTCATCGACAGCTTCCAGTCGACGCCGCGCCCGCGCCGGCCGGCGCGCTTCATCGGTCTCGACAATTACGCGACGATCGTCGGCGATCCGGTGTTCTGGCGCGCGCTCTGGAACAACCTCCTGTTCGCCGCCGGCACCATTCCGGTATCGATCGCGCTCGCGATCCTGATGGCGCTCTGGGTCAACGACCGCATCGCGGGCCGCACGCTCATCCGCATGGCGTATTTCACCCCGACCGTGCTGCCGATGATCGCGGTCGCCAACATCTGGCTGTTCTTCTACACGCCGCAATACGGCCTGCTCGAGCAGATCACCGGCGCGCTCGGCGCTCCGTCGCACAACTGGCTCGGCTCGCAGGATACCGCGCTTGCCGCGGTCATCATCGTGGCGATCTGGAAGGAAGCCGGCTTCTTCATGATCTTCTATCTGGCGGCGCTGCAGGGCATCTCGCCGACGCTCGCTGAAGCCGCCGCGCTCGAAGGCGCCTCGCGCTGGACGTTCTTCCGCCGCGTGCAGTTTCCGCTGCTGATGCCGACGACGCTGTTCGTGCTCATCAACGCGGTCATCAATGCGTTCCGCACCGTCGACCATATCATCGTGATGACGCGCGGCGGGCCGGACAATGCCACGACCTTGCTGCTCTATTACATCTATCAGGTCGGCTTCAATTTCTGGGACACGACCTATGCGGCCGCGCTGACCACCATCCTGCTCGCGCTGCTCGGCGCCGCGGCCTTCCTGCAATACGGCTTCCTCGAACGGCGGACCCATTACCGATGAGCGCGCCCGCGCGTTCGGATCCTTACGCGCCGACCGGCATCTGGCGCGCGCTTGAAAGCGGCGGCGCCGGGCTGCTGGCGCTTCTGTGGATCCTGCCGCTCGCCTATGCGGTATGGGCCGCGTTCCATCCGGCCGAGTTCACCACGCGCTTCACGTTGCTCGCGCCGCTGACGTTTCAGAATTTCGAGCGCGCCTGGGCGGCGGCGCCATTCGCGCGCTATTTCCTCAACACGTTCGTGCTCGTGACCTTGATCCTCGTCTGCCAGCTCGTGCTCTGCACGCTCGCCGCCTACGCCTTCGCACGCTACGACTTCGTCGGCAGCAATGTCGCGTTCGCGCTGGTGCTGGCGCAGCTCATGATCATGCCCGACGTGCTGATCGTGGAGAACTACCGCACCATGAGCCGCCTGGGCATCATCGACACGATCCCGGCGATCGCGCTGCCTTACGTCGCCTCGGCTTTCGGAATTTTCCTGTTGCGCCAGACGTTCAAGACCGTGCCGAAGGAGCTGGATGACGCCGCGCGCGTCGAAGGCGCAAGCCCGCTACAGGTTCTGCTCAAGGTCTACGTGCCGCTGGCGCGGCCGATCTATGTCGCCTACGGGCTGGTGTCGGTCAGCTACCACTGGAACAACTTCCTCTGGCCGCTGATCGTGACCAACTCGGTCGAGGCGCGGCCGCTGACCGTCGGCCTGCAGGTCTTCTCCTCGGGCGATCAGGGCATCGACTGGGCAATCATCTGCGCCGCGACGCTGATGACGTCGGCGCCGCTGCTCGTCGGCTTCCTGCTGTTCCAGCGCCAGTTCGTGCAGAGCTTCATGCGGGCGGGAATCCGCTGAAAGCCCGTCGCGCCTTCGTGTCCGTCTCAGCCGGAATCGCGCGCGTCGATCGCGGCGAGCACCTTGCGCGGCGACATCGGCAACTCGGTCAGCCGCTGGCCGGTCGCACGCTCGATCGCGTTGGCGATCGCCGCCATCGGCGGACAGATGTTCACCTCGGCGACGCCCTTGGCGCCATAGGGGTGGCCGGGATTCGGCACCTCGACGAGGACCGGCTCGATCATCGGCAGATCGGAGGCGACCGGGATCCGATAGTCGAGGAAGCCCGGATTCTCCAGGTGTCCCTTGGCGTTGTAGATGTACTCCTCGTTGAGCGCCCAGCCGATGCCTTGCACGACGCCGCCTTGAATCTGTCCCTCGACGTAGCTCGGGTGGATGGCGCGGCCGACATCCTGCGCGGCGACGAAGCGCAGGATCGTCACCTTGCCGGTGTCGGGATCGACCTCGATGTCGCAGAACTGGGTGGCAAAACCCGGCGCGACGGCGGCGGGGTTCACGCCCGCGGCGGCCGTGATGGGTCCGCCGGTCGCGGCACGCTTGGCGGCGATCTCCTTGATCGACATCGGCTTGAAATCGCCGACGTTGCTGCTCGCCGGCCTGGCGTGGCCGTCCTCCCAGACCACGCCTTCCGGATCGACACCCCATGTCTTGGCGGCGCGGACGCACATGTCGGCGATCGCGATTTTCGTCGCGTTGACCACGGCCAGGCCGGTCGCGAACGTCACACGCGAGCCGCCGGTGACGTGCGTGTAGCCAACCGATCCGGTGTCGGCCACGATCGCGCGCACCTGATTGTATTCCACGCCCAGCGTCTCAGCCGCCATGATCGCCATCGAGGCGCGCGAGCCGCCGACATCGGGGCTGCCCGTCGCCACCAAGACGGTGCCATCGTCGTTGACCTGAACGGTCGCGCTGGATTCGCCGCCGCCGTTGAACCAATAGCCGGAGGCGACGCCGCGCCCCTGGTTCTTGCCGAGCGGCACGTTGTAGCCGGGATGGTTGATCAACGCCTTGATGGTCTCGGCATATCCGTCGTGCCCGAGCTTGGCGCCGGAGAGCATTAGGGTTCCGGCCTTGGCGGCGTTCTTCAGCCGCAGTTGCAGCGGGTCCATGCCGATCTTCTGCGCCAGCGTGTCGAGCACGCTCTCGACCGCGAAGGCTCCGATCGGCGATCCGGGTGCCCGATAGGCCGCGACCTTCGGCCGGTTGGACACGACGTCGTAACCGACCGCGCGCGCGTTCGCGATGTCGTACGGCGCAAACGCACACATGCATGTGCTCATGAACGGCGAGCCTGGAAACGCGCCGGCCTGCAGCTTGAAGAGGCCTTCAGCCGCCGTGATCGTGCCGTCGCGCTTGACGCCGATCTTCACCGTCATCGACGAGCCCGACGTCGGACCGGTCGCCCGGAACACGTCCTCGCGGCTCATCACGACCTTCACGGGATGGCCGGACTTGTTCGCCAGCACGACCGCGACCGGCTCGACATAGACCACGGTCTTGCCGCCGAAAGCGCCGCCGATCTCGGCCGGATAGACGCGCAGGTCCCCGACCTTCATGTTGAGGAGCTGCGCGGTGTAGGCGCGGACGATGAAATGCCCCTGGCTTGCGCTCCAGAGCTCGCACTGGCCGTCGGCGTCGAAGCGGGCGACGCAGCCTTGCGGCTCGATATAGGCCTGATGCACCGCGGCGGTCTTGAACGACATTTCGACGATCTCGTCAGCCGCCGCGAACCCGGCCGCCACATCGCCGAGCTTGAATTCGTTGCGCTTGGCGATGTTGGACGGCGCCGGCGGCGGCTCGATGCCGCGCGTGATCATGTCTTCGAACAGCAGCGGCGCGTCCGGCTGCATCGCGTCGTCGACATCGATGACGTGCGGCAGCACCTCGTAGTCGACCGCAATCAATGACAGCGCTTCGTCCGCAATGGCCTTGCTGGCTGCCGCCACCGCGGCCACCGCATGGCCTTCGTACAGCACCTTCTCGCGCGCCATGATGTTGCGCGTCATGTGCCAGAAATTCTGCGCGACGCGTTCCGGGCCGACATACTCGAACTTCTGCTCGGGAAAGTCCGCCGATGTCACGACCGCTTTGACGCCGGGAAGCGCCGCCGCCTTCGAGATGTCGATCGAGCGAATGCGCGCGTGGGCATGCGGCGAGCGCAGGACGCGGCCGACCAGCATCCCCGGCATCGCCATGTCGGAGCCGTATTGCGCCGTCCCGGTGACCTTCGGCACGCCGTCCGGGCGAACCGGCCGCGTTCCGACCCACTTGAATGGCTTTACGGAATCCCGCGAAATGACGTCGTTCACAGCGACCTCGCAGCGTTGCGCTTGACCTATGGAGCAAGGGTCGCGCGGGCGGCCCGTAAATGCAAGACGCCGCGCAGCCGCGATTTATCAATACAACGCCTAGACCGTAGGCCGTCGGTCGATTAGCGTTCTGCCCGGCTCAGCTGGGGAGGCGATATGCGCACACTCGGGTATGCGGCCCCGTCGACCGTCGAGGATGCTGTGCGTGTCCTCTCCGGAGCATCGGGTGTCGCGAAGGTCCTGTCCGGTGGGACGGACCTGCTGGTTCAACTCCGCTCCGGTCGCATCAAGCCGGACCTGATCGTCGATACCAAGAAGATCCCCGGTATCTCGGGCATTCGCGAGGAAGACGGCGCTTTCGTCATCGGCGCCGCGACCCCCGGCGCCGTGATCGGCGAACACGCAGCCTTGCGGCAGGCCTGGCCGGGCGTGGTCGAGGCCACAAACCTGATCGGCTCGACGCAGGTGCAGGGCAGGGCATCGCTCGCCGGCAATCTGTGCAATGCGTCGCCGGCGGCCGACAGCGTTCCGGCGCTGATCGCCGCGCGCGCGACCTGCCTGATCGCGGGCGCGAGCGGACAGCGCGAGGCGCCCGTGGAAAGCATCACGACGGGGCCGGGACGCACGTCCCTGAAGCGGGACGAGTTCATCATCGCGTTTCGCCTGCCCAAGCGGACGCCGCGCTCGGCGGACGCCTACCTGCGCTTCATTCCGCGCACCGAGATGGACATCGCGGTGGTCGGCGCCGGCATCAACGTCACGCTCGACGCAAGCGGCGTCTGCACCGATGCGCGGGTCGTGCTCGGGGCCGTGGCGCCGACGGCGGTGCTGGTTCCCGAGGGCGCCGCCGCGCTGATCGGGCGCACGCTCGACGACACCGCGCTCGCCGCCCTCGATCGCGCGGCGCGGGGCGCCTGCAAGCCGATCGACGACAAGCGCGGGACGATCGAATACCGCATCAAGGTCGCGGGCGTGATGGCACGCCGCGCGGCGGCAATCGCCTACGCGCGCGCCGGAGAGCGTCAATGAGCAAGCATCACGTCACGACCACGATCAACGGCGAGCCGACCGAGTTTCTGTGCGAGGCGCAACTCACGCTGCTCGACGTGCTGCGCGACGAACTCCGGCTGACCGGCAGCAAGGAGGGATGCAGCTCGGGCGACTGCGGCGCGTGCAGCGTCATGGTCGACGGCCGCCTGGTCTGCTCGTGCCTGATGCTTGCGGTCGAGGCCGAAGGTCACGCGATCGAGACCGTCGAGGGCATGGCGCACGGCCATGATCTCCACCCGTTGCAGCGGAAATTCCTCGAGCATGCCGCGCTCCAGTGCGGCTTCTGCACGCCGGGCGTGCTGATCGCCGCCAAGGCTTTGCTGGAGCGCAATCCGGATCCGACCGAAACGGAGGCGCGCTACTGGCTCGCCGGCAATCTCTGCCGCTGCACCGGCTACGACAAGATCATTCGCGCGGTTCTCGACGCGGCCACCGAGATGCGGGCGACGTAGCTTACGAGCGAATCCGTCGAGCAGCGCGAGCAAAGTCTAGCGCCCATTCTTCAGCGCCATGTCGCCCCAGATGTGGTGCTCCAGCTCCTTGCGGCTGAAGCGCCAGCCGGCATCTGTCTTCACGAAGCTGTCGTGGTAGGTGCCGCCCATCACCGGCAACAGGCCGTTCTCGGATTCGCGCACCACCAGATAGTCCGAGACCGCGCTCGCGGTGTCGCCGTCCACCTTGATGATGATGTTGGTGATGTAGTGCTTGCGCTGTGGTCCCTCGCCCTTCACCGGCACGATCCCGGAGATGAACTTCTCGATCTCGGCCGGGCCGCGCGCCGCGCCGTAATTCGTGGTCCACGCGCCATCGGGCGAAAAGCACGCCGCAACGTCCGCGAAGCGGCAGGCGTCGAGCGCCATCGCGTAGGTCGCCATCAGCTCGCGGATCGCATCCTTGGCTTCGAGAACGGCGGACATCGGTACCTCACTTGATGATTGTCGAAGCATGTGTGCGATAGCGCGCGATCAGCGCAGGATCGGGGTCGGCGCCGAGCCCCGGTGCTTGCGGCACGACCATCGCGCCATTCTTGATATCGACCCAATCCCCGAACGGGCTTGCTTCCAGATCGACGAACAGCCGCTCGACCGGCGTGTCGTCCGGCAACAACGTCGTCAGGTGCAAGCTCGCCATGAAGCCGGGCCCGAAGTAGGGGCAGTGCGGCACGACGCGCACGCCATACTGTTTCGCGAGCGCCATGATGCGCAGCATCTCCGAGATGCCACCGATCTTGGTCACGCTCGGCTGAGCAACATCGAGCGAGCCCAGCTCGAACAGATGGCGGAAGTCTTCAAGCCCGGCCGCGTTCTCGCCGGCCGCCGTGATCGCGCCCGCCGCGCGCACCGTCGCGAGCCCCACATGATCCTCCGGCGGCCACACCGGCTCTTCCAGCCAGTGCAGACGGAACGGCCGCAGCGCCTCGACCATCGCCAGCGCCTCGTCCACGCTCCACGGGCAGTTCGTGTCCATCGTCATCAGGACGTCGGGCGCGACCTCGCGCGCAGCCTTCACGGCCGGCACCGTGATCTCATGCAGCTTGATCTGCGTGTAACCTTGCGCGAGCGCATCGCGGCAGCTTTGCGCCACAGCCTCCGGCCCGGAGCAGCGCAGCAGGCTCGCATAGGCGGGCAGCGGGCGCGCGCTGCCGCCCAGCAGTTCGTGGAGGGGCTTGCCCGCGACCTTGCCGGCGATGTCCCACAGCGCAATGTCGACACCCGATAGCGCGTACATCACTGGGCCGGTGCGGCCGAACAGGTGCAGCGTCTGTTGCAGGCCGCGCATCAGCACATCGATGTGCCTCGGATCGCGGCCGATCAGCATCGGCGCGACCAGCGTGTCGAAGGCGGTCTTGGTCGCCGGGCTTACGCCGTGGCCGAAGGCCTCGCCCCAGCCGGTTATGCCCTGATCGGTTTCGAGCCGTATCGCCAGGATGTTCAGCCCGGCCGAGGGCCGGCCCGCGATCGATTGCAGGCCGCCGCTCGTACGGTACGGGACAGTGAGGAGGATGGACTCGACCGCTACGATTTTCATGCCCGGTATGGCACCCAGAAACGCGATTGATCTTCATGTGCTGTCACTTCAAGCTTCGCGCATGGGCGCGGGCATGACAATGCGCCGGTGAGGGCAGGGCGCTTATGCATGACTACGTGATCCTCGGCGGCGGCTCGTCGGGCTGCGTGCTTGCGGCGCGGCTCTCGGAGGATCCGCGCAACAGCGTGCTGCTGATCGAGGCCGGCAAGGACGTGACCGCCGAGACCGCGCCCGCCGACGTGCTCGCGAGCTATCCCGGCCGCGCCTACTTCAACCCGGATTTCACCTGGCCTGGTCTCAATGCGCTGCTCGGCGGGACGAGCCAGAACGATCCGGGCAGCCGTAAGCAGGCGCGCTACGAACAGGCGCGCATCCTCGGCGGCGGATCGAGCATCAACGGGCTGATCGCGGTGCGCGGCGCGCCGAGCGACTATGACGGCTGGGAGGAGCAAGGCGCCACCGGCTGGAACTTCGCGTCCGTGCTGCCCTATTTCCGCAAGCTCGAACGCGATCTCGACTTCGACGGGCCGTATCATGGCAAGGACGGCCCGATCACGATCAAGCGCTATCCGCCCGAACAGTGGACCGGCTTCGTCGCCGGCGTCGCAAAGGCGCTGGAAAAGCGCGGGTTGCCGCTGGTGCGCGACCAGAATGGCGCATGGCAGGACGGCATGATGCCGGTCCCGACCTCGATTGACGAGAACGACCGGCGCGTGTCGTGCGCGATGGCGTATCTCTCAGCCGATGTGAGGCGGCGGGCGAACCTCACGCTCCGGACCGAGACCTACGTGCGGCGCATCCGATTCGAGGGCACGCGCGCCACGGCCGCCGAGATCGCGCATGCGGACGGGAGCGAGATCGTGCAGGGGCGCGAACTGATCCTCACCTGTGGCACGATCCATTCGCCGGCGGTGCTGATGCGCTCCGGCGTCGGCGCGCCGGACGAACTCGGCAAGCACGGCATCGCGGTGGTCAAGGCGCTGCCCGGCGTCGGGCGCAATCTCATCGAGCATCCCTCCGTCAGCATCTCCTGCTATCTCGCGCGCGATGGGCGGCTCGCCAACCTCGACCGTCATCACACGCAGGCGCAGGTGCGCTTTTCCTCGCACGTCGCGAACTGCCCGCCGGGCGACATGTGCCTTGCGCTGATCGCGCGCTCGGGCTGGCACGCGATCGGTCAGCGCGTTGGCTCGCTCTATTTCTTCGTCAACAAGGCCTACTCGCAAGGATCGGTCACGCTGAAGTCCGCTAACCCAATCGATGAGCCGCTGGTCGATTTCCGCCTGCTGTCCGACCGGCGCGACCTCGAACGGCTGCGCAACGCATTCCGTTTCGTCGCCGAGGTCATGGCGGCGGGCGAGCTCGACGGCGTGCGCTCGAAGATCTTCCCGACCAACTATTCGGATCGCGTGCGGAAGGTGTCCGCGCCAGGCTTGCGCAACGCCATGCAGATGCACGCGTTCGCCGCGGTCCTCGACACGCTGCCGCCGCTGCGTTCGTGGCTGATCGACACGCTGGTGACGAGCGGCGTGACGCTGAAGGACGTGCTCGCCGACGACGCGACGCTCGACGCTTATCTCAACAAGGCCGTCGCGGGCGTCTGGCATCCAGTCGGCACGTGCCGGATGGGCACCGATCCGCTCGCCGTCACCACGCCGCGCGGCCGTGTGCACGGCGTCGAGGGATTGCGGGTCTGCGACGCCTCGGTGATGCCGTCGATCCCCTGCGCGAACACGAACGTCTCCACCATCATGGTGGCGGAGCGGATGGCGGACTTGATCAAGAGCGAGCCCGCAGGCCCTACCTGATCATGGCTCGCGTGGGTTATCTCCCAGACAATTGAAATAGCAGCAAGATGTGCGTGGTGGCGGACGCAGTCGCAGTCGAACCTGTCTCAGCAGCCCAATTCCCTGCTAACAGGGAAAAATACAGGGAATTTCTTCGATTCTGCACGTTTTAACGCATTTGGCCGTCAATTCGGCAACCAGAATCAAAGGTTTACAGCAGCATTCCCTGTGAATCGAAACAGGGAAAGTTGAAGAAGCTTGCAGGGAATTGCGCGGCCCGAACAAGGAATCGGTTGACGACGAGCAGTCGATCAACTGGAGCGATCCAAGACGATCGATTCTGCTTAGGAATCAAGCAGTGCAACGGCTTCGACCTCTAGCATCAATTCGGGCTGCGCCAGCCGACGAACCTCGACGGTGGTGCTCGTCGGCAAAGCTTCGCCAAAGATCCGGCTGCGCTCCTCGGGGTACTTGAAGAACTCGTCGATATCCGTGACGTAGGTAGTTGTCTTCACCAGGTCCTTGAACGTGGCGCCGGCAACTTCCAGCGCAATCCGGAGATTTTCCGCGACCTGCAGAATCTGCGCCCGCATGTCGCCGACCCCGACAACGTTGCCGTCTTTGTCGCGGGACAGCGTACCAGCGATGAAGACAAACTTCCTGCCTTCGGCGATCACGACCTGGGAATAGAGCGCGTGACCTTTGAGCTTGCGTTGAAAGAGCTTGTCGGCCTGGAGGTGCTGGGCGGGCATCGTCGATGATCTCCTCGATTCGGTGCGTGGCGCATTGGATTGAATGGCAGCCGGATCAGTTGAACTCGCGCCAGGATGGGAAGCGGTCGCGTATCACAAGCATTGCCTTGTCAAACACAAGGCCGACCACCAGCATGGTCACGATATAGGCGAAGACCGTCGGGCTTTCGAAGAAGCGCTGCGCATACATCAAGGTTGCGCCCATGCCGCCGCCGCCGGCCACCATCTCCGCCGTGAACGCGGCAATCAGCGCGACCGGTACCGCGACGCGGAAGGCCGCGACAATCCGCGGATAGCACGCCGGCAGGATGACCTTCCACATGATCATCGGCCGCGAGCTGCCAAGCGAAAGTGACGACCAGATCAGCAAACGGTTGACGGAGATCGCCGCGCTATAGGTGGCGATGACGATCGGAAAGACAGAGGAGAACGCGACCAGCAGGATCTTCGACATGTGGTCGATGCCGAACCAGAGGATGAAGATCGGCAGAAAGGCGATCTTGGGCGCCGGAAAGGCAACGCCGATTAAGGGGTCCAGGAACCAGCGGGTCAGCGCACTGCGCGCCATCGCAATGCCGACCGCGACGCCCACGACACCGGCGAGCAGCAGCCCGGCAAACGCCCGATAAAGGCTGACGCCGAGGTCGATCGGCAATGTGCCGTCGGCGATCTCATCGCGCAAGGCGATCAGCACGGCCGAAACCGAAGGCAGGAAAAGATCAGGCACGAGTTTCGCCCGCGCGGCGCCTTCCCACGCAATCAGGATCACGGCGACCGACAGAGTCGAAAGCGCGTAGCTCCGCACAAGATTTGCTTGTTCGTCTCCCTTGCCGGTCATGCGGCCACTCCGGGATTCGCGCCGGCGTGCGATTCATGCCAGCGCAGGCTCCGCGTGCTGAGGGCGAGCAATGCACGATCCGCGAAAAATGCCGCGATGACTACGCTCGCTACGGCGGCGAACATGAAGTCGTAGGAGCCGCTCTCGCCATACATGAAGATCAGGCGGCCGATGCCTTTGGTAGAGGCGATCATCTCCGCCGAAATGGCGACAACAAACGAGAAGCCGAGCGCGACGCGCAGCCCTGTGAAGATGTCGGGCAAGGCATGCGGCAGGAGAATCTGCCAGAGGATCTTTCGCTCCTCGGCCCCCATCGACTGCGCGCTCCAGACCAGGACCGCGGGCGTCGCGCGGACGCCGTGATAGGTCTGGACGATGATGGGCAAGAGGCAGGTCAGGTAGACCGCGATGATGCCCATCGTGCTTCCGATACCGAACCAGAGGATCAGCAACGGCACGATCGCGGTCTTCGGCAGCGAATAGGTTGCGCCGACCAGCGGAGAGACGATCGCGTTGAACACCCAGGATCGCGCCATCCCGATGCCAAACCAGACCCCCGATACCGTCGCGAGGGCAAGGCCGGCCAGGGCACGGAACAGCGTCACCAGCAGATTGTCACGGATTTCGTTGCCCGACAGCAGCTGACCCAATGCACGGCCGACCGCAGCGGGCGCCGGCAGAAAGGCGGTGTCGACCCAGTGCAGGCTCGCCGTCAGTTGCCAGATGCCAAGTACGATCGCGATCGGCGAGAGCCGGATCGCCGCGTCGGTGATCGATCGGGTCATCGTCAACCTCGGTCGCTCAGCCCGCCGCGGCCACGGTCGAAGCCTGCTGGCGCACCGAGAGCCATACCTGATTGCGGACGCGGTTGTATTCATCCGAGAGCACGATGGCCTCGCGCGTTCTGGTCCGATCCAGATTGACGGTGAACTCCTTGACGATCCGCCCAGGCCGGGCCGACATCACGCAAATCCGGTTGGAAAGATACACGGCCTCGTTCACATCGTGCGTCACCATCAGCACGGTCTTGCGCATCTCCAGCCAGATGCGCAGCAGTTCGTCCTGCATCGCCTCGCGGGTCAGCGCGTCGAGCGCGCCGAACGGCTCATCGAGCAGAAGGATCGCGGGATCACCGGCGAGCATGCGCGCAATCGCCACGCGCTGTTTCATGCCTCCCGAAAGCTCGCGTGGGTAGCGGTGCTCGAAATTGCGCAGTCCGATTACGTCGATCAGGCGATCGGCAACTTCGTCGCATTGTTGCGGCGGCAGATTCCGCACCCGGGGTCCATACAGGATATTCCGCCGCACGGTGAGCCAGGGAAACAGCGCATATTCTTGAAACACGATGCCGCGGTCGACGCCTGGACCAATGATGGTCTTGCCGTCGATTTGCACCGCGCCATTGGCCGCCAGAAACCCGCCGACGATATAGAGCAGCGTGCTCTTGCCGCATCCCGACGGCCCGACCAGCGACACGAATTCACCCTGCCGGATTTCAAGGTCAGTGCCCTGAAGAGCCAGAACCTCGCCGGCATTCGAATTGTAGCTCTTGGAGACTCCGCGAACGCTGATCTTGCTGATCATTGCGTCGCGCACGGCCGCGGAAGAAACTGCATCTTGAGATATTTTGCCGCATCGACCCGCTCGCTGATCAACTGGTTTTCCAGCATGGCGTCGATCGGCCTCTGTAGCGCCGACACCGAGACGCAGCCATTGCGGTCGCGATAGTAGTCCTTGCCGGGCAGAAGGAAGTAAGTCGCCAACACGTCCTTGGACGACTTCATGAAGTTGGCGACAATCTCGAGCGCCTTCTCGCGATTTGCGGGGTCGTAGTACCAGGCAAGACCGACCACATAGTCGTCGACGATGGCGCGAAGCACGTCCGGCTGCTCGCTGGCGAACTTGTTGGTTGTGACCATGAATGCAACCGAGTTGGGTCCAAGCACCTCGGCGCCCGTGAACAACGCGCGCAGATCGCCCTTGGCAGCCTCGCCCGGCAAGAATGGAATGACCAGCACACCGCAATCGACCCGGCCCTCGCGGATCGCTGGCGCAATGTTGGCGAAGGCCACCTCGACGATCTGCACATCGCGGCGCGGATCGAGACCGGCGCGCTTGAGCGCGACACGAAGAACGACGTCGACCGCGGAACCAAACGCATTGATGGCGACCTTCTTGCCCTTGAGGTCAGCGATCGTCTTGATGGGGGAGTCCTTGACGACGAAGAACGTATTCGTCGCAAAGCCAGGGTGACCGTCCTGATAGACGTCGGCGATGATCGATATGCCGTTGGGAATGGCGTTCTTGGCAATCGTTGTCGCGAACGCGGGTGACGCCAGCGTTGCAAGCTCGACCTGGCCTGCGGCAAGTAACTGCGCCGCTTCCGGCGAACCGCGCGTGTAGGTGATGTCCAGCGTGTAGACCTTGCCATAGTGCTTGAGCACATTCTCGCGCATGTATTCGAGCCAAACGCAGGTATTGATCTCGTTCGGCCCGATGCCGCCGCCGGTCGCATAGCGCACATTCACAGGGGCAGCATGGGCCGCGGGAATGTGAAGTCCGGTCGCGGCACTGCCGCCGAACGCCGCGAGGCCCGCCAGAACAGCGCGCCGTGACGCTCCGAAACCAATCAACTCAAGAAGCTTTCCACGCCGCGCCATGCCCCACCCCATGCTGGAAGACCTGACCATTCGACCACAAATCCGAGGATACGCAAATCCTGCGCATCGGCCACGCGCGCCTATTCGGATCGAACGCCTTGCGGTTGTCGGCAGGCGCGAGGAATCAACTCGAGAGAAGCTCGGCAGTATGTATTCGCGCACCGCTCGCCGCTCTGAGCCGATCGCCCCACCGCGGCGCGCTTTGCTTACGAGAGCAGTTTTTCCTATAGTAGAGGGCGAAGCCACTGGCGCAGTTTGTCCTGGCAGCCGCTATCCAGCGGAAAAGGAGCCCCCATGCTCGATCGCCCGACCGCCACCGCTGCTCGGCCTCCTGTGCTTTTCGACGAGAAGATCGCCGAGCAGATTGTTCGCTATGGTCGGATGTTGGTGAAGCGCGGCTACGTTCACAATTCGCTCGGCAATGTCGCGATCCGCGTGCCGCATCAGGGTTATCCGTACGGAATTGCCTATACCAAACACTCGACCATCTCGCTTGAGGAGATGACGATCGACAACGTCGTCATCACCGACATTCCGACGACCGATCTGCTGCATGGCACCATCCCTACCAGCGTCGGCCACAAGCTGAACCGCGAAATCTTTCGTCTGCGCCCCGATGTCGGCGCGGTGATCCATGTGCACCATGACGAGACGCTCGCGTGGCTCGGCAGCAAGCCGGACCGCGAGATCAAGGCAATGTCGCTCGAATTTCCCTACGTGATGGGAAAACCGCCCTGCATCGTGCCGTCTCATCTGGACGTCGAGCAGGATGTGGGCCCCCTCGATCAGTTCGTGCATGGCACCAACTCGCTAGTGATGATCCGTCACGGTATCACGAGTTTCGGCCGCAACGTCTCGGAGGCCTATCACCGGCTCAACACGCTGACCTCGGAAATCCGCCGCAACGTGCTGATGGAAATTCTCTGCAAAATGAATGGCACCGAGGGTCAGTTCCTGACCCAGAAGGACGTGGACTGGATGTACAGCGTTGCCGAAAGCGTCATTTATCCCACCCAATCCTAGTTCTAGCGCCGTACCTATGCTCCGGAAACGTCGTGTCTCGCACCCGCGAGAGTGCACAGAAGCGCGCTGGCGCAGCGACGAGGCTGATCAGGGTTCGGTGTGAGCTATGGCGAAGTTGTCAGTCAGCGTTGCGTGTGCGGCCTATGACCGGACTTGGCCCCTTATCAGCGGCCGTGTCCCGATCGAGGGATGCGATGCGAATTTCGTCGTGCTGGATCCCGGTGAAGCCTTCGTTCGGGCCTATCGCTCGCAGGACTTCGACATCACGGAGCTGTCAGCCAGTTCGCACATCCTGACCACAGCACGCGGCGACGCCCCCTACATCGCCGTACCCGCCTTCGTCTCGAGGGTGTTCCGGCACTCCTCGTTCTACATCCGGACCGATCGCGGCATCCGCTCGGCACAGGATCTTCGCGGCAAGACTGTCGGCGTGACCGAGTACCAGATGACCGCGGGACTTTGGGCGCGCGGTCTCCTCTCCGACGACTTCGGCGTCCGCGCACAGGAAATCCGTTGGCGTCGCGGGGGCATGGAGCAGGCGGGACTGGCTGAACGCACTCCGATTGAACTCACCACCGACATCGACCTTCAACCGATCCCTAACAACAAGACATTGTCGGCAATGCTGGTCGATGGCGAACTCGACGCCATAATCGCGGCCCATGCCCCTGCGCCATTCCTGAAGCGCCTTCCCACTATCGCGCGGCTCTGGCCGGATTTTCGCGCCGCCGAGGAAGACTACTTCAAGCGGACGGGACTGTTCCCGATCATGCACCTGATAGGCATCCGCCGGTCGCTGGTGGAGAAGCATCCCTGGCTTGGGCCGAGCGTGCTGAAGGCGTTCACGCGCGCGAAGGCGATCGCGCTCGAAGAACTGGAAGACATTGGTATCAGCCGGGCCAGTCTGCCATGGTTGCCGTCGGATGTCGCCCGTTCGAAGGACGTCATGGGGGCGGACATCTGGCCGTATGGCTATCCAGCGAACAAGAACGCCGTCGACTGCATGTTGCGATGGTCAGTCGAGCAAGGCTTATCTCATCGCGCGACCAAGCCTGAAGAGTTATTCGCGCCCGGCACGATGCAGGATCTGTAAAGAGTGAGCAATCCATAGAGCTTGCCACCGACTGAATGGTCTCCTCAGCAAGTCAAATGCTCGGTCTCGCCAGGCCGTAAGCCTTCGGCGACATCCCGATCTATCTGCACGAGAACAATCGCAAGTGGGTTCAACGCCTGGATCGTCTTCTTGTCGACCCCCGCCCGCAGGGGACTATCAACAGCCAATGACGCATTGACAGGTATTTTGTGGTCCCCTTAGATTGTCATACCGTATACTTTCGGGGTGGCGTTTCAAACGGGAGAAGCGAGATGACGGCCATGCTCAACCGACGCACTGCGGTGTTGGGAATTTCGACGTCCTTGGCAGCTCCCCATCTGGTGTTCGCGCAAGACAAGATCGTTCTGAAAATGGGGACGCTCGGGTCGACCGAATATTTTTACTATAAGGGCGCAAAGCGCATGGCTGACGAGGCTGCAAGCAAGAGCGCCGGCCGCATCGAGATGCAGGTGTTCCCTAACCAGCAACTTGGCAATGAGCGGGACATGATCGAGGGCCTGCAACTCGGCACGCTCGATCTGGCCGTGATCAACACGCCCCTCCTCGCCGGTTTCGATTCGCGCTTTTTGATCTTCGACATGCCGTTCATGTTCAAGGATTGGTCGCACGTCGACAAAGTATTGACGAGCTCGATCGGCGCCGACCTGATGAAATCGCTCGAGGCAAAGCAGATCAAGGCGTTCAACTTCTCGACAGCTGGCTTCCGCCACGTCCTCAATTACAAGAAGCCGGTCAAGACGCCGGAAGATCTCGCGGGTCTCAAGATTCGCACGCTTGATAACCCGGTACATGTCGCGATCATGAACGCGATGGGCGCTAACGCGACGCCGATGCAATACAGCGAAGTCGCGACCGCATTGCGCCAACACACCGTCGACGGCCTCGATTCTCCCGCGCCGGCTGCCGTCACTGAAAAATTCTACGAAACCAATAAGTACCTTTCGCTCACCGGCCACGTCTTCACGGGCGTCATCTACCTGATGAGCATGAAGCGATTCAGCGGAATGCCGGCCGATCTGCAAAAGATTATGGCCGACGCGGCCAAGGTCGGCGCGGACACCGAAACGGAACTCTACAACAAATTCGACGATCAATCGCTCGTCGTGCTGGCAAAAGACCACGGCATGCAGATCGACACGGTCGATCGCGAAAAGTTTCGCGCACGCATGAAGCCGGTGTTCGATCGCTATCAGGATCGCGTCGGCAAGGATCTGATCGACCAGGTCACAAAGCTCGGTGTCTGATACCGCAGCGGAGTCTGAAACGCTCTGACCCGACCTGAACCCACGGTGCCCACCGCCTCGTCGCGCTTCTCCCTGGTTGCCGCCGCAGTGGACCGCGTCAGCTCGGGTCTGAACGGCTGCGCCGAGTTCATACTGTGGGTGCTGGTGGCACTCACGATCCTCGTCACCTTCGTCCAGGTCGTATTCCGTTACGGCCTCGATTCCTCTCTCTCATGGTCCGAAGAACTTGCGCGCTACCTCTTTGTCTGGGTCATATTCATCGGCGCCAGCGTCGCGACGCGGCGCAGGAAGCACATCTTCGTGGAGGTGCTGGTCGCGCTCATGCCCCGCGCCTTGCGCGCATCGACCGAGCTTCTGAGCATTGCGGCGAGCATCGTCTTCTTCTCGGTGTTTGCGTACGTAGGCTGGCTGCTGATGCTGAATGCCTGGCAGCAATATTCGACCGCGCTCGATATCCGCATCGCCTGGGTCTACGCCACGGCTCCGATCGGCGCCGGCCTGTCGGTCCTTCATCTCATCGCCGGGCTGTTGCAGCGCTGGAGCGGCAACGAGGATCCTTCGCCGCCATTGCACACCGCTGTCGAGGGTCTCGAATGAGCGTCCTCGGTTATCTCGTCATTATCTTCCTCCTATTGCTGGCCGTCGGCGTGCCCGTCGCCGTCAGCATGACGATCGCCTCCATCGCCGCGATCGCCTGCGGGACCGACCTGCCGATGGTGGTCGTCGGCCAGCGTATGTTGGTTATCCTCGACTCATTTCCCTTTCTTGCGCTGCCGTTCTTCGTCGCCGCCGGCATATTTATGGACCGTGGCGGCATCACGCAGCGGCTCGTCGATTTTTCCGCTATCTTCGTGGGCCGCATTACCGGCGGTCTCGCACAAGTCCTGATCGGCACGAACCTCGTCATGTCGGGCGTTTCCGGTGCCGCGACCGCCGACTGCGCCGCGACCGGCAGTGTGCTCATTCCCGCTTTAAAACGCGCGGGTTATTCGGCCGCGTTCGCCTCGGCGCTCACTGCCGCCGCCGCCACCGTCGGCCCGATCATTCCGCCGAGCATCATGTTCGTAATCTACGGCG
This sequence comes from uncultured Hyphomicrobiales bacterium, assembly GCA_964479515.1. Classification (GTDB taxonomy): domain Bacteria; phylum Pseudomonadota; class Alphaproteobacteria; order Rhizobiales; family Xanthobacteraceae; genus PALSA-894. The sequence goes on along the minus strand of CAYZMR010000007.1, from coordinate 11,992 downwards.
CCATCACCAACGTCTCGATCGGGGCACTATTTCTCGGGGGCGTCATACCCGGGCTTTTGATGGGCCTCTATCTCATGATCGCCGCCTACATCATCTCGAAACGGCGCGGCTATCCGAAGATGGTGACGCCGTCCTGGCGTGAGGTGATCCGCATCACGATCGACGCGCTGCCGGCTTTGGTCATGCCGGTTCTCGTCCTGGGCGGCATCGTCGGCGGGGTCTTCACGCCCACCGAAGCCGGTGCGGTCGCCGCGGTGTTCTGTTTCCTGATCAGCACCTGCGTCTACCGCAGTCTCAAGCTCTCGGAAGTTCCGGAGTTGCTTCTGCAAACCGGTATCCTCACCGCGGCGATCATGCTGATCGTATCGGCCGCTTCCCTAATAGGCTGGATCCTCGCGCGCGAGCGCGTGCCCGATCTGCTCGTCGTCAGCTTCATGCATTGGACATCCAGCCCGGTCGTCTTCCTCGCCTGCATCAACATCTTCCTGTTGCTGCTCGGCTTCTTCTTCGAGGCGGTGTCGCTGCTCATTCTCGTTACGCCGGTGATCATGCCGCTCGTGCACAACTATGGCATCGACCCGGTGCACTTCGGCGTCATGATGTGCCTCAACCTGACGATCGCGCTGATTCATCCGCCGATTGGCATGAACATGTTCATTGTCTGCGCCATCGGGAAGGTGTCAGTGCGCGACTACACCCGCGAGGTGATCCCGTTCCTGCTCGTCCTCATTCTCGCGCTGATCTGCGTCACCTATATTCCCGACCTCGTGCTCTACCTGCCGCGCCTGTTGGGGGGCTAGGCCATCGTCATGAAAGTCGGGATCATCGGCGCCGGCGCAATGGGAAGCCTGTTCGCCTCGCATCTTGTCGACGGCGGGGCGGAGGTCTGGGCGTTCGACCAGTGGCGCGAACATATCGACGCAATCGAGAAGCACGGCCTCGTCGTCAAGCGTACCGGCTCCGAGCGGGCCATACGGATGCATGCTACCGCGGATGCGAGCGCGGCCGGTCCCTGCGACGCCGTGCTTGTGATGGTCAAATATCATCAGACCGTCGCGGCGATGCGTGCGGCGGCGCCCATGATCGGCCCGCACACCACGATCGTCACGCTGCAAAACGGTCTCGGCAACGTCGAGAACATCGTTTCAACCCATCCGGCCAATCGCGTCGTCTTCGGCCTGACCACCTTGACCTGCGAGATGCTCGGCCCGGGCAAGATCGAGGCAAGCTATTCCAACCGGGGCGAGACCTATCTCTGGCCGGCGGATCGCCGACACAACGAAGCGATCGCGCCGTTTTGCGGGCATCTCGACGCTGGAGGCATCAACGCTGCGCCGGCGCCCGATATCGAGCTGCGCATCTGGAAAAAGCTGATCGTCAATTGCTGTCTCAACACCATGTGCGCCATCACAGGACTTTCAGTCGGTAAGCTGATCGACCAGCCGAGCTGTTGGCCGCTTCTCGACGGCGTCTCCGACGAGATTTCGGCGGTCGCGATCGCGAAGGGTGTTCCCCTCGAACGCCAAGCCGCGCGGGCTTTCCTACGCCAGGTGGCAGAAGAGGCGCGTGCGCATTATCCCTCGATGCTGGTTGACGTTCGGAGCCGCCGTCAAACCGAAATCGACTGCCTCAACGGGGCGGTGCTGCGCGAAGCGGGCGAACTCGGAATCCCCGCGCCTTATAATCAAGCGCTTTATTCGACAATTCGCGCGATCGAGAACACGTACGCGGAACGCACCGCGTAGCCGGGTTCACGACGCCGTCGTTTCTTCGGGGAATAAGATTGCCCGCATCAGCTTGGCCGATCCCTGCACCGTGCCAAGTTGAATTCGCTCCGCTTCATCCGCGTTACCCGCTTTGATCGCCGCCAGGAGTGCTTGTTGCCGCCCAATTATGAACTCGCGGATCGACTTTTCGCTGAGTGTGCGGACCCGGATGGCCTGCAAGGAATGTACCGCGCGGGTTAGTAGCGCGAGTAGCAACGGGTTGCGCGTGCGCTTGAGCCAGTTCTCGCGAAAACTGACGTTGGCGCGCAGAAACGGCGGCACCGCGCCCTTCGAATGCGCGACTTTCTCTCGGTCAATGGCGCGTTGCATCTCCGCCAAGCCGACATCCGAGGCGTTATCAGCCGCCTGGCGCGCGGCGACCGGCTCAAGCAACATGCGCACTTCGAAAACATTGAGGACGTCTTCGCGTGAGAATTCAGGCACCTTGTAGCCGTGCTTGGTGGCAACCAGGAGTCCGTCGCTCGCGAGCCAAGACAGCGCTTCCCGCACTGGCGTACGTGACACCCCGAGCTGATCGGTTATCTGCTTTTCCACGAGACGGCCGTTTGGCTCGTGCTCGTTGTGCAGCAACTGCTCACGCAACGTATTGTAGACGTGTTCCTTGATAGTCGCGGGCCGCTCGAACCGCGAGAGCTTCATTTCGCTGGCATGTCGTTTCTTCGCCGTACTCATTGCTGTCTCATTGTACTCCAAGCTTGCCGCGATCGAAGGTCCATGAGATTTCGCCGCGCTCGTCGCCAAGCTTGGCGCGTTGAGCATCGGTTGCCGGAATATCGACTTCAAGATCGTGCCGCAAGATCACTCCATAACTCTCACGTGCGCTTTCAGCCGTAATTTTGCGATCGATGAGGTCCTCGCGCACTTTCGCATGATCGCGCTCTAACGGATCGCCATAGCCGGCGCCGCCGGAGAGGCGGCATCGGACGCGGTCGCCCGCCGAAAGGCCGTAAACGCCTTTCGACGGAATTTTCTCGTAATCGCTCGGGCCACGCTTTATTTCCGCGATGGCGAGCGGGGCCGGGCGTCCGCCGTAAAGGCCCCAAGGCTGGGTGCGGTGACGATCTTCGCGCAGCGTCATCGTCACGCGCCCGCGCAGGATCTCGATCTCGCGCTCCACACCGAATCCACCTCGTTGGCGGCCGGCGCCCGCCGAATCGGTCCACAATCGGTACGAGACCACCCGGATCGGGTAATTCAATTCCAACGATTCGGCGGGTATGTTCATGGTGTTGGCGATATCGGTCTCGAGCGAATCGACACCGTCGCGTTGTGGCTGTCCCCCGGTGCCGCCTGTGCTGAAATCCGAGCACATATACCGTTCGCCGCCGTCGTCGATCCCGCTGAAGATCGCGACGCGCACGCTACCGCAAGGCGCTGCCGGTACACGGCCAGGCAACGCCTGTACCATCGCGCCGAGCAGCGTGTCGACGATGCGCTTCATCGTGTGCGTGCGCGCGTTTACCGGTGCTGGCGCCTTCGGATTGACGACGCTGGCTTCCGGCAGATGCAGTTTGATCGGACGGAAGCTCCCACCATTGGTCGGACCCATCGGGTCGGTGACCGATTTTATCGCGAAATAGACGGCTGACATTAAAGCCGCCCGATCGGCATTGAGGGGTCCGTTGAGCTGCGGCGACGATCCCGTGAAGTCGATATTGAGATCGGACCCCTTGACCGAGATTGTGGCGCGGATGCGAACCAAAGTCTCGCGGTCAATGCCATCGTCGTCGAGATAATCCTCGAAGCTGTATTCGCCGGGCTTGATCGTTGCGATGAATTGACGCGTCACCAGCTCGGCACGATCAAGCAACTCCGCCATATAGGACTTGAAGGATTGCGCGTCCTGCTCCTCGAGCACCGCCGCGAGTCGCGTCTTTCCGACGTGCAGCGAGGCGAGTTGGGCGTCGAGATCGCCAGCCGTGATCTTTGGTAGCCGCACGTTGCGCGCGATGAAAGCGAAGGCCGTCTCATTGCGGGCGCCCTTGTCATAGAGCTTGATGGGAGGAATGCGCAGGCCTTCTTGGAAAATCTCGGTTGAGTCGGTCGGGAGACTTCCCGGCGTCTTGCCGCCGATATCTTGATGATGCGCAATGCACGCCGCGTAAGCAGTGACGACACCGCTTTTCACGACCGGCGCTATCAGGCAAATATCCGGCAAATGCGTGCCGCCATCATAGGGATCGTTGACAATCAGTACGTCGCCGTCGGCGAGGTTGCCCCCGAAGATCGCGACCATGCGCTTGATCGCCGTCGGCAGCACGCCGAGCTGCGCGGGTAGAGCGGTCGCCTGCGCGATCACCTCGCCGCCGCCGTCGAACAGCGCGGCGGAGCAATCGTGCCCTTCCTTGATGATATTGGAATAGGCGCTGTGTACCAGCGCGTCCTGCATTTCCTGTGCGATCGCCTCGAGCCGGTTGCGCAAGACTTCGAGCGTGATCGGATCGATAGCGTCGTTACGCATGCAGAACGTCCACGAGGATGCTGCGGTCCGCGCGCAAGTGCGCCCGCTGCCTGGGATGGATGATGACGGTTGTATCAGCTTGTTCGATGATCGCAGGACCAGCGATCTCCTGTCCGACGCTCAATTGCTTGCGGTCGTAAACCGGCGTCTTAACAAAGCCACTGTCGAAATAGGCATCGCGGTGCGCGATCGGGTTCGGAGGCACGGCGGACAACACTTGAGTCGGCGGATTTTCGCGTTCTTTGGGGCGATGCACATGGATTGTTCGCAGATTGACGAACTCGACCGGCGCCGCCGTGTTGCTGTGGCCGTACAACGTATCGTGCCGCTCATGGAACAGCGCCACCGCTGCTGCGATCGGGTCTAACGCGTTGGTATCCACTTCGATTGTCAGTTCGTAGGACTGCCCGACGTACCGCATGTCGGCCTGACGTCTGATCTCGACGTCATCCGGCGCGACGCCATCCGCAGACATTTTGGTCTGCCCGCGCGCTTCCAGTCGCTTGAAGACTTCTTCAAGCGCCGCACGATCGACCTGATCGGCGCGCCGCGCCAGCGTCTCCATCTGGTCGTGTTCGATATTGGCAACCAGCAACCCGAACGCCGACAACACGCCCGGCGTATCTGGGATCAACACCTTCGCCATATTGAGATCCTGCGCAAGCGCACAGCCATGCACCGGGCCGGCACCGCCAAGCGGCAGCAATGTGAATTGCCGCGGGTCGAACCCACGCTGCACCGAAACCCGGCGCACCTCGTCGTTCATGCGCGCATTGACGATGCGGTGGATACCCGCCGCTGTTGCGACCAAGTCAAGTCCGATGCGATCGGCCACGCGTTTGATCGCGGCCTTGGCTGCATCGAGATCGAGCGAGATGCCGCCCGCGAAAGTGCCGGGATTGAGATAGCCAAGGACGAGGCTGGCATCGGTCACGGTCGCGTCGACGCCGCCGCGACGATAGCAGGCGGGGCCGGGCTCCGCGCCGGCGCTTTGCGGGCCAACGCGCAGACTCGTTGCTCCGTCGACCCAGGCGATGCTGCCACCGCCGGCGCCGATCGTGTTGACGTCGACCATCTGCATGCGGAGTGGGAAGCGCGCGACGCGGGTCTGGTTGGTGACGATCGGAGCGCCGTCTCGGATGAGCGCGATGTCACAACTTGTGCCGCCCATGTCGAGCGAAATCACGTTGTGCTGGCCGGACTCGACCGCAACATGTTTGGCGCCGATCACACCAGCCGCGAGGCCGGAAAGAAGCAGCGACACCGGTCGCGTCATGACCGCTTCGGGGCTGGTGATGCCGCCGCGCGATTGCATCACCTGCAATTTCGCTTCGATGCCGATCCGGGCAAGATCGTCCCGCTGCCGCGAAACATAATCGCCGACGGCGCCTTGAAGGTACGCATC
>CAYZMR010000007.1:0-6239 GCA_964479515.1 uncultured Hyphomicrobiales bacterium | reverse complement strand
GATCGTCCCGCTGCCGCGAAACATAATCGCCGACGGCGCCTTGAAGGTACGCATCGAGCGTCGTCATCACGGTGCGTTCATATTCACGGAAGGCCGGATCGACCTCGCTCGAGATCGACACATGGATCTCGGGCCGCATCTTGCGGATGATCTCGCGCGTGCGCTGCTCGTGTGCCGGATTGCGGAACGAGAAGAGGTAACAAACCGCGATCGCGGTAACGCCCTGTGCGCTCAACGCTTCCACCGCGGTGCGCAGCGCCTCCTCATCGAGCGGCATCACCACCGAACCGTCCGCGGCAATCCGCTCGGGAATGGCGAAGCGGCGGCGGCGCGGCGCAAGGAATACGGGGGTCTCCGGCTCGAGGAAGAGATTGTAGAGATGCGAGCGCTTGTGGCGGCCGATCTCGAGGACATCTTCGAAGCCATCCGTGGTGATGAGGCCGGTGACGGCGCCTTTCTGCTGGATAAGCGCGTTGATCGCGACCGTACTGCCGTAGACGAACCGACCGACATCAGCGGGTTTGAGATCGACCGCAGCGAGCGCACGCGTGACGCCATTGCGCACGCCGTCGATCAGATTGCCGGGCGTCGAGGGGACCTTGGTGTAGTGCGCGATCCGATTGTCGCGCATCAAGACGATGTCGGTAAACGTGCCGCCGATATCGACGCCGATTTCAATCACGATGCGATGCTCTCGGACTGACGGTCGTCTTGCAACAAGGTGGAGAATGGAACCGGTTTGATCGGCGGTCGCACGCTCGGAAATGGGATGGTGGAAAGCTCGACGCCGCGCTCGCGCGCAAGAATCTCGCCGACCATGCCGCGGCAGATGCGGCCTTCACAAAGACCCATGCCGGCGCGCGTCCAATCCTTGATTGACTTGTTGGTGGTGGCGCCATCGGCAATGCAGGCCGTAATGTCGCCGGCCTTAACTTCCTCGCAGCGACAGACCGTCATTTCCTCTTTGAGGAATTCCCAAAGTCCGGGACGCGGACCAAACAACTCGTTGAGCGCGCCAGCAAAGCGATCGAGACGAGTGCGTCGCGCAATCGGCCCGCGCCGCAGCGTGCCGGCTGCATCCGCGGTCAGCGAGCCGGCAAATTCTGCTGCCGAAATGCCCGCGATCCGTCCTTCTTCGAGCGCCAGCGCCGAACCGCCGATGCCGGTGATCTCGCCGGCGACGAACACGCCGGATTTGTTCGTCGCCATGGTGTCGGTGCACTTCGCAAACCAAGTGCGCGCGAAATTGTCGAAACGAAGCTCGCAGCCGCTGTGGGCTGCCAACTCGATATTGGGGAGGAAGCCATAGCCGATCGCGATCGCATCAACCTCGATCGTGCGTTCGGTCCCCGGAATTGCGCGCCAGTCGCGATCGACCTTGGCGATGATCGCAACCTCTACCTTTTTTTCCCCGAGCGCGCGCACGATCTTGTGGCGATACACAGTCGGCACGCCGGCACGGCGCAGATTGGCCTTGTACTCGAAGGCTTCGGAAAAGCGTGGCCATTGGCCCCACAGCGCGCCGAAATGCGGCAACCAATCGATCGGCCTTGTGGCCTCGACGAGCGCTGCGATCGAAACGTCGGCGCGCAGCAGTGACAGCGCGACCGGCAGTAGGAACGGGCCCGCTCCCGCGAGCAGCATCCGGCGTCCGGGCTTGACCCATTGGCTCTTCGCCAGGGTCTGGGCGCCCCCCGCGGTGACGACGCCCGGTAAGGTCCACCCCGGAAATGCCACCGGCCGGTCGTAGGCGCCGGTCGCGATCACCAGCGCCTTGCCGCGGAAGGCTTTCGAACAGCCTTCGTGCGCCACCATGATGCGGTCATCGAAGCGGCCCCACACCAGCGCGCGCGTCAACACGGTGATGTTTGGATGGCGGAGCTGACCGCGCAGCGCCTCGCCGCGTGCGTATTCCCGTGTCAACCGTTCTGGCGCAACCGAAAACTCGTCGCCAGTGCATTTGAAGAATTGCCCACCCGGTTTGGCATATTCGTCGAGAATGACGACCTTCGCGCCGGCTTCCGCCGCCGCAATTGCTGCCGACATGCCGGCGGGACCGCCTCCGACAACAACGACGTCAACGTGCATGGGTGTAACCCGCGTCCCGCTGACGCTCGATTTTCATGCCCGACCGTACCGGTTCGAGGCAGGCGCGCAGGTTGACGATGCCGTCGATCGTCACCAGGCAATCAAAGCAGACCCCGATCCCGCAGAAATAACCGCGCGGCTCGTGTGTGCGTGCCGTCGTATGGACCGTGAGGTCGCCGCTCGCCCACAGAGCTGCGAGCACGGTTTCGCCCCCGAAGGCTTCAACTTCCTTGCCGTCAATATTTATTGAGACTGGTGGACCCCGACCGATGCTGGCGGCGCGCAGGTCGCCTCCTTGCTTAGGTGCCATAGAAGGTCTCCCGTGCCTCGGCGCTGACCGCGCTCGGCGCGAACCGCTCCAATCGATAAGGCGAAATGTCGTGCGCGGTTTTGCCCGCCGTCGCCAAGTCGGTCAGGATGCTGCCGATGACGGGCGCGAGCGTGACGCCACGATGCATAACAGCGAGTAACAACCCTTCAACTCCGTCGGGCTTGCCTATGATCGGGTAGCCGTCGGGCGGTAGCAGACGCAGGCCGGCCCACGACCGCAACAATTTGACGTTCGCCAGCGCCGGAATGAGGCTCGATGCCCACTTCAACATCTTGTGCGTTCCTTCGGGCGACGTAATGGTCGTGTCTTTGATATTGGGTTCGCGCGTCGTACCGAAGACAATCGTGCCCGCCGGGGTCTGCTTGATATTGTGCACATACGTGCGCAGCAGCGGCGGAATGCGCTCCGTCACGAACATCTGTCCGCGCGCCAGATCGAGCGGCACCTGAACGCCCACGCCTGCAGCGAGGGCGGGCACGCCGGAACCGGATGCGCACACGACCGTGCCGGCCGAAATTTCGCCGGCGCTGGTCGTGACGCCGATCACGCGGTCGCCGCGGCTGATCAATGACGTCGCGCGTGTGTTGGTGAGGATTTCGGCCCCCATCCGCCGCGCAGCCTTTGTGAAAGCCCACACCACGCCCATCGGCGTGACATGCGCGTCAACCGGACAATAGATTGCATTGACGGCGATCGGCGCGACGGCGGGCTCGATCTCTTTGATCTGCTTGTAGTCGATGAACTCGCAGGGAACGCCGCAAGCCTGAAGACCGCGACAACGTTCGAGTCCACGCGCGCTATCCTCTTCGTTATAAAAAGGATCGATGCTGCCTGGAGCATCGAGATCGAGCGGCGGCCCGATTTCCTGTTGCGCGCGCTGATAAAGCGACAGGCTCGCCTTCGATATCTCGACATAGGTGCTCGGCACGCGCGCCGAGGCGTAGCTGTAGATCGCAAGCGATACGCCGCCGAACGCCACGCCCGACGTGCCGGACGCGAGCTCGCGTTCCTCGACCAAGATGACCTTCAGGCCGGCTTTGGCGGCATAATACGCCGTTGCCGTTCCCAACAAGCCGCCACCAACGATGCAGATATCCGCCGTACGCATCACCGCGCCCAGGAGCACAAGAGGCCCGCCGCTGAGACCCCCTTGTCACAAAGCGCTGACATTTTCGGCCTCGATTGACGTCTCAAATCGATTGTCATACCGTATACAGTGGGTGAGAAGTGTCAAGCGAAGGCTCGGAAAGTCCGCGTTGACGAGCCGAGAGGGGGAACAGTTCACATGGCGACGTCCCAGGCAGCGACCGAAACACCCACAGCGCCCAGCATTCAGCGTGCGGCCTTCGCAAGTCTGATTGGCACTACGATCGAGTGGTACGACTTCTACCTTTTCGTCTTCTGCTCAGCGCTCGTCTTTTCAAAAATCTTTTTCGCTGCGACCGATCCTGTCTCGGGATACATCGGCTCTGTCGGCACGCTGGTCGCGGCGTTCGTCTCGCGTCCCCTCGGCGCGGTCCTGTTCGGACATTTCGGCGACACCAAAGGCCGCAAGATCGCGCTGATCGTGACGCTGGTTGGCATGGGCATCGTGACTTGCGTCATCGGTCTGATCCCGGGCTATGCGAGTTGGGGCTATTGGTCCGTCTCCGCCTTGGTTGGTTTGCGGCTATTGCAGGGAATCTTCTTCGGAGGCGAATGGGGCGGCGCCGTTTTGATGACAATTGAAAATTCGCCACCGCAAAAACGCGGCTGGTATGGCGTGTTCAGCCAAGTTGGCAATCCGCTCGGCTTCTTCCTTGCGAGCGGCGTCATGCAATTGATCGTCGTGATGACCTCACTCGACGATTTCCTGCGCTGGGGCTGGCGCATCGCATTCTTTGCCAGCGCCGCGCTCGTCCTTGTCGGGCTTTACGTGAGACTGATGGTCGCGGAAACGCGCGATTTCGAAAACCTCAACAAGAGAAAAACGCTGCGCGAAGCGCTGCCCGTCAAGTCGCTTTTTGTTCGACACTGGCGCCCCTTGCTGCTGTGTATGATTCTGCAGGCAGGGCTGCTATTCGGCAGCTACATCCTGATCGTGTACGGCGCAAATTATTCGCAGCGCGTCCTCGGCCTTCCAGCAAACTGGAATTTCATCGCCGGGCTCGTCGCCGCCGTCGCCAACATCGTGGCTTTGCTGATCATGGCTCGCTTGTCCGACAGAATCGGCCGCAAGCCCATCTACATGTTCGGATTGCTGATGTACGCCATCGTGCCGTTCCCGTTCTTCTGGCTCCTCGAGATGAAGACCTTGCCGGCCGTCATCCTCGCCAATACCCTGGTGTGGATGTTGGCGCAGGCCGGCACAACCGCGGTGCAGTCGAGCTTCTTAGCAGAGCTCTTCCCGACGGAAGTACGCTACAGCGCAATCTCGATCTCGTACCAGCTCTCGACGGTCATCATCGGCATCCCGGTCAGCTTCCTGCCGGTGTGGGTAATGAGCTATTTCGGCTCGATTTATGCGGTGGCGGCATCGGCGGCGATAGGCGGCCTGCTCGGACTGATCGCGCTTATCCCGCTCCCCGAAACGTATAAGAAACAGATCGCGGAATCATAAGCACAGCCGGCCGCAAGCCGCCCGGAGATCGGGAATATTCTGACAATGCCCGAACTCGCGCGCCTGTCGATCAATCACGTTACTACAAAGCGTTGGAACCTGCCCGACGCGATCGCCGGTTACGCGCGCGCCGGCGTGCGAGGCATCGGACTTTGGCCGGCAAGCGTGCAGGCTTATGGCGTGGCGAATACTCGCCGCGCACTCGATGCACATGGCCTCGTCGCAACGAGCTACTGCTGCGGAAGCATGTTTGTTGCGACCGGCAAGGCGGAGCGTGCCAAAGAGCGCGAGCGCAATCGCGCGCTTCTCGAACAGGCAGCACAACTCGGGGCCAAAAGCCTCGTCTGCGTCTCTGGCGGCCTGCCGGCTGGCGAGAAAGGTTTGCAGGCCGCCCGTCAACGCACCGCTGACGAGCTCGCCGAACTGTTGCCGTTTGCACGTTCGGGAGGTGTTACGATCGGCATCGAGCCGATCCACCCGATGAAGGCTGCAGATGTGTCGTCACTCACCACGCTCAGCGAGGCCAATTCTCTGTGCGACGCCCTCGGCGAAGACCTCGGCATCATCATCGATGTCTATCACGTCTGGTGGGATCCGAACCTTGACCTCGAAATCCAGCGCGCGAAAGGCCGGATTGCCGGTTTCCACCTGTGCGATTGGCTGCCGACGATGGAAGAGAACGTGGGCGGCCGCGGCATGATGGGCGACGGCGTCATCGATATCGCCGGAATTCGCGCCAACGCCGATCGTGCGGGCTTTGAAGGATTCTACGAAGTCGAGCTTGTCTCGACGGTGTGGGAACGACGCGACCCGGTCGAGGTGGTCAGCATCTGCGTCGATCGTTACCGGACACACTGCTAGCAGGCGTTGATCCCTCCAAGACGGGATGTTCCAAAATCAGTCATTGCGCGAATCGGATCCCACCGGAGTTGCCTTGAAACTGACACAAAGCCGGCGGCGGGGCTTCTCCCGTTATGCCCTCAAGCCATTGAAAAATATGATGAATATGTTTCCGGCATAGTGCTCGAACGCGCAATATTGACATAAGCTTTAAGTTCGACTGATGGAGATCGCCATTATTGAAATGGAGAATCCATATGCCAAGGCCCAAAAATTCCCGTGTTCAGACAATAGCGCTTCCGCGCGCGGAACTCGTTCCAACCAAGGGGAATGTGTAAGCGTTGATTTCTCGCACACATGTAGCTCACTGCTCGGGTCGCG
>CAYZMR010000006.1:34114-46893 GCA_964479515.1 uncultured Hyphomicrobiales bacterium | reverse complement strand
GAAAGCGTGTATACGGGAAACCGTATCGTGGGTTCGAATCCCACTCCCTCCGCCAAATAGTCTATTTTCTCTATTGAAATCAATTCGTTAGTAATAATGTTTCCACCCACGCCGCCCCCCACAGAGGCGGTCGTGGTGACCCGGCCGCAAGGGAACGAGCCGTGCCAACAGACGATACCGTCATGCTGATTCTTCGCGCCGCAAAGAAGCTCGCCCAGAAACACCGCGACGCGACCGGCAAGCCCCTCGGCATCACAGGCGAAGTCGCCGAGTACGAAGCGGCACGCATCCTCGGTATCAAACTCACCCCCGCCCGACAGGCTGGGACGATGCGATTGAGAGGCTTGGCGGCAAGGAGCGCCGTTCTTCAAATCAAAGGTCGCTGCATGCTTCCCGGCGGCGGGCCGAACCGCGCTTGAATACGAATCCGGATTCGCTGCGCCAATGGATCGCTCCTCGCTATCTCGTTCGCAGTGCTGCACATCTCCTCGAGAGGAAGAGGAGCGCGACCGAACAGCCACAGTCGGCGATTTGAGGCCGTCGCCTGGAAATGCCCTAGTCGAGAAGCGTCCAGCATCTCGCGATCGACGCTCTATCGCGTTTTCGGGCCGCTTTACCGTGCCGGGCGGGGTTGTGGTTGATCTTACGCAATGCCGCAGGAGACCGACGCGGTCATGAAAACATCCGCGCCGATCAAGATTTTGACGAGACCGCGATATGGACTTGATTGAAAACCGCATATTCGCCGAGCTGATGCCGGGCGAGACGGCAAGTTTGGTCCGTACTTTGACGCACAAGGACATCGAGCTGTTCGCCGTCATGAGCGGCGACGTCAATCCGGCCCACGTCGATGAGGCTTTTGCGAAAAGCGACGTGTTTCATAAAATTGTCGCTCATGGCATGTGGACCGGCTCGCTGTTTTCGACCCTGCTCGGTACGCAATTACCCGGACCGGGAACGATCTACGTCAATCAGTCACTGAATTTCCGGCGGCCCGTCGGCATGGGCGATACCCTCACGGTCAGCGTCACCGTGAAGGAGAAGAAAGAGGGCAGCCGTGTGGTACTCGGCTGCGAGGCCACCAACCAGAAGGGCGAGGTCGTGATCGACGGGGTCGCCGAGGTTATCGCGCCGACCGAGAAGGTGTCGCGGCCGCGCGTTGCCTTGTCGGACGTCACGCTGCTGGAAAAGGGCCGCCGCTATCAGCGCCTGATCGAGATGACGCGCGGCCTTGCTCCGATCCGCACGGCCGTCGTGCATCCCGTCGACGACGTCTCACTGATCGGCGCCATCGAGGCCGCGCGTGCGAACCTGATCGTTCCCATCCTGGTCGGCCCCGAGGCAAAAATCCGCGCCGCGGCCGCGAAGGCGAAGATCGATCTTTCCGCCTACAAGATCGTGCCGACCGAGCACAGCGATGCTGCCGCCGCGCAGGCGGTTGCGATGGCGCGGAGCGGCGAGGTGGAAGCCCTGATGAAGGGGAGCCTGCACACTGACGAACTGCTGCATGCCGTCGTCGATGAAGACTACGGATTGCGTACGGCGCGGCGGATCAGTCACGTCTTCGCGCTCGATGTGCCGCTCTATCCGCGGCCGCTTTTCATCACCGACGCGGCGATCAACGCCTACCCGACGCTCGATGACAAGCGCGACATCGTGCAAAACGCGATCGATCTCGTCCATGCACTCGGCATCCCGAGGCCGAATGTGGCGATTCTTTCCGCGATCGAGACGGTGTCGCCGAAGATCAGGTCCACGCTCGATGCCGCCGCGCTGTGCAAGATGGCGGAACGCGGACAGATCACGGGCGGGGTGCTCGACGGCCCGCTCGCCTTCGACAATGCGATCTCCGAGGAAGCTGCGCGAACGAAAGGAATCGTCTCTCCGGTCGCCGGAAAGGCCGACATCCTCGTCGTGCCCGATCTCGAGGCCGGCAACATGCTGGCAAAGCAGCTCGAGTACCTGGCCGACGCCCAGATCGCCGGCATCGTGCTCGGTGCCCGCGTCCCGATCATCCTGACGAGCCGCGCCGACAAGACGCTGGCGCGCCTCGGCTCATCGGCGATCGCGCTTCTGCTCGCTCGCCGCAGCAAGAACAAGATGCCATGAGCGACGCCATCCTGGTTCTCAACGCCGGATCGTCCAGTCTGAAGTTCACACTGTATCCGGCCGAGGAGCGGCCCACCGCAGCCACGTTGCTGTGCAACGGCGAGATCGAGGAGATCGGCCATGACGCGCATTTCGTCGGACAGCAAGCCGGCGGAGCGACGCTGATCGATCAGGCCGTATCCGCGAAGACGCAGGAGGATGCGCTTGCGGTCCTGCTGCAGTGGGTGGACCGGCAGTTCGCGCAATATACGTTGATTGCGGCGGGGCACCGGGTCGTTCACGGCGGGTCGCGCTACGCCGCGCCGGTGCGTATCGACGCGACCGTCACCGCGGACCTGCGCGCGCTCATCCCGCTCGCGCCGCTGCATCAGCCGCATCACCTCGCGGCGATCGATGCGCTGTTCAAGCTGCATCCGACGCTGCCGCAGGTCGCGTGTTTCGACACGGCCTTTCATCTTGCCGAGCCATCGGTCGCGACGACATTCGCGCTGCCGCGTCGGCTGATCGACGAAGGCGTACGACGATACGGATTCCACGGCCTGTCCTATGAATACATCGCGAGCGTGCTGCCGGATTATCTCGGGAGCGGGGCCGACGGCCGCGTTGTCGTGGCTCATCTCGGCAGTGGCGCCAGCATGTGCGGGATGCGAGCACGGCGGAGCGTCGCCACCACGATGGGCTTCACGGCTCTGGACGGGCTGCCGATGGCCTCGCGCTGCGGAAATCTCGATCCCGGCGTGGTGCTCTATCTGATGCAGCAGAAAGGCATGTCGGCCGACGCTGTCAGCAATTTGCTGTATCATGACTCTGGACTGCTGGGCGTTTCCGGCGTCAGCGGCGACATGCGGGTCCTGCTTGCCAGCAATGAGCCGCACGCGCGTCAAGCCATCGATCTCTTCGTCTATCGTATCGGTCGTGAACTGGGATCGCTGGCCGCAGCGCTCGGCGGCCTCGACGCCGTCGTGTTCACGGCCGGCATCGGCGAGCACGCGCCGGAGATCCGCCGGCGCGTACTCGCCGATGCAGCTTGGCTGGGCGTGATCCCGGATGAGGAGAAGGATGTGGGCCCGCGGCTGACGCAGTCCGACAGCCGCGTGTCCGCCTGGGTCATCCCGACCGATGAGGACCTGGTGATCGCACGGCAGAGCTGGGACCTTGTTCGCTCAGCCTAGCTTGAGCCAGGGCAGTTACCCTCGTGAAAGACCAACCCGACACACTTCGAACATGAACTGACCAGCCCGCCGGACGCAGCCGCGGCCGTTCGCCTCACCAGCGCGGTGGCGCGCTTCTTTTGCTGTTCAATGCAGCGCTCGGCTTCTTCCAGGAGGTACGGGCGCAGGCAACGCTTGCGGCGCGAAGTCGCGGCTGGCGCTGCTGGCGAGCGTGCGCCGGGACGGCGAGTCGCCTCGGTCGAAGGGTGCTTCGGGTTAGCACACCCGCAGCGCCGAGCGGATCTCCTGGAACAGCGCCTCGCCGAGGAGCGGCTTTTCGACGACGACGGCGCCGATCGCGGCGGCCCGTGCCCGAATGACGGAACTGGGCAGGGAAGTAATGAGAATCACCGGCGCCGTGAGCTTACGCCTTCGCAGTTCCATCACGAGGTCCAGGCCGTTCATTCCCGGCAGATTGTAGTCGACGACCAGACACCTCGCTTTCGTAATCGGAGGGTCTTCAAGCAAGGCAGCTCCGCTCGGATAGGCCCGGACTTCAAAACCCTCGACCTGGAGCGAAAATACGAGCGAGCTCCTAATCGCCTGGTCGTCGTCGACGACCAGGATGGAGGGCTTTACCGGAACGGATTCGGGTTGTGGGCGCA
Source organism: uncultured Hyphomicrobiales bacterium (assembly GCA_964479515.1). Taxonomy (GTDB): domain Bacteria; phylum Pseudomonadota; class Alphaproteobacteria; order Rhizobiales; family Xanthobacteraceae; genus PALSA-894. The sequence goes on along the minus strand of CAYZMR010000006.1, from coordinate 42,968 downwards.
CTGATCTCGGCCTGTTCATGCCTTTCAGCGCGATCAAGACCGACTATCTCGGGCGATGCCTTGATTTAGCGCAAGACTGCGGCAACCATGGCCCGATTTCACTCGTCGGGAGCCGCCTTCAGCAGGCCGCCCAGCAGGGCCATGCGCACGAGGTCGGAAAGGCTTCCGGCGTTCATCTTGGTCATGACATTGGCGCGGTAGATCTCGACCGTGCGGGGGCTGATGCCAAGATCGTAAGCGATGATCTTGTTCGGTTTCCCGGTGACAAGGCCGTCGAGCACTTCGCGTTCACGATTTGACAGGGACTCCAGCTTTTCTGCCAGTCGTGCGTGATCGGCGCGCTGCTGAGCGTCCCGCTCCAGCCGCCCCAGTGCGGATTTGACGGAAGCAAGAAGCATCTCGTCGTCGAACGGCTTCTCGATGAAATCCACCGCCCCGATTTTCATGGCCTCGACGGCGAGCTGGATGTCGCCGTGCCCCGTGATGACGATTACCGGCAGGTCGACTTTGAGCTCCCTGAGGCGTCGTAACAAATCCACCCCGCTGAGCTCCGGCATTCGCACGTCCGTGATGACGCAGCCGGACGTGATGCCCGGCAGCGCCGACAGGAAGGCCACGGCGGACTCGTAGGTGCGCACGTCCATGCGCGCGGTGCCGAGCAGAAACGCGAGCGAGTCGCGCGCCGCGTCGTCATCGTCGATCACGTGCACCAATCTAGCGGGCGACATCGCCGATATCCTCGTTGGTTACCTCCGGCAGGGTAAAGCGAAAGACCGTCCCGCCTCCACCGTTCGGTTCTGCGCGTATCTGCCCCCCATGGCTTTCGATGATCGAACGCGAGATCGACAGGCCCACTCCCATGCCATAGCGCTTGGTGGTGACGAAGGGCTGAAAAAGCTGCGCCGCGATCTCCGGCGAGATGCCGGGACCGCTGTCGGCCACATACAGCTCCAGCATAGCGTCGTCGTGCGCGCGGCTCGCGATCAGCAATTCGCGACGCGGGGACTGCTCCATGGCTTCGATGGCGTTTCGGACCAGATTCAGCAAGACCTGCTGGATTTGTACCTTGTCGACCAGGACCCGGTCATGGGCCGGATCGATTCGGAACGTCACCCGGACGCCGTGCTCCTTAGCGCCGACCAATGCCAGCGCGCTCGCTTCCTCGATAAGCTTCTTGACGCTTTCAACGCGCCGCTCGGTCTCTCCCCGCGCGACGAAATCCCGCAGCCGGCGGATGATCTCGCCCGCGCGCAGGGATTGCTCGGCAGCCTTTTGCATCGCGTCCCGAATCAAGATCGAGTCATCGTCCGAGCGGCCCTCGAGCAGCCGCCGGGAACCTTTCATGTAGTTGGCGATGGCCGACAAGGGCTGGTTCAGCTCGTGGGCAAGCGCGGAGGCCATTTCGCCCATCGCGGTGAGCCGAGAAATATGAACGAGCTCGGTCTGGAGTTCCTGCAGGCGCGCTTCCGTGCTCTGCCGCTCCGTCAAGTCACGAATGAATCCGGTGAAATAGCGGACGTTGTTGGACCTCATCTCGCCGACTGAAAGCTCCATCGGGAAGGTCGAGCCATCCTTACGCTCCCCAACCACAACACGTCCGATCCCGATGATGCGTCGCTCCCCGGTCCGGTGATAGCGTTCAAGATAGCCATCATGGTTTTCGCGGTAGGGCTGGGGCATCAACATCTTGATGTTTTGGCCAAGGACCTCGTCGCCGGTGAAGCCAAACAGCCGCTCCGCCGCCGCGCTGAAGGATTGCATCGCCCCCTGCTCGTCGATGACGATCATCGCGTCGGGAACGGTGTCGAGGATAGACTTGAGGTGGGCCTCGCGCGCAAACAGATCCTGCTCTGCGTTCTTCAAGTCGGTGATATCGTTGTTGATGACCACAACGGCAGTCCAAGGCCCTTCGTGCCAAAGCGACCACTGGCTGGCGACAGTCCGGCGCTGTCCGTCGCGGCGGTAATGAACAACCTCGCCATTCCATTCGCCGCGTACCGTCAGTTCGCCTTCGATCTTGTCGAGTGGCTCCGGAAATTCGGTTCGCAGCAACTCGTGGGAGGAGTGACCGATCGCTTCGGCGGCGGTGTAGCCGTAGAGGCGCTCCATGCCGCGGGCCCAGAAGAGAATCGTTCCGCTTCGGCTGCGAACCATGGCCTGGGCGGCTTCAAACGCCCGCAAGCGGACTCGCAACTCCGCCGTGGCTTCCGGTAAGGGCAAATCGTCCATTCTTTCAGCTTACTACCTTTACCAGGCTGCTATCGCCAAGCCCTCTATTCACAGCCCGGGACATTCCGTCAATTTATCGGATGACCTCCGGGATAGCGCTTGGGTCATGACCTAAGGGCTTGCCCTTAAGTCGATAATCTAAATGTCGCATCGAGCTCAACGGCGCCGCGATGCCGTTTGGCCGCAACGCCGAGGTTTACGGAGAAGATGAGCCCGCCGACTACGTCTACAAAGTGCTGAGCGGCGCAGTGCGGACATATAAGGTCCTTAGTGACGGCCGACGCCAGATTCTCGGTTTCTATTTGCCCGGCGACGTGTTCGGGAGCGATCCCGGCGACGAGCACGCATGTTCGGCCGAGACCATCGTCGATTCCCGGATTCTCCTGGTTCGGCGCGCGACCGTGCTCAAGGCCGCGGAACGTGATGGCGAGGTTGCGAGGCAACTCTGGGCGCTGACCGCGACCGAGTTGAAACGGTCGCACCAGCATGCCCTGTTGCTCATCAAGAGCGCGCAGGAGCGGTTGGCTGCCTTCCTCCTCGACATGGCGGACCGCCTGTCGATCAAGACGGCGGTCGAACTGCCGATGTCGCGCCAGGACATCGCCGATCATCTGGGTCTCACGATCGAGACCGTATCGCGGACGCTCACGCAGCTTGCGAGTTCGTCGGTCATCCAGTTGCTAGCATCGCACCGCATTGCGTCGGGCGGGCTCGGCCGTTTCAGCGAACCAGGACGTAGCGTCCGGGCGCGTTGTCGACGGGCGGAAAGCCCTTCTCGGCACGACCGAGTGATGGCGGCGGGACTGGCGCGTCGGAACGCGCGGCAAGCCAGTCATTCCAGGCCGTCCACCATGAGCCTTCGCGCGGGGCGTTGGCGGCAAGCCATGAATCTGCATCCACGAAGCGGGCGTCCGCGCCCTTGGTCGTGAGCCGGTAGTGCCGGTTCTTGTGGCCGGGCTCCGACAGGATGCCGGCATTGTGGCCGCCACTCGTCAGCGCGAAGGTCACTTCAGTGTCGCTCAACAGATGAAATTTGTAGACCGAATGCCACGGCGCCACGTGGTCCTGCTCGGTCCCGACGACGAAGATCGGCGCGCGGATGTCGGTCATCGCGATCGGACGCCCGGCCACCTCGAAACGTCCTTCTGCGAGATCGTTGTTCAGAAAGAGCGAGCGGAGATATTCCGAATGCATGCGGTACGGCATACGCGTCGAGTCCGCATTCCACGCCATGATGTCGAAAGAGCCGGAGCGCTCACCCAGGAGATAATCCTGGACCATGCGCGACCAGATGAGATCATTGGAGCGCAGAAGCTGAAATGCACCGGACATCTGTCGCGCGTCGAGATAGCCGCGCTGCCACATCATGTCTTCGAGGAAGGCGATCTGGCTTTCGTCGATGAACAGCATCAACTCGCCGGCTTCGGTGAAGTCGATCTGCGCTGCGAAGAAGCTCAACGATTTCAGCCGATCGTCGCCATCGCGCGCCATGGCGGCGGCGGTGATCGTGAGCAACGTACCTCCGATGCAATAGCCCGCGGCGTGCACCTGCTTGGCGCCCGTGATGGCGGTCGCGGCGTCGATCGCCGCCATAACTCCCTCGACGCGATAGTCGTCGAGGCCCACGTCGCGATCCTCGGGGCCGGGGTTTTTCCACGACACCATGAAGACCGTGAAGCCCTGCCCGACGAGGTACTTCACCAGCGAGTTCGCTGGCGACAGATCGAGGATGTAATATTTCATGATCCAAGCGGGCACGATCACGACCGGCTCCGGCCGCACCGTGCCGGTCGTGGGCGCGTATTGAATGATCTCCGCCAGCCGCGTGCGGTGGACAACTTTCCCGGGCGTGACCGCGACGTTCTCGCCGACACGATAGACCTCCGTACCAGCGGGATCCTTGCCGGTCGCCTCGCGCATGATGTCGTCGATGAGGTTATTGATCCCCGCCACGAGGTTCATTCCGCGCTGCTCTCTGGTGCGCGTCATCACCTGTGGATTGGTCAGGACGAAGTTCGTCGGGGCGGCGACGTCAAGGAGCTGGCGTGTCGCGAAGTTGACGACCGCTTCGTCCTTCTTCGACGTGCCGCGCACGCCGGACATCACGGCTTCCCACCAGCGCTCGGCCGACAGGAAGGAATGGGCAAAGATGCTGTACGGCGCAGTGCGCCATTCCGGACCGCTGAACCGGTGGTCTTGCGGTAACGCGTCGGCGCAGGGGTCCTGCTCGCTGCCGAGGACAGACTTGGCCGAAAATGCGACGTTATCCAGCGCGCCGGTCATGGCTTTGCTGGCGAGCTCGAGCTGTTTGCCGGGCGATGCCATCAAATGGATCGCCCAATCGAAATAGGCACCGGCGAGGGCGGCCGGAGATAGCCCGCCGGTCATCTGGCCCAATTCCGCATGAAGGGACCGATCCCATTGCGAAAACGGTGCTTCCGTCGGCAAAGGCTTGGAATCGTCGCTGCTGGCAGACGGTTGCGCCGGCGGGGGCCGGGCCGTCTTCGGCTCCGTTGTTTCGATGGGCTGGACAAGCTTCAACGACGGCATTTCCATTTCGCTTCAGATGAGAGCAGAGTTGGTAGGTGCGCCACAATAAACAAGGTCATTGGCGCGATGCGCGTTGACCCATGTCAAAGCGCGTCGCCGAACCTCCGCCGATCTTTTTCATCTTCAGTGCTGATATCAAGCATGGTTTGATTTCTGTGAACGCCGACGGACAACGTTTTCCGGTGACCGAACTCCATGCCTGAACAGCCGGCGGAAGTCTTTTGGCGCATCCCGATCGCGGACCTGTTCGCGCGCGTTCAGGCAAGCGCGGCCGGGCTGACCTCGGCCGAGGCAACCGCGCGGCTCGCACGCTACGGCACGAATACCGTCGTCGACGCGCCCCGGATGCGCATCGCCGTCAAGATCGCCAAGCGGTTCGCTGAGCCGCTGGTCGCGATTCTGCTCGTCGCGGCCGCCATCTCGGGGCTGACCGGAGACGTCGCGAGCTTCGTCATCATCCTTACGGTCGTTGCGCTGTCCATCATCCTGGATGTCGTGCAGGAGCAGCGGGCGGAAGTCGCCGCCGAAGCGCTCAAGCGCTCGGTTGCGATTCACGCCGATGTGCGCCGCGACGGCAAGGTTGTGTCGATCCCGGTCGACCAGGTGGTTCCGGGCGACGTGGTCGAGCTGCGGGCCGGTGATCTGGTTCCGGCCGACGGCATGATCATCGAGAGCCGTAACGTCCACGTGAATGAAGCGCTGATGACCGGCGAGCCCTATCCGGCGGATAAGCGCGCCGGCGCGTGCGAAGGCACCGAGCCAGCCGACGCCTTCAACGCGCTGTTCGCCGGAACATCGGTCGTCAGCGGCGACGCCAGCATGCTGGTGATCGCGACCGGACCCGCGACGCGATTTGGCGGCATTGCGGTCGCGCTCGGCGCCGCGGAGCCGCCGAGCGCATTCGAGCGCGGCATTCACCGGCTGGGCTTGCTGATCCTCCGGCTCACGATCTTCCTCGTGCTTTTTGTCCTACTGGTGAATATCGCGTTCGGGCGCCCGCTGCTCGAGGCGTTCCTGTTCGCCGTCGCACTCGCGGTCGGCTTGACTCCCGAATTGCTGCCCATGGTGATGACCGTCACTCTGTCGCGCGGCGCGATGCGGATGGCGGCCAAGCGCGTGGTGGTGAAGCGTCTCGCCGCCATCCACGATCTGGGCGCGATGGACGTGCTGTGCACCGATAAGACCGGAACGCTGACCGAGGCGCGCATCGCACTCATCGGCCACCCCGGCCTCGACGGCAAGGACAGCGAACGAGTCCTCGTCCTTGCGGGCGTGAACAGCAGTTTCGAGACTGGGATCCGCAGCCCGCTCGACGAGGCGATCGTGCAGCAGTGCGGCGAGCAGCGTTTCACGGATTGGACCAAGATCGACGAGGTGCCCTTCGACTTCGAACGCCGCTGCGTCTCGGTGCTTGTCGAGAAAGCCGGCGAGCGGACCCTCATCATCAAGGGCGCGCCGGAAGCCGTGCTTGCTCGCGCAAGCGCGCTCGACCCGGGCGATGGCAGCGCGAAGCCGCTCGATGCGGCGGCGCGCGAGGCTCTCAATCGCCTGGCCGACGACCAGGCGGCGCTCGGGAATCGAGTGCTGGCGGTCGCCTGGAAGACGATGCCCAAGGATTGCCACGCGCTGACGGGGGAAGACGAGCATGACCTTGCGATCGCCGGCTTCTGCGTCTTCGTCGATCCGCCCAAGGCCAGTGCGGGCGCCGCGGTTGCGCGGCTCGCGACCGCGGGTGTGCGCGTCAAGATCGTGTCGGGCGACCACGAAGCGGTGGTCCAGCATCTGGCGCAGACGCTGAAGATTCCGGTGCAGGGGATGCTCATCGGCACCGAGATCGCCGCGCTCACCCAGCCGGCGCTCGTCGGGCGGGTGGACAGTGTCGATCTGTTCGCGCGCGTCTCCCCCGACCAGAAGACGCGCATCATTCACGCGCTTCAGAGTCGCGGTCACACCGTCGGGTTCATCGGGGACGGCGTGAACGACGCGCCGGCGATCCATGCCGCCGAGGTCGGGCTCTCGGTGGAAGGGGCAACCGACGTCGCCCGCGGCGCCGCCGACATGATCCTGCTGTCGAAGGATCTCGGCGTATTGGCCGACGGGGTTGAGGAGGGCCGGCGCACCTTCACCAACATCCTCAAATACGTCCGCATGGGGACCAGCTCGAACTTCGGCAACATGCTGTCGATGGCGCTCGCCTCGCTGGTGCTGCCGTTTCTGCCGCTGCTGCCGGTGCAGATCCTGCTCAACAATCTGCTTTACGATCTGTCCGAGATCGGAATTCCGTTCGATCGCGTGGACCCGCAGGATCTCGCACGCCCGCGTGCATGGGACATGGGCGGCATCCTGCGATTCACGGTGGTGATGGGAGCGCTGTCGTCGGTGTTCGATATCGCGACGTTCGCGGTGTTGATCTGGGGGTTCAAGGCCGGTCCCGAGCTGTTCCGGACCGCCTGGTTTGTCGAATCGATGGCCACCCAAATCCTGGTGATCTTCATTATCCGGACCTACGGCCCCGCTTGGGTCAGCCGTGCGCATCCGGTTTTGGTCGCAAGCTCGCTGATCGCGCTTGTGGTGGCGCTGGCAATCGCCCTGACCCCGATCGGAGCCGCGTTCGACTTCGCAGCGGTGCCGGCGCTGGTGTTAGTTACCATCGTGGGGCTTGTGGCGGCCTATCTTGTCGCCGCCGAATGGGCCAAGACATTCGCCGGCCAAAGTGGCAGGTGATCGATGCTTGCGTGCGCGCCTGATCGAAGTAGACGCCCTTGCCCTCGATGCAGCGCAGTTCGTCACCTTTGCGCAAACCGTCGGATATCCGAAGGCTTGATTGGGACGCGGGACCACTCCGGCACGCGGCGCGGGCCCCATCGAAGAAGCAACTCTTCGCGGGCCGATGCCCGGAATGGCGATACCCTTACCAAGCAACGAGGCTGATGCTGCTCACGTCGCGGCCAATTGGCCTACTTGATTTAGATCATCCTGCTCGCTGCGGACTTTGGTTAGACATCGGGATGCTCGGATGCGGCCGGCGGCGAGCACTTCTTCTCGTCTACGGTTGGAGCTTCGGCGATGCTTTATGCGCCCCCTCAGAAAGACAAGGGACCGATCACCCTCCCGGCAACATTGCTGCGAGGTCTGGGCGTGGCCGTGGCTCTGCTTTGGCGCAAGCGTCTCATGGTTGTCATGGTCATCGGCGCGCTGGCAGCGATCGGGTACTTTGGTATTCCTCTCGTGCTGGGTCCTGTGATCGAAGTCGACACCGTGATCCGCGCCGACTTCGTCCAGAGCGTCGTCGCGAGCGGGCACGTCGAGGCGCCATTTCGCGTCAATATCGGCAGTCAGATCACCGGGACCGTCTCGGATGTCCCTGTCTCGGAAGGGCAGACCGTCAAGGCCGGCGATATATTGATCAAGCTCGATGATCGCGAGGCGCGCGCCGCCGTGGTCCAGGCGCAGGGCGCGGTCGCTCAGAGCGAAGCCCGCATGCGGCAGCTGCGCGAGCTGACACTTCCCGCCGCCGAGGAAGCTCTGACGCAGGCGCGCGCAACGCTTGTCAATGCGCAACAAGCTTTCGAGCGCGCCGAAAAGCTCGCGAAGGACGGTTTTGGCACGCGCGCGACGCTCGACGATGCCACCAGGGCGCTCGATATCGCGCGCGCGCAAGTCCGCAGCGCCGAATTTCAGGTGTTCACCAACCGCTCCGGCGGCAGCGACTATGTGATGGCCGAAACGCAACTCAATCAGGCGCACGCCAATCTCGCCACGGCCCAGTCACGCCTGAGCTACACGGTCATCGCCGCGCCGCGCGATGGCATATTGATCTCCAGGAATGTCGAACGCGGCAATATCGTGCAGCCCTCCAACGTGCTCATGATGCTGTCGCCGTCCGGCGACACCCAGCTGGTCGTGCAGATCGACGAGAAGAATCTAGGCCTGATCGCTCTCGGCCAGAAGGCACTCGCTTCCGCCGACGCCTTCCCGAAGGACACCTTCCCAGCCGACGTCGTCTACATCAATCCCGGGGTCGATCTGCAGCGCGCTTCGGTCGAGGTGAAACTGAATGTGCCAAAGCCGCCTG